>DATJEH010000244.1:0-42810 GCA_035496875.1 Terriglobales bacterium | reverse complement strand
GGTGAAACTGGTCTCATAGTAATCGGGGTTCTGGCGGTGGCGTCAGTGCTGGTGCAGAACTTCTGGTGCCGCTATTTGTGTCCTTATGGCGCGCTGCTTGGCCTGGCGGCGCTGCCCGGGCCACTACGAATCCGCCGCAATCCCCAGGCCTGCATAGATTGCGCCAAATGCGCCCAAGCCTGCCCATCCGCGCTGCCGGTGGACAAACTGGTGAGCATCAAATCGGCCGAATGTACCGGCTGCCTGGAGTGCGTGGCTGTGTGCCCGGCGCACGATGCGCTGACACTAGCCGCGCCAATGTCTTTGTGGCGCGGGCGCCCCCACCCGCAAACTGGATCCTTGCCGGCTTGGGCGATGGCCCTCGGCATCGCCGCGCTGTTCTTGGGCATAACCGGCTACGCCCGGCTCAGCGGCCACTGGCAAACTCATTTGCCCGATTCGGTGTACCAGCAACTTGTCCGTCACGCCGACCAGGTCGCGCACCCCATGCCGGGAGACAAGCAGTAACAGCAGGTCCCTCGCTGCGCTCAGGATTACAAAGTTGCGTGAATGGTGAGTTTGTAACAAGGGGAACGGCGACGTTGCAGGCAACATTTACCATTATTTGCCTGCGCCCTCCGCGTACTCGAGAGTTGCGGTTTGGACTAAAAGCTGGGCACGGATTCCAGCACACGCACTTCCCAGTGGTCGGCGGCCGGTGTCATCAGCCCAATGTAGCGCAAGGTGACGCGTTCGCTGTGCACCAGGTTATTGCCGTCCAGTACCTGGATTTCCAGATCCGCGGTGTCGTGCAGTTCTAGGGCGCCGCCATCTGGCGAGTAGAAGAACGCTTCCAGCTTATGGCCGTGATCAACATAGCGGGTGCGCACGCCCGATTTCTCCTGCGCGGCGATGCCGGCTGTCAGTTTCTGCTGCGCGAATCCAGTGAAGTAGTGGCCCAACAGGTCAGGACGATTCTGGGCGAAGGCGATGGCCAGGGTCTGCCAGGCGCGGCCCCAGTCGCGGGGAATGTTGCGTCCGGTGACCTCCTCCATCTGCCGTGGTCCGATGTGCGAGGTGTCGAATTGCACCCTGGGGCCGTCAGCGGCAAAGCACGAGGCGCTGAAGACAAAGAGCAGGGCAAGCACCAATGCATGCCTCATTGCTGGCCTCCCACCTTTACTTCGTTACCCATGACCACGCCAGAGGCGACGGAGATGGTAGCCGGGCCGGGAATCTTGAGCTCAACCTGCGCGGTATCTTTCTTGACCGGCACATCCACGGTGCTGAGCCCGGCAGGGCTGTTGGCGGTGAAGGTCACGACCGTGCCGTCGGAAACTGGGTTGCCGCTGCAATCGCGCACCGGAGCGGTCTGCACCAGGATTCCTCTGGGGCTCCGTTCCGCCCTGATCTGCAGGTGGCAGGGGTCGGAGGCCACCTGTTGGATGACGCGGGCCTCCTCAATTCCATCGAGCGCCGCGACGAATTGCGCATTGCCGGCCTTACTCCCTGAGTTCATAAGAATCCAAGCCGCGCCGTCGCGGGTCCGCACGCTTTGGGCCGCCGCGGGAGCATTCTTGGTGGAAAGGCGAAACTCCACGTCCTCAGGCCGGCGTACCAGGTTGTGCCAGTTATCGAACAGGAAGGCCACGCCCACAACCCCTCCGCGCTGGCCTACCGGAATCCGGGAGGGGTGGGCGAGAAAGCTGAGACTGGCGGGCTTGGCCGCACTGACATAGAAACTTCCGCTCCGGCTGGCGCCTCCGCTGCGCAGAATGGCCAGATAGCGGCCGGCGCTGCGTACCTCCGGCGGCCGCACCTGAATTTCCTGTCCGAGCTGCACTTGACGCTTGGCGGTGTAGCTCGGACCTACCAGATAGAAAGTAGCGCTGCCGCTTCCCGAGGTCGCAATGGCAAAGCCCGAGCCCGCGTTGACCGTGGCGGGTAGTTGCAGCTCCTGGGCGGCAAGGGCGAGGGCAGCCATCAGGCAAATCGTCAGGCAAGCCGCAGGCAGAACTCTTCGCATAATAGTCATTCCCCGTGGTTATGACTGCTGGCGCATGTAGTGGTTCACGGTCACGCGGTAGCTCTGCACCTTGCCCACTGTGGAGTCGGGCATGTCCACGGCAAAAGGCTCAGGAGTCTGCGGCAACAGGGCTCGGTCCACGTAACCGTCGGAAACCCAGATGACCTTGCCGTTGCTGTCATAGTAAGTAGCCAGCACCTGGGCGATGTTAACGATGCGGCCGCTTTCGTTCAGCAGGTTCCCGCTCAGCACCTTGCGGCCAAGCACGCTGGTCTGCTCGTGCTGGTCCAGCACGGCGATGACGGGATCGGCCGAGGCCGGCACCAGCATAGCCTTGGCGTCCATGCGCACATTCTTCACCTGGCTCAAGTTGAAGCCGGGAAAATCAATGCGATAGGGCGTCACCTGCTTGGGCAGCAAGGTGTGCTGGATCTTGTCGAAACTGCTTTCCTGGTCCAGGTTCTGGTCGTTCTTGCCGATCAGGATGGCGTTAATGTCCACGAATGCGGGCACCGTGTCTTCATTCACCACTTCGCCCACGATGACCAGCGTGCTGCCGTGCTGCACCGCATTCATGGAAACAATGCGGACCCGGGGCGAATCCACGTTCTGGGTTCCCCAGTCGTCCTCTGGCCCGCGAGAAATCACGTCCCAGCGCAGGTAATTGACAGGCACGACCTGAGGCGGCACCGTGGGCTGCTTTTCCAGCGGCCATTCCACCTTCCAGTTGCCGCCCTGCTGCACCACTTTTAGTTGCTTCACGTCGTAGATGGGACCGACGGCAGTGGACCAGTGCATGTCGGCGCGCACCAGCGCCTGGTCGCCGTTTTGGTTCAGCACGCGGGTACGCGAGCCCTCCAGGCTGGAAAAGGTACGCAGGCTGCCGTAATTGCCGCCCACGTCGCGCATAAAAGCTTCCTTGGGGACACTGTTGTTATTGGCCAAAACAGAGTAGGCGCGGTTCCAGTCGCGTGCCTGCACATCTCCCAATAGGGAGCGTACGGCAGCCTCGGGAGTGTTGGTGGAGGCGCCCACTCCGGGCAAGGCCTCGCCGGAAACGATGCCGGGCGTGCTTGCCTGGTGAACGGGGAAGGCAAAGCCCAATATTATGAGGGCGATAGTTGCGAGCACCAGCAGGACCGCCAGCTTCATCACTTGGCCTCCCGATAAGCCGGCTGAACCACCGCCGGAAACTCCACCGTCTCCGCCACCCGGCGGCGCTCCGGTAAAACCAGCACAAAAAAGATGGCCAGGATGCTGGTAGCCATGGGCAAGGTGCCCCACATCAGGCCCTGCCAGGGCGGAGGAACGGCATCAGACGGGATCTCGTGCGCGGGCGGAACGCTGTCCTTGGACCAGGCGGTAATCAGGCCGCTGTCCATGGTTTCGATCTTGCGCCAGCCGGCAAATTCCAGCAGCGGATCGTAGTAGGGGTCGTGCACAAAAATGAACCTCAGGCCGTAGCGGTTGGCGTGCTGGAGCATGGCCCGCAACGAACTCATGCCCGCGGTGCCGTAGTACTTTGCGCTGCTCAATTGGCCCACGCCGTAATGGGTGAACTCGGGCAACAGACGGGCGGAGTTATATTCGCCGTCCACGCTGGAGGCAATGGTGTAGGTTCCTACCTTCGATAACTCGTTGCCGAATCCCAGGGTCAGGTATCGGTAGTTGTAATGGCCATCATGGTTGAGGAAATCCACCACTGGCCTAATGCTAAAGCCGGTTACCGGCTTGTAAGGATTCGCGGTCAGCCAGCCCAACGCCAGGGCCATGCTGGCCACGGCGCCGGCACCCACAATGATCGCGCCCTTCCTGTGAAAGCGTTCAATCATTTCCTCAGCCAGCAGGCCGAGGAAGGGACAGGCCAGCAGCGTGGCCCAGAAGGTAAAGCGCTCAAAAGTCAGAATGTCGAAAGCGCGGCCCAGGAGCCACTTGGGAATAGGGGTGGTCCCGCCCAGTCCGAAGATGAAGGTGACCCAGAATCCAACCAGGAGTGGATGCAAGCGACGGCGCAGCGAGCCGCGAATGAAAATGTAGGGGAAGGCCAGCAACATGGTGCCATAGGGCACGATGAAATAGTTGAAACCGTTGATTCCGTTCAGCAGCAGGTTGGAGCGGCTGGCGTGGGGAATGGGAATCTGCTTAATTGGGTGCTGCAGAATGGCCAGCCAATAAGGCAGCAACACCACCCCCGTTCCCAGTGCGGTGAGAATGGTAAAAAATACCGCCCTACCAATAACGGCGCCCGATGAGGTTTCCGGCTCGTCATTGCGGTCGAGAATGGCCAGCCAGACCACCGGAATGGCAAACAGCACGGCGCCGAAAATCAGGGTGACGTGGTGCACGGCGGCGCCGGCCAGCGCGATCATCCATCCCTTCAGCAGTGCTTTGCCCCCGCCATGCCGGCACCACCGATAAAAGTAGGGCAAGGCATTAAACATCAAAGCCGCCGATACGGTAGTCGAGAGCTGTCCGGCTTCGTACAACAGAAACGATAATGCTCCCAGGAAAATGCAGGCGATGGCAGCATAGCCGGCAGCACGTTCATCCACGAAAAGTTTGGCGAAGCGATAGATGCCCACTACCAGCAGGAGCACGCCCAGCAACTGCACGACGGCATATGCCATGTTGAGGCCGATGACATGAGAAATCAGCGCCATCCACTGGTGTTCCAAAGGCGGATAAGTGGTCTGGGAAAAACCCGCAAACCACTTCTGGTTCCAGGGATTCCACCAGTGCTGGGCATAGTGCGAGGCAAAGAAAATATGGAAATTGGTATCGAACGAATTGGCCTGCACCTGCATGAACAACAGCGGACCATGGATAGCCAAAGCCAGTAATACGATGGCGTACAGGGGAACGGCACGACGCTGGTTTTGCACCTGCGCGCGCGGCGGTTCCTTAGTAAGTCCTAGAGTGGTCGCCAAGACAGCCTCCGAAACCTGAGCAGCAGTTAGGATTCCGAAACTGGGCTATTTGGTTGACCGGAGCTGCGCCTGCTTGCAGATAAAGATGGCTACCGGCCAATGGCCGGGGCGAGTTGCCGGCCGGCAACCCTGCTAGGCAACGCACATTCCAATCATGTGAACTGCTGTGCCGCAATTGAGAACTGCTGCCGGAGTTAACTTCTGGGACCGCCTTTCTTACTGAGAATCGCATCAGAGCAGTTGGAAACCTGCTTGCCTGCCGCTTCAGGGGACGAATCTCTGACGATCCTGGTGAATGTGTGAGGATTCAGCTTGCCATCGTTGCGTGCGCATTACTTTTTGTGGGCACGACAACGCTTCCAGCACAGACGTTTGAAATCAATGGGCAATCGCAGCCCTCGCCTGCTGCTCCCCACAAAAAGGGGCAGCGGCAGGTACCCGCCTCGCAGGGAATCGGCTGGGGAGCCAGCATTCAGGTAGCACGCGTGGCGCGGGCGGCACAGGACGCGATGCGCCGGGGCGACTACGCTCAGGCAGCCGATTTCGCCCAGCGCGCGGCCAACGCCGCCCCACAAGATGCTGACCTGTGGTTCGCCTATGGCTACGCCGCCCGCATGGCCGGTCGCGAGGCCGCTTCCGTCGAAGCCTACAATCACGGCCTGCAGCTGCGGCCATCGTCCATCCAGGGCCTTTCCGGCCTGGCGCAAACCTACGTGCGCATGGGCAAGACGGCGGAAGCCCAGCAATTACTGCAGCGGGTGATCGCGGCCAATCCCCGCAGCGCCAATGACCTGCTGCTGGCGGGCGAACTGTTCCTGGACTCGGGCGACGCTCAAAAGGCTTTGCCCATGTTGCAGCGTGGCGACGCTCTTCACCCCAGCGCCCGCGGCGAATTACTTCTGGCCAAGACTTATCTGCGCCTGAACCAGCCGGATAAGGCACAGCACATGCTGCAACGGGCCAAGAACCGGGCGCCGAACGACCCGGATGTTCTGCGAGCCGTAGCCGGTTTTTACCGGGACAACCGCGATTACAAGAATGCCCTTGCCACGCTGCTGCAGGTACGCCAGCGCACGCCCAGCTATCTGGCGGAGCTCGCCTACACCTACCAGCTGGCGGGGCAGATTGATAACGCGGCGCACGCTTATGTGCAAGCGGCGAATGCCCAGCCCAAACAACTCAATCTGCAGATCAGCGCTGCGCAGGCCCTGGTGAATGACAACCAACTGCCCCAGGCGAAACAATTCCTGGATCGCGCCGCCGGCATTGATCCTAATCACTATCGCATTTTTGCCTTGCGCGGCGACATTGCCCGCCTGCAGGGGCAGATTCCGCAGGCCATCACTCAATACCAGGAGGCGCTGCGCACCGTTCCGCAATCACCACAAGAAGGGGTTCTGTACCCCATCGAGTTGCGCATGACCCTGGCGCAGCTTTACCGTGACGATAACAACGAAGCCGCCGCCGAACAGCAGGCGCAACTTGCCGCGGGCCAGATCAGCCAGATCAACATGCAGGGGCCACAGCGGCCGGAGTTTCTGCGGCTGCGCGCGGCCATTGGAACCGATACCGGCAAGCTGCAGGCGGCCGAGAAGGACATGAGCGAGGCCCTGTCGCTTGATCCCAGGAACAGCAACATCAGCCTGCAGTACGCCAGCCTGTTGTGGAAGATGGGCCGCAAACAGGACTCGCGCCAAATGTACTTGCGCACCCTGCAGGGGGATCCCAGCAATCGCTACGCTCTCATTTCATTGGGCTACCTGTTGCGCGACCTGGGCGATCCCAAGGGCGCCCAGAATTACCTGCTGCGCGCGGCCAAGTACTATCCCAATTCCTACGAGCCTTACCTCGGCCTGGGTGACCTGTTCACCGCGCTCAGCCAGTTTCCGCGGGCGCTGCAGGAGTATGAGAAGGCCTACAAGCTGAATCAGAAAAGCCCGCTCATTGTGGCTGGAGGGGCGAACGCGTCGCTGGAATCCCACCAGCTGCCACTGGCGAAAACCTGGCTGGGCCGCGCCCAGGGCAACATGAATCAGAACCCGGAGGTGATGCGCGAACACGAACGTTACCTGACCTGGACGGGCAATTATGCCGAATCCGCCAAGCTGGGCTGGCAGGTGATCCAGAAGCTGCCGCGTGATCGGGAGGCTCCGGTGTACCTGGCCTACGACCTGCTTTATATGGGGCAGTACGACAATGCGCTCCGCCTGGCGGAGGCTTACCAACCCATCCTGCCCAGGGAGAAGGACCTGTGGCTGATCGCAGGCTACGTTCATACCCATTCGGAGATGCTGACCGAAGCTGTGGACGACTTCAGCCATGCGCTGGAGTTGGACCCTAACATGGCCACCGGGCTGGTGAATCGGGGCTTCGTGCTCAATGACACACAGAACGCCCACCAGGCGGCCGCCGATTTCGTCAAGGCCATCCGACTAAAACCAGATTACGGAGAAGCTCATCTGGGACTGGCGTATGCCAATCTGCAGCTTCACCATCCTGCAGTGGCGGTAAAGGAAACCAAGCTGGCGGAGCGCTACATCGGCGATTCCAAAGCCACGCACCTGGCTCTGGCGGGTGCTTACCGCCAGCAACTTTTGCTGCCGGATGCAGTGAAGGAATACCGCGCCGCGCTGAAGTTCGCGCCAGAAGATCTCCCGCTCCACTTCTCCCTGGCGGAGACTCTCTACCACATGCGCCACTACCGCGAATCTATTGACGCGCTGAACCAGGCACTGGCGCTTTCGCCTCAGGATCCGTTCATTTATGCGCAGCTGGCGCACAACTACGCCCGTCTGCATGACCGGCCACAGACATTCCGCTACATCGAAGCCGCGGAGCGCTCGGGCGGAGATCAGACTGGGGTGCTGCTGGCCACCGGAGACGCGCTGTTGACGCTGGGTGATCGCAACGCCGCCATGGAGCGCTTCGCACGGGCGCTGACCGCCCCCGACGCGCAACGAGTGGAAGCGCGCCTGGCCATCGCACGCGTTTTTGCCAGCGACGGGCAGTACGATGACGCCCGCCAGCAGGTGAGTCTGGGCTTCGCCGAGGCCCGCATCGGCGAAGCCGAACCGATAACCTCGGATGACCTGGTGCAGGCGGCCAATGTTTTCCTGCAGTCGCACGATTATGATTTGGCCCGCCAGTACCTGCAGCGGGCCAAACTAGCCGGCGCCGACGCCACCGTGATTGCCATCGGCATGGCCAACGCCGACCTGGCCCAGGGCCGCAGCCAGAGCGCACAGGCGGAACTGGCCAGCCTGGGCAACTCCTCCGATTACGAGCACAATTTCGATTACATGATGGCGCAGGCCAACGTGTATCGCCAGCGGCAGAACCTGCCGGATGCCCTCATGGCTTTCGCCCAGGCCGATAGCCTGGCGCTGGATGATAGCAATGCGGAGCGCTCTGAACTTGATGTCGCCGGACAGGAAGGCAGACCCCTTACCCCCAATGTGAACGTGCTGCCCCATGCCTCCTTCCAGCCCATTTTCGAAGATATCAACATCTACCAGCTCGACGCGAAGCTGCTGGCCATACGCAATCCGGCGCTGCTGCCCACGCCGCGCCACTCCTTTGAGACCAAGGTCGATGCCGGTTACAAGCTGCACATCGGCGGGCTACCGACCATAACCGGATTCACGGAGGAGCGCAACGACAACGGTACCCTCTCGTTCCCCAGCGAACTGCTCATTCAACATCGCAATACGTTCGATACAACCTTCAACACCGGGATTAACCCGGTGCTGCACCTGGGCTCGAACACCATTGTGTTGAACCCAGGCGTGCAGTTCACGGTACGCCGCGACACCGAGGCGCCGCTGGCGATGAACCAGAACCTGTTCCGCCAGTTCGTGTACCTGTCGACCTCTTCCTTCTTCAACTGGATCTCGGTGCAAGGCAGCTTCATGCGCGAAGCGGGACCCTTCACGCAAGTTCCCCTGCATTCGCGAGAGTTGCGCGGCACCTTGGGCTTCACCGTGGGGCGGCCCTGGGGCCGGACCTCACTATTCACGGAGTACTCGGGCGACGACCTGCTGTTCCGGCCTCGCATTGTGGAGTTTTACGAGACCGGCACCCGATTTGGGGTGCAGCATAAGTTCGGAGACAAGCTGACGTTCGGAATTTTGGGCGATTACCTGCGTGCCTGGCGCGTCGAGGGGAGCCAGTACGCGCTGGCACAGGCGCTCCGTCCAGGGTTCCGCTTCCACTATCAGCCCACCAGCCACTGGTCGGCGGAAGGCGAGTTCGCCTACTCACGTGGCCAGGGCATGCATTTCTACGACAACGTAGAGAGCCGATTCCTCGTCTCATACGTCAAGCCCGTGCGGCAAATGCTCAACTCCGGCAACGGTGATGTTCCGGTCGCGTATCCGTTCCGTATTTCTTTCGGGGTACAGCAGCAGGAGTTTTACAACTTGTCGCACGGAGCCACCATCGTTCCGGTGGTGCAAGTATCGTTGTTTTAGGTGCGACCAGGAGACTAGCTGTCCCCATGCCGCGATTTACTTCCATAGCCGAACAGGTTCAGAACGCCATTCAGCGGCGCTCGCAGGGCACCCAGGGCCGCATTGTGAGCGGCAGCCTGACGCTGCTGATCGGTTCGGCCCTGGTGAGTCTGCTTAACTTGTTCTACAACGTAGGCGTAGCCCGGCTACTGGGACCGGTTGCCTTCGGGGAAGCAGCGGCGGTTTATACCCTGCTGATGCTGGTTTCCTGCATCACGCTTTCCTTCCAGTTGGTCTGCGCCAAGTTCGTAGCCAGGAACGAGACCGCCGGGGCCAAGGCCGCGGTGTACATGGGTCTGCGGCGGCGCGCCTGGGTATTCGGGATCGCGATCGCCTCCTTGCTGATCCTGGCCAGCGGCCCGGTTTCCGCTTATCTCCACCTGCGCTCGTCACTACTGGTCATCCTGCTGGCCATCGGCATCGCTTTCTATATTCCCCTGGGAGTGCGCCGCGGAGGTATGCAGGGCATCTACGCCTTCCGCCGGCTGGCCGGGAACTACATTATCGAGGGCGTGGCCAAGCTGGGTGGCGCTTTTCTCCTCATCCATTTTGGCCTGGGGGTAAACGGAGCCATTGCCGCCGTCACCGCTTCCGAAGTGGCGGCTTATGCCTTCAGCCACCCCGGACGTGAGTTGGAAGCAAGAGCCGAACCAGGAACACCGGCCTCTTTCGGCGAAGGCATTCAGGCCATTGTGTTCTTTGTGGGTCAGGTGGTCATCAACAATGTAGACATCATCCTGGTAAAGCACTTCTTCGCCGCCGAAGCGGCCGGGTTGTATGCCGCCGCGGCCCTGGTCGGTCGCGTGGTTTACATGTCCTCCTGGTCGGTGGTTAGCGCTATGTTTCCCATTTCGGCGGGCATTCGCCCAGGGGAAGAAAAAACAGAACGCGACGTGCTGCTCACCCCTTTGCTGATCGTGCTGCTCATCACCGGGGGCTTCACGCTGGCGCTCTGGCTGTTTCCGAACCTGGTTTGGCGGGCGGTGTTTGGCACCGCTTTTGTCCACCAGAACCTTGCCTTCTACTCCTCGCTCCTGGTGCTCTATGCCGCGGCCACCGGCGTGTATTCGCTAAGCGTGGTGCTCATCACCTATGAGATGTCGCGCAAAATCGCCAACAGCGCCTGGGTACAATTGGTGTTTGCCGGCGCCGTGGTGCTGGGAATCCTGGCCTTCCATTCCACTCTGCAGCAAGTGGTCGTGGTTCAACTGGTAACCCTGGGCCTGTTGCTGGTGACGGTTTGCCTGCCCTTCGTTCGACATCGCTTGCGGCGGGACACCACGACCGCAATTGTGCCTGCGTTGGTCACCATGCGCAAGCTGCGCCTGCTGCCGGAAGATGAAGTCATCGCCGAGTTCCTGCGCAATGAATTCCATCACCCCGAATTTGATGGGGACCGGGCAAGATTTCAGCGTCTGGTGGAGCACCCCGACCTGAGCAGTCCGGCGGAAAACGCCCTCCGCCGCGCCTTGCTGTTCCGCCGGCGCGGCGGCCTGTGGCGCGAACTGCCCAGCGACACGCAATGGTGGGAAACCAAATTGCAACCCGCTGACGTCGAACGTATTCGCTTTTTCCCTCGCGCGCAGTGGCGCAAGCTCTCCAGCGGACGGTTCTACGTCAATGAAATCGTGGAGCGCATCCGCCACGCCGGCTCCGGCCTTGATGAAAGGTTTCGCAGCAAGTTGCATGCCGTGGCCAGCGAGTTGCGTCAGGAAACGGCGGAGCCGACTTCCATCCTGCTTATCGGCCAGGATGAAAGCAGCCCTCTCACCATCATTGAAGGCAACCATCGCGTGGCCGCCGCGCTGCTGGCCGCTCCTGGAGGACTACCCGAGCAGTTTCGTGTGTTTTGCGGTTTGTCACCCCGCATGACCGAATGCTGCTGGTATCACACCAGCGTGGGAAATCTTCTGCGTTATGCCGGAAACAAGGCACGCGACATGTCGCGCAGCGGCGATGCCGAAGTGGACCGACTGCTCAAACTGCAGCCCCGAACGCCGGCGGTTTCATCATGACGGGCCGCAAGGAGAAAAAACGTGTCATAACAAAGCTGGCGGAGGGGGCGTCCCGCCTGATTCTAAGACTCATCGACGGAGGACAACAGGGAAGTGAAGCTTGGCATCTTTAAGACTTAGCTGCTCGAACTTGGTCCGCTTGCGTGTAACTCCCCAGGCGAAACGCTGGTCGAACCGCTGTAAGAATTTTATCCAGTATCGCCCGTCCAAGGCGGGCTTTCAGGTAGGTTGTGTGCAACAGTCTTTTGGTGTGGATCTGAAACTCAGTTTTTGGGATAGAGCCAAGGTTTGGAGGTGAGGTGGGCGCGATGGATTTAGCAGCAATCATTATTGTGGGCGCCCGCCGGGAGGATTTCGACACTGCCGGAAATAACCAGCTTGCGTGCACTGCTTCGGAATCCTTCGCGGATATCCCGCTTGCACTTCTGGACGTAGTCGGCAAGTCGGTGGTGCATCATATAGCCGATCGCCTGCGGCGCGCGGGGGTGGAAGCGGTTACGGCGCTAACTGCCGACGCACTCTGCGAACCGGCGGCGCTGCGTAACGGTCAGCCTCAACCGGCGTGTCGGCCGGAGATCGATATCTGGCGTGCTGCTGAGGAAGCATTCTCCGCTTATGCCTGTGAAGGCGTGGAGAACGTCTTGCTGCTGCGCCTGGGTCCCTACGCCGAATTTGACCTCAATGCTCTGCTGGACTTCCATCGCAATCGCCGGCAGAATGCCACTCTTGTTTTTGATCAGAACGGGCCGCTCGATGCCGCGGTAGTACAGGCCGCACGCCGGAATGATGCGACTTTCCTGATGCGGAACGGCCTGCGGGCGACGCGTCTTCCAGCCGAGCCTTACGTCACGCAAGCTTACGTCAATCAACTGCAAACCGCGCAGGACCTCCGCCACCTGGCTCAAGATGCTCTGCTGATGCGCTGCGACATCCATCCTCATGGGCAGGAACTCAAACCCGGAGTGTGGGTGGCCGAACGCGCCCGCATCCACCGCACCGCCCGCGTCCTGGCTCCGGCTTTTGTGGGAGCGCACGCCAAGCTGCGCGCCGCGTCTGTGGTTACACGCTGCAGCACGGTGGAGCACCATGCTGAAGTGGACTGCGGCACGGTGCTGGAGGACACAACTGTCTTGCCATACACCTACGTGGGAACTGGCCTCGACGCTGCTCACGCCGTGGCCGGATTCGGGAGAATAGTTCAACTGCGGCGCCAGACGGAAGTGGAAATTGCCGATTCACGTTTGCTGGGAACCGTAACCGCCTCCGCAACCTGGCGTACGGTCAAAAGCGCCGCTTCACTGGCTGCCTATCTGCCGGTCCAAGCGGTACGGGGTTTGTTGCGCGGAGGCCGCCGCGTCCAACCGGCAGCCGTGGCTCAAACCGATGCCGAAATACCTGGCTCGCACCATCGTCCCGCACCCCAGGAGCCCACACCCGAGCCGCTTTCCGCATCCAATCAAGGACCGCAATTTGCCGGCGATTTTGCTGTTGTGAGGAGATATGGGAACGAGTAGACCAGTTATCGTGAAGCGCATGCCCGATCGCATCAACCTGCAGCAGGCCCGCGAGTTCTCCCGCGAGGTGCAACCCTTGCTGCGCTCCGACCGCCCCCAGTTGGTATTCGATTTCTCCACTGTGCGCCGCATGGATGCTGCCGGCGTGGATATGCTGCTGGAATGCATGGCCGAGGTGATGAAGTATGACGGCGACTTGAAATTGGCGGCATTGTCGCCGCAGGCGGCCGTGGTCCTCGAACTCACCCGCGCTGACCGGTTATTCGAGATTTACGAGACCGTATCCGATGCCGTGCGCAGTTTCAGCGGTTTCCTACCCAACGCCATGAGGAAATATGCCGAATGGGGTGTTGCGGCCGCAGCCTCGAGCGTTGCAGACGGCGACGACACCTCCTCGAAAATCGCCGCTTAAAAAACGGAGAGCAGATTATGAACTGGGAACGCAAGAGCAGCGCGCGCATCCTGAGTCTCACGCTGGCACTGTGCCTGTGCGGAGCGCCGGAGATGCTGGGCGCACAGACGCAAGATACGTCCCCGCCCCCGGCTTCTCCCTCCACCGGGCAGACGCCGCCAGAGTTGCCTGATGCCCCGGGTACCGCGCCCACTACCCAGCCGAACAACAACTCGCCGCAAAATCAGAACTCCCAGAAGCCGCCTTCGCAGCCGGCCCAGGCGCCGGCGGGAACCGGAGCCGCGGAAGCTGGCCCCACCGCCGGCGGAGCCGGCTCCAGGCCCGCGGGCATGGCGATCGCTCCCGCCAGGCAGCACCAGGTACGCTCCTTTCTGATCAAGCTGGGAGCCATCGCCGGGGGTGCTATTGCCATAGGTACGGTGTACGCGCTGTCCCGTAGCAGCCCCAGCCGGCCGGCGGGCGCCAAATAGATGCTCCCCCCGGCTGCCATGACATCTCCCGCCGCGCCAGCGCCGTTGCTGGTCAGTTTTTCCGGTATTGACGGCGCGGGCAAAAGCACCCAAATCGGCCACCTCCGCGACTTTTTGACCGCAGCCGGATGTCCGGTCGCGCAATTGGCATTTTGGGATGATGTGGTGCTCTTCTCCCGCTTCCGCGAAGGAGTTACACTCAAGGTTTTCAAAAGTGAAAAAGGTATAGGCGCTCCCGGAAAGCCGGTGCGCAGGCGCGATAAGAATGTGCGCTCCTGGTACCTGAGCCTGGCGCGCGCCGCGCTTTACCTGTTGGACGCCCTCCACCTGCGCCGAGTGGTTGCCCGGGCGCGCCGGTCGGGCGCCGCGGTAGTCATCTTCGACCGCTATATTTACGACGAATTGGCCAACCTTCCCCTGCAAAACCGCCTGGCACGAGGCTTCCTGCGCTGCGTTAGCACCTTGGTTCCGCGTCCCGATTTGGCTTACGTGATTGACGCTAATCCCGAGGAAGCCTGCGCGCGCAAGCCCGAGTATCCCCTCGAGTTCTCCCGCCGCTGCCGCGACACTTATCTCCACCTGGCGGAGATGATGGGCATGGTGGTCGTCCCCCCGCTTCCTCTGCTTCAAGCCCAACGCGAAATGCTGAGCTGCTTCCAGGAGATGGCCGCGACACATGCTTTTGGCTGGGCGGCGAGCCCGCCCGACGGCCCCGGTGTACGCCTTGCTGTTTGAGCGAACAGCGCGCGACGATATACACAATTCAGAATTGAGCTACTTAGGTTCCAAAAAACTGAATGAATAAATTACGGCAGTTTCCGCAGCAACTCCAGCCAACATCCTCTCGCTCCAACCCATCCTAAGTATCGGAAAATCGTGAACGAGTCACGGGTATTGTCTTATGGAGCAGTCGGAAAAATTGGGCCTGGTCATTCCCACCTTAAACGAAGCCGGCAATATAGCTGCGGCGCTGCAACGAGTGCGGGCCAGCTTGGATCCCCTGGGCGCAACCTACGACATCACGGTAGTGGACGATGACAGCCGTGACGGCACGGCACAGGTGGTGCAGGAAATCGCGGCGCAGGACCCGCGAGTAAAACTGCTGGTGCGCCGGGGAGAACGTGGCCTGGCGGGAGCCGTGATTTACGGCTGGCAGCACACTGACGCCGAACTCCTGGCCGTAATGGATGCCGACCTGCAGCATCCCCCTGAACTCCTGTCCGATCTGCTCAAAGCCATGCACCAGGGCTATGACATTGCTGTGGCTAGCCGCTACATTACTGAGGACGCGGTGAAAGGCTGGAATCCCATCCGCCGCCTGGTTTCCATGCTGGGCACCTGGGTGACTCTTCCCTTGCAAAAGCGGAACATCCGCATCAAGGATCCGCTCTCCGGGTTCTTTGTCGTGCGGCGCACCTGCATCGCCGGCATTCCCCTGCACTCCCAAGGCTTTAAGATTCTGCTGGAAATCCTGGTGCGAGGACGGATCCGCTCGGCAGCGGAAGTTCCCTTTTCGTTCGGTCTGCGCTACGCGGGTAAGAGCAAGGCCAGCCTGAAAGTGGCGCTCGACTATTTTTCCTTGCTGGGGCGCTTGTCCCTGGACTCCCTTTTCAAGTTGGGCTCCTGATGAAGATCTGCCTGGTCACAACTTTTCCTCCCAGCCGCAGGGGACTGGCCGAGTATGGCTTCCATATCGCGCGCGAACTGCAGCAGAACCCGCTGCTTAGCCTCACCATTCTGGCTGACGAACTGGAGACGCCGGGGCCCGAACTGGAGGACTACAGCGTGATTCGCTGCTGGCGTTTCAACGCGCTCTCCAACGCCCGGCGAGTCCTCTCCCACATCCGCGAACTCAAGCCCGACGTGGTCTGGTTTAACCTGGGGTTTTCCAGCTATGGGGACCGGCCGGCGGCCGCTTTTGCCGGTGTATGTACTCCCGCGTTGACCCGCATCGGCGGTTACTACACCCATGTCACCCTGCACCAGGTGATTGACTACGTCTCCATGAAGGACGCGGGCGTGCGCTTTCCTCGCCTGTACCGTGCCGCCGGATATGTCGCCACCCGCCTGGTGCTGATGTCGAATTCCATCTCCGTGCTGCTGCCGGCGTACCGCCGCACCTTGCGCGAGAAATATCGCGGCGCTAACGTCCACGTGCGCATGCATGGCATTCTTTCCAGCCGTCCGGAGTATCCTGACTTCGGCCGCCGGGGAAAACCGATGCACCGGGTCCTTGCTTTCGGCAAGTGGGGAACCTACAAACGCCTGGAACCGATTCTCGAGATATTCGCCACCGTGGCGGATCGCGTGCCCAATGCCCAGCTGGTGGTTGCCGGCGGCGATCATCCCAAGATGCCGGGCTACGTTGCCTCAGTGGCGCGAAAGTATGAGGGCGATCCGCGCATCGTGTTTACCGGCTACGTGCAGGAAAACCAGATTCCTGAGCTTTTTCAGAGCGCCACGGTTGCGGTCATGCCTTATTCCTCCGCCGCCGGCTCCAGCGGCGTGGCCCATTTGGCCGCGGCGTACGGGCTACCAATCGTTTGCGCCGATATCACCGACTTTCGCGAGATGGCCGACAACGAAAACCTGGCCATCTCATTCTACGAAACCGGAAACCTGCAGAGCATGGCGGACCAGCTCACCGAGCTGCTGCAGTCGCCCGAGCGCCAGCGGCAGATGTCGGAACAGAATTTCTCCGCGGCCATGCGCATGACGATGCCCCAGATCGTGCGCCAGTACTTGCGCGCCTTCGACCTTCATCAGCGCACCCGGGCCCTGGAACCGCTACGCCGCTTCCGTCGCATTCCCACCTGGATATCCACTCGTTCGGCATTAGCTCGCGCCGTTTCCGCCCGCACCGCCCCCTGGATGTAACCACTGCCGTAGGGCTCGGTCCAACTGTCCAAGCCATCCTAAGGCAAACGCCCGTTAAATTACTCACGCTCAGCCTGCAAGGAACACCTTTCACCTAAGGCCACTTCCTCAGCTCCCCTAAGGTGAAAACAGCTGATAAATGCTGTCTTTGGCGGAATGGCAGGGCCGGGCGACATGTTTACCATTGAGTTAATTCAAGGCAAGTACATACCTCGGCCGGGCAAAGCCGAGACCAATTAGTGACGTTCGCAGGGTTTTCGTTTCCCCCAACAAACAAGCAGTTCGAAGGGGGGAGACGTGTCGAATTTTTACAGAGGCGGGGCGCTATTGGCGGTCGCATTAACCTTGGGATTAGCGGCCTGCGGCGGCGGTTCCATGTCGCCCCATGCGGCCTCAGCCACGCAAGGCAGCCCTGCCAGCCCTGAGTCGGCCATGAATAACAACACCAGTGCCGCCGACTCTTTTGTGGCCCAGCAGAACGGCAACACGGGCGCGGGCAACGTGAGCAAGGTTTCCATTCGCAGCGCGCTCAAGCTACCCGCTTCCACTCCCATTTGGGCCCACCTCATGGTCTGGTTCGGCCAGCCCAACCACATGAACGTCGGCTACGATTCGGCCGACCCCAGCCAGGTCCATAAGCAACTGGACGACATGCAAAGCCGCGGCATCCAGGGCACCATCGTTGACTGGTACGGCACCGATCCCAGCCAATCCCACGAAGATTCCGCCGCCACCACGGTCATGCAGGACGCACAGGACCGAGGTGGATTTCAGTTCGCCATCATGGAGGATGCGGGCGGTGGACCTCAGCTGTGCGCCCAGCAGGCAGGTTGCGACGTGACCCAGCAGGTTATCAACGACCTGAATTACGTGATCAGCCATTACGCGCAGTCCCCGGCCTACATCAAGATCAACGGCCATCCTGCCATCTTTTTCTTCGGCCTGGAAATCTACCCGGTGAACTGGAACAAAGTAAGAGCCAAGGTACAGGGCAGCCCGGTATTCATTTTCCGCAACGCTGTCGCTTTCCAGGCTCCGCAAACCAACGGCGGCTTCAGCTGGGTCAATGTCAACACCGCCGACGCCAATGACTGGGGCCAGTCGTACCTGGATTCCTTCTATGCCACCGGTAAGGAACATGGTAACGATGCGGTGGTGGGCAGCGGCTATAAGGGATTTAACGACACTCTTTCGGGTTGGGGCACGCACCGCATCCTCAACCAGAACTGCGGCCAGACCTGGCTGGCCACCCTCGATGAAATCGGCAAAAACTACGGCGGCAATCCCGGCCTCAGCGGTGTCCAGTTGGTCACCTGGAACGATTATGAAGAGGGCACCGAGATCGAAAGCGGAATTGATAACTGCGTCAGTGTTAACGCCAAAGGGTCCGGCGCCTCCGTCGTCTGGCAGATTAAGGGCGACGAGAACACGGTTGACCATTACGCGATTTGGAGCAGCAGCGATGGACAGAGTTTCACCCATCTTGCGGACGTGAAGGCGGGTACGCACTCCGCCGACCTTTCATCTGTGAACATCCGCCCCGGCAGTGGCGTGAAAGTGTACGTGCAGGCGGTGGGAAAGCCCAGCCTGACCAACCATCTTTCGGGCCCGGTCTCGTTCTGATTCTGCGCGTAAAAACAAGTGGCTGGGATCACTCCCAGCCACTTACGTTTACCGAAGGCTCAGGCTATTGGATGTTCAATACCACGGTAGTCGAGTTTTGCGCTGAGGCAGAACTGCCACTGACAACCACCGCATAGCTGCCCTGCGGCCCAACTTGCTTCGTGCTGCTGGGTGAAGCCGGGGATGCTCCGCCACCGCAGGAGCAGGCCAGCAGCAGCAAAGCCCCGGCCAGAAATGCCAGAGCCCGCCGGCGCAACTTGCCGCTATCGAGCATAAGAATGCCGGCGAAACCAAACATAGGCATCCACAATGCGTAGGCCGTTCCCGCCGGCCGCTGGGTGGTGGCCGTCATCTGCCCCGCGCTGATGGTCAAAGTGGCCGAGGCCTTGCCTGTACCCGGAATCACCGAGTTCGGGGAAAACGCACAACTGGCGCCGGCAGGCAGATTGGAGCACGCCAGCGCAACTGCCGGCACGTTACCCGCCGTCGCGGTCACTGTAACTTGCAGATTGGCGCTCTGTCCCCGCGCTAAGGTAAGGGAGGAAGGCGAAGCGCCCACCGTGATGCCGGCGGAGGACGTGTTCCCGGAACCGTTCGCCGTATAAGTCACGGCGTTCGACATGTGGTTGCGGAAAACCGGCTTGCCGACTGCCTGCACGAACAGCTTGTACTTGCCTGCTGCCAGCGAGTACGAGCCCAGATTAATGGAGTGGTTGCCCACATCTGCCTGAGTCAATTCCATCAGGTTCTGTCCATCCGTCGAAATGAAGACAGTGTAGTGATCCAGGGTATTTTCGTCCCCGTGTACCGCCCACTTCAGAGTTCCGCTGGACAGGAAAGCTGAAATGCTGACGCAGTTATCAATTCCGGTTTCTATCTCCGTGCCCTCTTCGTAGTCGTTCCAGGTGACCAGTTGCAGAGCATCCAGTTGATGCGAAGAACTGTACATGCTGTTGATCTTGTGGAATGTCTGCAGCCAGGTCTGGCCGCATTGCTGGCTCATAACTCGTCCCGAACCCCAGGCGGCCAGGCTGTCGTTGAAACCCTTATAGGCAGCTCCGTAGGCGTCTTCGGAGGGGTGACCTAAGCCGGTGTTGTAAAACCCCCCCAGGTAGGACATGCCGTAATCGCTGGAGAGGATGACCCAGGAATAGCTGCCACTGGTCTGGGAGTGGGTAAAGCCGCCGGCATGCTGGAAGATGAACGCCGGGTCTCCGGACACCGCACTGTACACCGCGTTCCAGTCAATGGAATAGTGTATGTCAAGATCGAAATTGGTCACCATCGGCCGCCCCTGCCAGCGCATATAAGCCGGCGAGCCGTAATAGGTGCGGGCGACGTAATTCAGTTCGTCAATGAGCGCCTGCTGGGCACTGCAACTGCCGCACCCGGCGTGCGGAATGGCGCCTTTGTCCACCATCACTGCGAACGTAAAGTGGGGATGCCTTTCCGCTTCCGCCATGATCAGCTTAGTGGCGGTGTCCTCGTTTGACCCGGGGCCGTACCAGTCAATGATGACCCCGTCAATGCCGCGGCTGACCATGTCCTCCACCTGGCGGTGCACCTGGGCAGGGTCGGTGGAGGAGTAGCCAACATTCATGTGGTTCGATCCCCCAAACCAGGGCACGAGGTGGGCGTATATCTTGGTGGCCGTGCCGGGGTAGAGCAGGGAGTGGATGTCAACCTTGCTGACATTTCCCGTCCCGAGGTTGCCGTTGGACTGGTTGTGGAAACTGTTGGCACCACTAGTGTTGTTGCCGGTCTGAGCAGCTAGGGTCGTGGTGGGGTGAATGGCGGCGCCGGCAATCGAAAGGTATGAGAGCAGAAAAAGCAACAGCAGCAGACAAGTGAGCGTTTGGCGCAAACTTTTCCTCCGAAAACCGTCGGGGGAAAACGGCTGGTGCTCCGGCGAACTTGCCCGGGCGGGGTCTTTTTTGTAAGTAGCTGCTGGATTGTAGGGCTGAAAGGGGGGAAAGCGTATTACACAAAAGGCCGTAGTACTTCTGAGATTTCGGCCTTAACTGGTGTTTACCTTGGAGGTCCCTAATACCTAGAAACACATGGAAGCGGGCTCACCTCAGAACTTGGCCTGTACGCTGTCACGCGAGTTTCCGGGGTGCCTCTGCGTGCCGTCTGTACGGAAATGCGGTTGGTGAGGAAGGCAGGTGCAGGGCAATGGATAATTACCGGGCCAACAGCGGCTCGCAATCCTTCATCTCAGGTTGACGGAGATGATTACTAGCCCGATTGCCCCGGCCCTGCGAAAGTTCCTTCCTCTGTGTCTCACTCTGCTGATTGTCGCTATCCTCAGCGGATGCCAGGGATTAGTAGGGATCAGCCAGCCGCCTCCCGCGGACAATCCTGCCCTGGACGCCGCCATCAACCATGTCGTCATCATGGTGCAGGAAAACCGCTCCTTCGACCACTATTTTGGGCACCTCAACGCGTATCGTCTGGCCAATGGCTTTCCCGGCAGCGTGGATGGCACGCCAGCCAACGCCTCCAATCCCTTGTCTTCCGGAGCCAGCAGGGTTACTGCCTTTCACTTGCTCACCACCTGCGTGGAAAATCCCAGCCCTTCCTGGAATGAGAGCCATGTGGACTTCAACCGTCAGAACCCCACTTCCAATGACGCTACCTTGGATGGTTTCGTGCAGACGGCAGCCAAGGATGCTCAGGGAGAGCATTTTCACGATGTCGAGGGGCGGCGGGTGATGGGCTATTACGACCAGACCGAACTGCCCTACTACTACTTCATGGCTACCTACTTCGCCACCTCCGACCGCTGGTTCTCGCCGGTTATGTCGCGCACCCAGCCCAACCGCATGTACATTCTTTCCGCAACTTCGGCGGGGCACGTGTATGGGCTGGCCGCGGGTACGGTGCTGGATATTCCGACGATTTTCGACGAATTGCAGACGGCGGGCGTGTCCTGGAAAATTTACGTTACGGACAAGGTGAACGGGTCACTGCTGCAGGGTAGCTACATCAGCATGTTCGCCGCCGGAAAGAAGTATGCGCAGAACGTCGTACCTGTCGCGCAATACTTTGCCGATCTCAAAAACGGTACGCTGCCCCAGGTTTCTTTGATCGAAAGCGGTTACTTCAGCGGCCTGGATGAGCACCCGGCGGAGGCCCCCAACGCGACCGGCCCCTCGGTCCAGGTGGGCTCGGCCTATGTTTCCACCTTCATCAATGCGCTCATGGGAAGCTCCTCATGGCCACACTCCGCATTCATCTGGACCACGGATGAAGGTGGCGGATTTTACGACCATGTGCCCCCGCAGGCGGCGGTGAACCCCGACGGCATTCCGCCCCAGGACCTCCGATCGGGCGACATTTGCACCACCAGCGGCGGGGGCCGGACCTGCGATTTCACCTCCACCGGCTACCGTGTGCCGATGTTTGTGGTGTCACCCTACGCGCGCAAGGGATTCGTCTCGCACTCTGTGATGGACTCCACGGCCATGCTGAAGTTCATTGAGACCCGTTTCCACCTGCCCAGCCTCACTCTCCGCGACGCCAACCAGCCGGATATGACCGATTTCTTCGACTTCAGCCATCCCGACTGGCTCACGCCGCCTACGCCGCCCGTGCAGCCCACCAACGGCGTGTGTTACCTGGACCATCTGCCCTAATATCCGCGTGCGGACAGCCCCCCGGCTGTCCAGGCGAGCCCAGTCAACTCCATCGCCGAGCTGGGGTTGGCCGCGCAGGCGAGGGCGCCGCATGACGTCTTCACCGCCGCGCTGCCACCACCCTCGCAATCCCCTGCAGGTCGTTGGTGACGCGAATCTCTCTCCATTCGAGCAACAGCTCGCAAACGCGGTCGCGGCTGGAATGACCTATTTCCATCACCAGCCAGCCACCCGGCCGCAGAACTGTTTGCGCCTGCGGAATGAGCCGGGCGAACACTTCCAGACCGCTAGGGCCGGCAAAAAGCGCCTGACGCGGCTCGAATCCGCGCACCTGCGCCTCCACCGAGCCAGCCTCCCAATCCCCGATATAGGGAGGATTGGAAACCACATAATCGAAGGCGGCCACCTCCATGCCGGCCAGCAGATCGGTCTGATGGAACCGGACTCGCTGCTCCAGTTGGTGGCGGGCGGCATTGGCGCGCGCGATTTCCAGGGCCTCCGCAGAAAGCTCGGTGGCATGGAGTTCTGCCTTGGAGAACTCCCTGGCCAGTGCCAGAACGATGCAGCCGGACCCGGTCCCCACATCTACGACCCGCTGCGGGGCATGTTCACGGGCCAGCTCCAGGACGGTTTCAATCACATGCTCAGTTTCCGGCCTGGGGATAAGCACGGCAGGCGAGACAATCAGGTCCATGCCCCAGAATTCCTGGTGGCCGGTGATGTATTGGGCGGGCACGCCACGGGCACGTTCGGCCAGGGCCTCATCATAGCGTGCGATTTCGTCTTTGGTCAGCCCGCGATCGCCATGGGCATACAGGTGCGCACGGTCGCAACCCAGCACAAACGTCGCCAGCAGCTCGGCGTTCATTCGCGGCGAGCCTACGTGCGCGTCCTGCAGGCGTTGCACGGCGGTTTGGATGGCCTGGCGAAGCTGCATGGAATCAGTTCCCAGTATCCGGCACCTGGTTCCCAATCACTCAATGCAGGTTTTCTGGGTACTGGGACTAGGCACTGGCTACTCACTTCACCCTACTGAGGCAGTTTCCTGCTTGAGTTTCTCCGACTGGTAGTGGGTGACGAGTGCATCAATGATGGGCTGCAGCCTGCCATCTATCACGTCGCCCAGCTGGTGCAGGGTCAGACCGATGCGGTGGTCGGTGACGCGATTCTGCGGGAAATTGTAGGTACGAATCTTTTCGCTGCGGTCGCCCGTGCCCACCATGGCCCGCCGCTCTTTGGCCAGCTGCTCCTGCTGCTTTTGCAGTTCTATTTCGTACAGGCGGGAGCGCAGCACGCGCATGGCTTTCTCCCTGTTCTTGATCTGCGATTTCTCATCCTGGCAGCTCACAACCACGCCAGTGGGAATATGGGTGACGCGTACCGCAGAGTAAGTGGTGTTCACCGACTGCCCGCCCGGACCCGAGGAGCAGAAAGTATCGACCCGCAGATCTTTGGCTTCAATCTTGATGTCCACGTCTTCTGCTTCTGGGAGGACCGCCACGGTGACCGCGGATGTATGCACCCGCCCCTGCTGCTCGGTCTGGGGAACCCGCTGTACCCGGTGAACGCCGCTCTCATATTTCAGACGCGAGTACACACGGTCCCCTTCGATGATGGCGATCACTTCCTTCAGCCCGCCCACTCCTGATTCTGAAGTGGAAAGCACCTCAACTTTCCAGCGTTGGGTCTCAGCGAAACGGGTGTACATGCGGAACATTTCCGCCGCGAAAAGCGTGGCTTCATCGCCCCCCGTGCCGGCACGAATTTCCAGCACCACGTTCTTTTCGTCATTGGGATCTTTGGGCAAAAGCAGGACCTTCAGCTCTTGCTCTACTTGCCCGGCGCGCCCCTCCAGTTTGTCCAGCTCTTCCTGGGCGTAGGCGCGCATATCCGCGTCCTTTTCCTCCGCCAGCACCGCGTTGCTCTCTGCGATGCCCCGCTTCAGATCCTTGTACTCGCGATATTTCTCCACCACCGGCATGAGCTCGCTGTGCGCCTTGGCGGCCTTCTGGTACTTGGCAGAATCGGAGATGACCTCCGGCGAGGCCAGCGAGCGCTCCAGTTCCTGATAGCGGGATTCGATTTGGTCTAATCGTTCAAACATTGATTGATGTTCTTCCGCAGCGACGGCTGTCGGCCCTCGGTTGTCGACAGCCGAGGGCGCATTCAAAGTGGGAGAGCTGAGTACAGTGTAATTGTTCGCGGCGCCCCGCCGCTAGGCGATCACCAGTTCCCCGCCCCGCTGTGCTTCCACGGCCATAGCCTCATTCAAGGCCACAATGGCGCATTCTACCTGGTCGTCGGCGGGCGGCTGGGTGGTGATGCGCTGCAGCCACAGACCGGGCGCGGTCATCAGGGCGAACAGCGAGCCGCGGTGTTTGGCGGCGAAGCGGATGATCTCGTAGGAGACGCCGGCAATCACCGGCAGCAGGGCAATGCGAATGGCGAATCGGGCCCAGAAGGTGTAGACCGGCACGGCGGTGTAGAAGGCGATGGAGATCAACATCACCGTCATCAAAAAGCTGGTGCCGCAGCGGGGATGAAAGGTGGAGTACTTCTGCGCCTCGGGAATGCTGAGCGAGTCGCCCGACTCGAAGGCGAATACCGTCTTGTGCTCCGCCCCGTGATATTCATAAACCCGGCGGATGTCCTTCCATAGCGACGTGCCCCAGATGAATAACAGGAAAAGAGCTATACGGATAACACCATCCACCACATTGAAGATTACTTGCTCGCCGAAAACCGGCGACACTTTTTTCAACTCGGTCGCTGCCACGAGGGGTAGAAATTTGTACATGAAAATGAAGAAGCCGACAGAAATAGCCACATTCACCGCCGCCAGCCAGCCGCTGAACTCGATTTTTTTGCCATTCTCCGGCTGCGGCGCCTCGGCCAGAGCGGCATTGGCGGAAAATTTCAGCGCGCGGAACCCCAGGGTCATGGCATGGCCCAGGGTGATGACCCCGCGAACCACCGGCCAGCCCATCCACTTGTGCTTTTCTGAAAGCCGCTCCAGCGGCTCGGTGTGGGTGGTGATTTCGCCCGAAGGCGTGCGCACGGCAATGCCCCAGGCATGGGGAGAGCGCATCATCACGCCTTCGAGAACAGCCTGGCCCCCTACCAGCGTCTCCTCGCCGCTCTCCAGAGCGGGCAGGAGCTGCACTGCTACTAAAAACCGCCACATCTGCCGTACAAATCGCATGGTAATTAGATGACTCCGGATGGCTTGGGGAAACAGCCCCAGGAAACCTTAGCCTAGCGCAGAAGGACCGAAAAGTCACCATTACGGGGTGGTGGTTTGGCGAGTGATTAGTAGCAGGCAGTTCCGAAACACCGCTTTTAGCCGGCCGCCCAACCACTAACTACCCCTACCAACCACTCTATGACGCCTGCTTGTCTTGGCCTCCGCAGCCGTTCTAACCTGCCAGCAGGGGTTCCATATGGGTCATCGCGTCTGCCCGTGGTGGCTGGGCTATTTTTTGATTTCGCCTCTGCGCCGCCTGCAGCTCAATCCCGGCAAGTTGCTTATACCCTGGGTGCGGGACGGCATGACCGTGCTGGAACCTGGACCGGGGATGGGGTTCTTTACGATTCCTTTGGCGCGCCTGGTGGGAGCTGACGGCAAGGTCATAGCGCTGGACGTTCAGCCTAAAATGATTAGCAAACTGCAGCGCCGGGTAGCCAAGGCCGGCTTGGAGCAGCGGGTGGACGCGCGGCTGGTTTCAGTGGATTCCCTTGGCGTCTCCAGCCTTGCCGGCAAAGTGGATTTCACTCTCGCCTTCGCCATGGTGCACGAGATGCCCTCTGCGGCCCGCTTCTTTGCCGAGACTGCCGCCGCTTCCAAACCTGGCGCCCGCCTCCTTCTAGTCGAACCTGCAGGCCACGTAAGGGCCGAGGAATTCGAGGCGGAATTGCGGCAAGCCGCCCAAGCCGGCTTTAAGGTTCTGGAGCGTCCTAATATTCGCCGCAGCCAAGCGGCGTTGCTGCAGAGAAGCTGAGCCTTTATCCGCAGCTCTCCGAGTCTTGCCAGCAATTTGCGGCATCGAACCCACTGCATGTACCTGCTGGCTCCGGCGTGCGAGACCATTGCCCGCACCTCTAAGAAGCTGGAAAAAAAGCAGATCGCAGCCGACTACCTGCGCTCGCGCAGTGTGAATGAAGCGGCGGTCTCAGCAGTGTTCCTCTCAGGGCGCCCTTTTCCGGCGTACGAACAGGCCACGCTGGGTGTAGGGGGCACGCAGTTGTGGCGCGTAGTGCAGGAGCTTTCGGGCAAAAGCGATGCCGCTATGACCGTTGCCTATCGCCGTCACGGTGATCTGGGCGCCGCTGCCTATGACGTTCTTTCAGCGAAGTACACCGGATCAACGGGTGAACAACTCAACGTCATCCAGGTTGAGCAGGCCTTCCGAAGCATCGCAACCACGCGCGGCGCAGCCGCCAAACTCAGGCTGGTTCGCGACCTGCTGGCCAAAGCCACGCCGCTTGAGGCCAAGTACCTGGTCAAGATCATGACCGGAGACCTGCGCATCGGCATGCAGGAAAGCCTGGTGGAAGAGGGCGTCGCCAAAGCCTTTGGCAGAGAAGTCCGCACGGTGCAGCGCGCCAACATGATGTTGGGCGATATCGGCGATACCTGCCGCCTGGCCCTTGCTGACCGGCTGGGAGATGCCAGCATGCGCTTATTCCACCCCATCGGTTTCATGCTGGCCAGCCCGGTGCAGTCGGTCGAGGAAGCGTTCACCTTCTTCCAGCATGCGCAGGTGGAAGATAAGTATGACGGGATCCGGGCGCAGGCTCACTGCCGTGACGGCGAAGCCCGGCTGTTCTCGCGCACGCTGGATGAAGTGACCGGGTCGTTTCCTGAACTGGCGGAAGCGCTGGCGCAATTTTCCGGCGAAATCATTCTCGACGGCGAAATTGTGGCCTGGAAGCGCGCAGCCGATGAGGCCACAGAATCTCGTGCTCTGCCGTTCTCCGAACTGCAGAAGCGCCTGGGCCGGAAGACGGTGACTGAGACAAGGATGCGCGCCGTGCCCGTCGCCTACGTGGCGTTCGATGTCCTCTATACGGAGGGGGAACTGGTCATAGATCAGCCGCTGCGCCAGCGGGCCCTCATCCTCGACCGCATATTCAGTCGCGCTCGTCGTTTCGGCGTGACGCGCACCACCGCCCCTCAGGGACAGCTGACCTTCGAACCGGCAGTAGAGGCGGAGACGCAGCCGGTGTCTGAGGTCATCCGCGCCCCCGTGCTGCGCGCCGATTCGCCCCAGCACCTGGAGACACTCTTCGCCGCCGCCCAAGCCCGCGGCAACGAGGGCCTGATGATCAAGGATGTGGAATCGCCCTACACGCCCGGTCGCCGGGGACAGTCCTGGGTGAAGCTGAAGCGCGAACTGGCCACTCTCGACGTCGTCGTCACTTCCGTCGAATACGGCCACGGCAAGCGCGTGAACATGCTCAGCGACTACACCTTCGCAGTTCGCGACGGCGACCGCCTGGTGAACATCGGCAAAGCTTATTCCGGGCTCACCGACCGAGAGATCGCCAGCTTAACCGAGTGGTTTCTGGCGCACACCGTGGCCGACCAGGGTTTTTGGCGCGAAGTGGAGCCGAAGGTCGTGCTGGAGGTCGCATTCAACGCCATCATGTGCTCCGACCGTCACGCCAGCGGCTTTGCCCTTCGTTTTCCCCGCATTCTGCGCATCCGCGACGATAAACCGCCGGAGGAGGCCGATACGATTGAGCGCGTCCGGGAAATCCATTCCCGCCAGCATGGGGAAAGGCTTCTTTAACCACACAGGGCACCGAGAGCACAAAGCAACTTGATTAAGGATCTTGTGATCAACGAATTCAGTTTGTCGAATGCGTCACCGCCAGTGGACCTCAGCTCTCCGCTTCTCCTGGTTGGAAACGAAAATGCTTGCCAAGCCGTCGAATAGCCGGCCTGGCAAGCGAAGGAAGGCAGATCAGCGACGAGGGACGCTGGTTCGAACATTGGTGGGCACAGGGGCGCTGACGAAATCAACGCGGTCCGCGATCATGACCAATTGGTCATCGAAGTACAAAAGCCAGCCGCGCACGCGCACATTCATGAGATCGGAGACTGTGCTGGTTCCATAGAGTTTGGTTTCCGGAAAGATGCCGACTGTAACCGAGGTGAACGGGGTCAGCAGCCGCAAGTAGGAATCCGCGGGCAGCTGCAGGTCGAAAGCCGCCGTAGGCATGGATACCGCCGAGCGCGGGCTGACCGCCTGGGTCTTGGCGGAGCCGAATATAACTCCGAACAGCAGCCCATCTCTGTAATCACTCACCACACCTGAAGCTGCCTGCTCCTGCAAGGTGACCGTACGGGCAGGAACGGTGTAGCCGCCGGCCAGGGGAGTGATGCCGGTGTCGGATACAATTTGCACTTCCTGCCCGGGAATGATGGTGGCGGCGTTGAACACCAGACCGCCGATCAGGTCAAAGGCCCAGCCGTCAGGCATGCCTTCACCGTTGATGCCGTAGGCGGCGGTGGAGAAGTCCACGGTCACCGGCCTACCCACCAATGCGTCCACCATGCCGCTCCCCATGCCATCGTGCACCACCAGCTCTCCTTCCGGCCTGCGAGCCATCCGCCTCACGACGCCAGCGGGTACCATTGCGCCGTTAGTCAACATGCCTTCCAGCACCGCGCCATTGCTGTTAGCGAGGCCGGCCACGCGCTCGGCATAGAGGGTTCCATCGGCCGCGGTCACTCCGTCCACTTCCACAATCATGTTGGGCAGCGTGGTCAGCGTAACGCCCTGGAAGGTGGTGCTGGCGTCCACGGCGAAGCTTAAAGGTATGCCATTCTGCCCCAGCAGCATGGTGAACGAGCCGCTGTCGGCGGCGGTGACCACGCCGGTCACGTGTTCCAGCGCGCCCTCCTCTTCCTGTTGCTCGGTGGCTGAAACGGGCGCGACGGAGAAGGTATACACCGGCTCGAATTGCGGCGGTTCCACATTGGTGGAGTCCAGGCTGAGAATCGAAGCCGCCAGGTTAAGGTCCACGCCGAGGACGCTGCTCGCGTTCACGGTCAACTTTGGGTCAAGCATGACGCTGGTATTGAAGTTGGCGCTGTTGGTGTATTCGCGCAGTTCCCCGGTCGCGTCAATGTAAGTCAAGTGAATGCTACTGCCCACCACGGCCGCTTCGGTATAAATGCCCTGGGGGATATCCAGGAGCGCCACCGGTTCCAGGGCGCCGGCAAGACGGGTAAATTCAATGCGCCGTGGCTCCGCCAGAGCCGTCACTTCTTGCCCGTTGCTGGTAGTGAGCACCAGCGAGGTCAGTGTCATTTCAAAAGCGACCACACGGTCGGCGGCGGCATCGCCCACTTTGACTTGCACCGCGCTGGAAGGTTGCACCGGGGTGCTGCTCTCACCACAACCTACGGTCCAAACGAGCAGTAATGTAATCGCCAGTCCGCCCAGACGGCGGTAGGCACAAGGTCCTGCGAATAACATAAAAGTCCTCTCCCGAAACTGTGCTTGGCGGCTCTCCCGCCCTACCGAACTATGAAGACACAGTGGCGAAGAGCTTACGGTGATAACCCGGCGGAGGAACAGCACGAATGGGCGGGGTGAAATTCGTTCTGGGTGCCGGTGCTCATTCCGGTCCACACCCGGTGAGACGTCACGCGGGACAAGCGTCTGGGCATTCAAACCCTGGATTACTTCTCCCAACAAAATACCTGCAAGTGGCCCGTCAGCAAGGACTTGCCTGCGCTTTCACGGACGGGCTCGCCGGCCAACCAAGCGCCGCACAACCTGGCGCTCTCCCCTGGCTTCTAAGCACCCCGTTCCGCAGCTATGTAGTTGCGGGAGGGGCTGATTAAAGTTCTTTATCAGAGTGATAAAAACAATAAGTTTGACGGCGGCGCCGGCGTAACCCAGAATCCGCAGACCAGTGGGGCGCGGCCCGGTCGCCGGAAACATCCCGCAGGAATCGCCGCCAAGTCTGGAGGATACATGGCATTGCCGTCTATAAACATCCCGCAAGCAGTGGGTTTTCATTTGAATTGTGCACCGGAAGGAGCCGCGCGCCGCGAGCTATCCCCAGGATTCCTGGAGTTCCTTCTGCCCTTGCACCGTTGGTTTACGCCGCGCCAGCAGGAGCTGATTGAAAAGCGTTATCATGTTTTGAGCGAGGCGCACGCCTGCCGCCGCCCGCGGCACCTGGCTCCTTCGTCGGCCGCAGGGGAGAATTGGCGAATCGAACTGCCGGCGTGGTGCGCCGACCAGCGCAATCAGATGACCGGCCCGGCCGATGACGCCGAACTGGTGGTCAAGATGCTCAACTCCGGCGCTCCTGGGGTCATGCTCGATTTAGAAGATTCCACCGTCAACGACTGGGAACACCAGAGGTTGGGCGTGGAAAACATCCTGCAGGCGCTGCACGGCACGCTCACCTATTTCAACAAAAAGCGTAACCAGGTGGCGGGTATCAGGCCGAGCAAGACCGTGATCTGGGTGCGGCCGCGTGGTTTGCATATCAGCCAGGGCGGGGTATTTGGCGGCGAGCCGACGTCATCCTCACTGTTCGACGTGGCGCGGGTGTTTTATGGAATGGACCCTGCGCAGCTGCGGCATCCGCTGGCTATTTACATTCCAAAATCGGAATCGGCGGAGGAAGCTCTCTGGTGGCGTGACCTGTTCCAGGCTCTGGCGGAAGCCCGCGGCCTGCCGCCTGACTACATCAAGTGCATGGCGCTGGTGGAATCGCATCCCCTGGCCTTCCAGATGGAAGAGTTTCTGTTCAACCTGCGCGAGCACATTGTGGGCCTCAACCTGGGACGCTGGGATTACATGGCCAGCCTCATCCACTTCAATCTCAGCGACCCGGAGTGGGTACTGCCTGACCGCAATACTATCCCGCACGACGTGCCGTTTTTTCAGCGCGTCCGCGAACTGATGCCGGAAATCTGCCACCGTCGGGGCGCGCTGGCCATCGGCGGCATGACCGCGCTTTATCCCAGCCGGGAGGATTCCGATCTGAATACCCGCGCGCTGGCGGCGCTGGAGAAAGACAAGAAGAACGAAGCCGGCTGCCTGATGGATGGAGCCTGGACCGGCCACCCCGATCAGAACCAGATCGCGGTGGACCAGTTCCCCTATCCCAACCAGATGGACAAGCTGCCTTCGCGCGATTTGAGCCGCGAAGAACTGGAGCGCGCGGGCATGTTGCGCGCTGGGCGGTTCAATCGCTATCCCGACCTTCGGGCGGTGCCCAGGGGTGTGGGCGGCCGAACCCTGGCCGGCACTCGGGCGGCGGTTCGCACCGTTATCCGCTACCGCAATGGCGTGCTCAATGGCAAAGGCGCCAGCCTGCTGGACGGCTACATGGAGGACCTGGCAACCGACCGCATTTACCGGCTGATGATCGCGCAACGCATGCGCCACAGCGAGGCTATGGACATCGTGGACGAGCACGGGCGGCCCGTAGAACACACCCCCGAACTCATCACCCGGCTTTTCGACGAAGAAGTGGAGAACATCGTGGCCAACCCGGCACGCGCCGATATCGGCACGCCGGAAACCTTCCGCGAAGCCCGTCGCGTAGCGGAGGCCATGATTCTGAACGGTGAATTCAATCCGGTGTGAAGCACTGCACTTCCCCAAGGTAAGGAAAGGAAGAACGACGTGGCCAACAACGGCAAGACTGACCAACAGAAAACTCAATGGGCCGGCAAACGCTGGCAGGGGGTCACTCGCCCCTACACCGCCGCGGACGTGGAACGCATTCGCGGCTCCATCAGAATTGATTACACGCTGGCCCGCATGGGTGCGGAGCGGTTGTGGGAACTGCTGCAATCGCAGTCTTACGTGGCCGCCCTGGGCGCGATGACCGGCAACCAGGCCATCCAGCAGGTGCGTGCTGGCCTGAAAGCCATCTACGTGAGCGGCTGGCAGGTGGCGGCTGACGCCAATGACGCCGGGCAGATGTATCCCGATCAGAGCTTGTATCCGGTGAATAGCGTGCCCAGCATGGTGGCGCGGATCAACAACGCGCTGCTGCGCGCTGACCAGGTGCATCATGCCGAAGGCAAGAGCGATGTGCACTGGTTTGCTCCACTCATTGCGGATGCTGAAGCCGGTTTTGGCGGCACCCTGAACGCCTTCGAGTTGATGAAGGCGATGATCGAGGCGGGCGCTGCCTGCGTCCACTTCGAGGACCAGCTCTCCTCCGCCAAAAAGTGCGGCCATTTGGGCGGCAAGGTGCTGGTGTCCACGCCGGAAGCGGTGCAGAAGCTGGTAGCGGCCCGCCTAGCAGCCGACGCTATGGGCGTGCCCACGCTGATTATGGCGCGCACTGACGCTAATGGGGCCAACCTGCTCACCAGCGACATAGACGCCCGCGACCGCGAGTTCTGCACCGGCGAGCGCACCGCCGAGGGCTTTTTCCGCATTCGCGGCGGCCTGCATTCCGCCATTGCCCGGGCCCGCGCTTACGCCCCTTACGCTGATCTTGTTTGGTGCGAGACCTCCGAGCCCAGCCTGCAGGAAGCCCGCATTTTTGCCGAAGCTGTCCTGGGCGAGTTCCCAGGCAAACTGCTGGCCTACAACTGCTCGCCTTCCTTCAACTGGAAGAAGAAGCTGGACGACGCCACCATCGCCCGCTTTCAGCGCGAGCTAGCGGCCATGGGCTACAAGTTCCAGTTCGTGACCCTGGCCGGCTTCCACGCCTTAAACCTGAGCATGTTCGAGCTGGCGCGCGGCTACCGCGAAACCGGCATGACCGCCTACGCCCGGCTTCAGGAAAAGGAATTCAGCCGCGAGCAGCACTATGGCTACGAGGCAGTGAAGCACCAGCGCTTCGTGGGCACGGGCTATTTCGACGCGGTGGCCCAAGTCATCGCGGGCGGAGCTTCCTCCACCCTGGCGCTTGAAGGCTCCACCGAACAGGCACAGTTCAGTGCTGAGTGGCACGAAGGGAAAACGCGTCCGGAAGGACCAGATGCCGCCTGCCAGCCCATCCTGGGCGAGTGTCCGGCGGAGGAACTGGTTCTGCCTAAGCCGGTTCCGGCGCGCAGTAAGCGCCTGGCCTGAGCCTACCCATCTCTCTCACTTTGTCCGGCGAATTGCCGGCAGTCCTGAGGCGTAACGGCCTCAGGACTTTTTCATTTGGGCAGGACGCTCTTATAATCCGTCCGCCCTGTTCGCGAGTACCTTAGTCAGCATCTAATCACGCGGCCTATGGAACGATATCTCTGCATCCACTGTCACTTCTATCAACCGCCGCGGGAAAATCCCTGGCTGGAAGCGGTGGAAATCCAGGATTCGGCCTACCCCTATCATGATTGGAACGAGCGCATCACGGCCGAATGTTATGCGCCCAACTCCGCCGCCCGCATCCTCGATAGCGAGGGTCACATCGTCAAGATCGTTAACAACTATTCCCGTATTAGTTTCAATTTCGGTCCCACGCTGCTTTCCTGGATGGAAGACAACGCACCCCACACCTACGCCAAGATATTGGACGCGGACAAGGAGAGCCAGCGGGTGTTTTCCGGACACGGCTCGGCCATCGCACAAGCCTACAACCACATCATCTTGCCCCTGGCCAGCCGGCGCGATAAATACACCCAGGTGATGTGGGGCATTCGCGATTTCGAGCGCCGTTTCGGACGCTCTCCCGAAGGCATGTGGCTCCCGGAAACCGCCGTGGACCTGGAAACCTTGGAGATGCTGGCCGAGCTGGGCATCCGCTTCACCATCCTGGCGCCGCATCAGGCCCGGCAGGTACGCAAGTTAAATAGTCAGCGCTGGCGTAATGTCGAGGGGGCCAGGATTGATCCCACCCGCGCTTACGCAGCCAATCTGCCCTCCGGACGCAATATCAACCTGTTCTTTTATGACGGGCCGATTTCGCAGGCCGTAGCCTTTGAACACCTGCTCTCCAACGGCGAGCACTTTGCGCAGCGGCTGGTAAGCGGCTTCTCTGACGTACGCCGCTGGCCCCAGCTCATGCACATCGCCACCGATGGCGAAACCTACGGCCATCATCACCCCCATGGCGATATGGCGTTGGCCTATGCCCTGGAATACATCGAATCGCGCCGCCTGGCGAGCGTCACTAATTACGGCGAGTACCTGGCCAAGCACCCGCCCACCCATGAGGTGGAAATCATCAACAATACTTCCTGGAGTTGCATGCACGGGGTGGAACGCTGGCGCAGCGACTGCGGCTGCAACTCAGGCATGAAACCCGACTGGGGACAGCACTGGCGGGCGCCACTGCGACAGGCCTTGGACTGGCTTCGCGACGAACTGGCCGGACCCTACGACCAGAAGGCGCGGGAATATCTCCAAGACCCCTGGGCCGCGCGCGACGACTATATCCAGGTAATGCTGGACCGCTCCCCGGAGAGACGCGCTGAATTCCTCGCCCGGCATCAGTCCCGCGAACTCACGCCAGATGAGCAGATCACGGTGTGGAAGCTGCTGGAAATCGAGCGCCACCTTATGCTCATGTACACCAGCTGCGGCTGGTTCTTCGACGAGCTTTCCGGCATCGAGACGGTGCAGGTCATCATGTACGCGGGCCGGGCGTTGCAACTGGCCCGGGAAGCGCTGCAGCAGGATTTCGAGGCTGCCTTCCTGGAGCGCCTGGCGCAGGCCCACAGCAATGTGCCCAGTTTCGGCGACGGCGCCCGCATATACACCACCGCGGTGAAACCCGCCATTCTGGACCTGCCCAAGGTGGCGGCGCATTTCGCCGTCAGCTCGCTCTTCGACCACCATGAAGAGCATCCCTCTATCTACTGCTACGACGTGACCGTCAACGACGCGCAACGCTTCCAGTCCGGCCGCTTCCGCCTGGATATTGGTCACACCCGCGTCTGTTCCCGCATCACCCAGGAGTGCGGCTCCTTCACTTTTGGCGTGCTGCACTTGGGCGACCACAACATTAATGCCGGGGTGCGTGAGTTCCGGGGTGAGCAGGCGTACGCGGAGGCGGTGAAGGAACTCTCGGAGGCCTTTAACCGCGCCGATGTGGCTGAATCCCTGCGCCTGCTCGACCGGCATTTTCAAGGCGCCCGCTACACGCTGCAATCGCTTTTCCGCGACGAGCAGCGGCGCATCATGGCCCGTATCCTCGACTCAACCCTGACCGAGGTGGAAGCCAATTACCGGCGAATTTACGAAAGCGACGCTCCCCTGCTGCGCTTTCTCAGTGAACTGCACATGCCCCGCCCCAAGGTCCTGCAGGTGACCGCCGAATTTGTGCTCAACAGCAGCCTGCGCCACGCCTTTGAGGCCGACGAACTGGATTTGGGCACCATCGCCGCCCTCATGGATGCTGCCGCCCGCGACGAAATCACCCTGGATACTCCCGGGCTGAGTTACGTCCTGAAGAGAAGGCTGGCACAACTAGCCGATCGGCTGGCGGCCGATCCTGCCGAACCCACGGTCTTCACCCAGTTCGAGACCGCCGTCCGCCTCGCGCGTTCGCTCCCTTTTGAGGTGGACCTATGGCACGCGCAGAACATTTGCTATCGCGTGTTACAGCCGGCCAGCCAGAACGTTGGCGGGCAGGCTACTCCTCAAGAATGGCTGCGGCGTTGGCTGGCTATCGCGGAAAAGCTCAATCTGAGGTGTGCTGCCCCGTCAGCCGATGCGGTACCCCCTCCGCCCGAGCCTGTGCCACAGGCGGCGTAAGGCGGAACCGCCTCCTCCCCCTAAGGTTTCACGGCCTCCGCGCCGGTCAATTGCTCATTGAAGCCCTGAAACTTTGAAACCTTCCTTCATTACGGCGGCGACTCGAATTCTCCCGCCAGCTGCTGATGACGCACACGCGCCGCCTCCACCAGGGCGCGGAATATAGCTTGCGAAGCCGGTTGCTCCAGCGAACGTTCCGGATGCCATTGCACCGCCAGCACAAAGTGCGCGGCAGCGGTGCCTTCGAGCGCTTCAATCAGCCCGTCGGGAGCCCTGGCCGCCACCCGCAAGCCGTCCCCCACGGTGGCCGCCGCCTGATGATGGCTGGTATTGACCTCCATGCCTGCCCCGCCTGCTGGCAGAGCCTCCGCAGCCCGCAGAATCTGGCCCAGCCGGGAATACGGGTCAATTTGAATTTCGTGCTTCCGCTCCCGCGCCGTGTGATCAATGCTGGACTCGATGTGCTGCCGCAAGCTGCCGCTGCGGTAAACATTCAGGATCTGCAGGCCATAGCAGATGCCCAGCACCGGCTTGCGCATATTATGTGCATCCTCCAGCAGCAGTTCGTCGGTGGTGTCCCGCTGTGGATCAGCCGGATTAGTGCGCGGGTCTGGTTCTGCCCCGTACTTCCGTGGGTCCACGTCCGCTCGGCTCCCCGGCAGCAGCACTCCATCGCAGCGCTCGATCAGCCTCGTCACTTCCTCCGGCGGCTGGTCCAGCGGAATGCGCACCGGTTCGCCGCCTGCTTGTTCCACCGCCTGTTCGTACTGCGGCAGAGCCCGCTCGCAATATTCGAGGCTAGCGGAATGCGGCAGTGGAATGGCGATGCGCGGTTTCATGGAATGGGCCCTTGCGGGCATTGACCGCTACCATGCTTCTGGGGCCAAATGCTAAGTGCTAACTGCCAATGGCTGATTTTCAAAACCCTCTCCACGCCGCCAGCCGCTGGCGGTAGCGCTTGAACTCATTGATAAAAGCGGTGATCAGCACGATAAGCGCAACTAGCAGTGCCATGGGGAAAGCGATATACCGGTAAGCGGAGGCCATATCGGGATGGTGCCCGCGAATAAGCCCATACAGGCTCAGGCCGATGATCGCCAGCAGCAGAGTGACGGCGAATGCAAGCAGGGTCAACACAAACGTGATCAGCAGGGCTCGGACGAATACTCCCGTTAATCGTGGCTTACGGGTAACCAATCCAGCTTCAGCCATAACCTTTCAGCTTACAACGGAGGCCGGGTGCGGCGCTGCCCTCCGCCTGCGCTAGAATAAGGCTCTATGGCGCAGGCAGCACATGCCCTGACCCGGTCTCCCGCTGAGGTGATCCGGCAAAATCCGGTTTCACAAGCCCCCAACGGCATTTGCTATGCCTTTACCGGCAACATCAGCACCCCGGCCAATGATCTGGAGCGCATGGTCGGCGCCGTGCCCCTGGGAGCGGCCGCCGCTCTGGAGCGTAAGGCTTATTATTTTGTGCCTCTTACCATCGGCCAGGGTGATGAAACCCTGATCGCCGACCGCTATGACGTGGCCCTTAGCGACAACGCGGTCTGCCACCGTAACCTCAACGTGGGTGATGCCCAGTGCGTCTTCATTTCCACCCGCCTGATGGACGACAAGTTTTCCGTGGCTTTTGAGTTCTATATCAACGTGGGACACGCGGTGGTGGAGCGCGCCGGCGTATCCCAGGCCTTCTCCGAACTGGTATGGAAGCAGGTGCAAGAGGGCGTGCGCGGCGAAACCAGTCTGGATGCCTACGAGCTGCGCAAACTGGCCACCTCTCCCGGGCCCGACGTAGAGAAGCATAAGAACGAGTACCTGGCCACCGCCTTCTCTGACGCTATCTCCGTCTATCTGCTCTCGCTCTACCTCGATGTGGACTACTACGACCTGAGGGAGCGCGACTATCCTCTGCTTGCGCCCACGCCCATCGCAGAACGCCTGCGCAAAGTGGCGGAATTGTTTCCCCCCAATCCTGGGTTTGAGTTCGCCATCTACTATCGCCGCAGGGGCGCGTAAAACCTGTCCTCGGCCTTTGGTGTTCTCTTCAGTCGTTCGTGGTTTCTGCTTGGCTGCAGGCCGCCGACAAAGGAGCAACAATCTGTTGCTCCACTTCCATCCCTCGTTACAATGGGGTCCAACATGATTGCCCACCTGCGCGGACGGCTGATCGGCAAACATCCCAACCAGGCTATTGTGGAGGCCGCCGGGGTAGGTTATGACGTCACTATCAGCGTCCCCACCTTCTCCGAATTGCCCACCCCGGGCGCGGAGGTCGCTTTCCACATACATACCCACGTGCGGGAAGACTCCATTGCCCTCTTCGGCTTCCTGCGGCCTGCGGAAAAACAGCTCTTCGAGCGGCTGATTTCCGTGAGCGGTATCGGTCCCAAGCTGGCTATTACAATTTTGAGCGGCATGCCGGCGGATGAAATGGTGGGCGCAATTCGCGGCAATGACGTGGCCCGCCTGACCCGCATCCCCGGAATCGGCAAGAAAACGGCCGAGCGCATGGTGCTGGAGTTGCGCGACAAGTTGCAGGATTTCGGCTCCGCTTCCGTAGCCGCCCCTGCCAGTCCAGTGGAGGAAGATGTGCTTTCCGCCCTGGTCAACCTGGGTTATCAGCGTCCCACCGCCGAGCGCGCCCTGGCCAAGGTAGCCAACGGAAATCGCCAGTCCTTCGAAGCGCTGTTCCGGGAAGCGTTGGCGGCGCTGTCAAAATAGTTTTTTCACCACAGAGGACGCAGAGGATTTGTAATTTCACAATTTGTAATTGGTAATTTTATCGGGGGCAGGGCTTCAACGTCTGTATCTCTTGAATGCCTTAATGTTCAGGAAAGGCCAAAGGTCATTCACTTAGAACGAGCAACTCTCCGCTGAAATCACAACTCAGAAATTACCTGAATTACAAATCCTCTGTGCTCTCTCTGTGTCCTCTGTGGTTGAGAAAGGGGGTCAGTTGCCGACGAACTTCAGGTAAAGGTCCCGGTCCTTCTGGCAAACCTGCGCCATCTCCTTGACCTTGCTCCAGGCCAGCAGCTGCGAGTCGTCGTGCGCGCGCTCGCGCACCTTTTCCCACTCCTCCAGGAAGGGCTCCATCTGCAGGTGATTGAAGACCGTATGGCCGTAGGGATCAATGCAACGCAGGATAGTAAAGTTTTTTTCATCAAAGACCGGGACCACACCGTGCAGCATCACCCACTCGCCGCGTTCCCCCAATTCGTCTTCCAGTTTGATGACCCAGGACATTTCCGCCCTCCCCCGCGTTGCGAGGCCAATGTACCATGCCCCGCCCTCAACATGCGGAGTACCTGAAAGCCGGAGCCGCGAGTTGCAGGGGTGGCGTAGGAAGCGCTGCCTACAAGGGCGAGAGCTCGTCTTCGTGTTCGCGCTCGTGCTCGCGGGAGAACCGGCGTTCGAGCATGCGCCGCGCCAGGTGCTGTCCTCCCAGGCCAAAGGCGATGGCCAGTCCCAGCATCAGGGCTCCGAACAGGATGGAGAAGGCGGCAATGATGGTCTGCTCCGCCAGCCCCAACTGCTCGAAGGCCATAGCTAGCGCCAGAACGACGAAAGCGAAGCGGATCGCGCCACTGATGAGGCGCGGCGAAGGCCAGTTGGAATTGACCGCGGCCAGCAGAGCTGCCCGCGAAAAGAAACTCGCCGCCGCCAGCCCGAACAGGACGATAAGCGCCGCCACCAAAATCCGGGGAAGGTAGAGGAACAAGTGCGAAATGTGCTGCTGCAGACCCAGACCCAACTCGCTGATACCCAGCAGGAAAAAGCCCAGCCAGGTAACCCAGAAAACAAACGCGCTCAGCAGTTCGCTGGAAGAGGGGAGCGCGGCCTTGTTCAGCAATCGCGCCGTACCTGCGTTTTCCGATAGCCGCTCAAACCGGCTGATACGCAGGATGCCCCGCACCACCGCCCGGAGAGCATACGCGATGAGCCATCCCGCGGCTATCACCACCAGCATCACGATCAGCCGCGGCACCAGATGCGCAAACCCCCTCGCCAGACCGTCCCACATCCGGCTCAGCTCTTGGAGGATCATTTCCTTCATAAGAAGCTCCTTCCTGGCCGTTCCACAACTGCAACAAGTATACTTTCAGGCGCTCAAACACCAGGCAGAGCGCCTCCAGGCGGCCTTCTACCTCTTCCACGCTGGCATGGCGGTTCTGCGTAAGGAATTCATACAGCTTGCCGCGATAGAGCGGAACCAGAGCCTGAATGATGTGGTCGCGGCTGATGACCGCCTTGTGATAAGAAACAGCAAATTCGTAAACCACTCGCGCCCATAGCGCATCGGGAAAGCAAAAATGCTCTTCGTCCGCGGCGGCGAAGCCGGTTAGCTCCGCCAGGGTCTTGGCGGCCAGAATAGCGCTAAGAACCGGCTGCAGTTCGGTGACCCCGGAACGAAACATGGCATACAGGCGCTTGCGATTCAGCCGCAGCGGTTCGCTGGTCGTTTCCGCGCCTCCGTCGGTGAGCGGCACCGGCTCCGACCCCTGGATGGTCTGCCAGCGCTCCACATTGCCCGGCAGGGAGGCAAACAAGCCGCCGGCGGTCTGGCGCATGGCCCGCACCAGGTCGGAGGTGTGGTCGGTCTGCGCCTTGGCGCCGAGAAAAGCCTCGCAAACCGCGTGACCATTGGCCACAGCCGAAGTGGTCAGCCACAGCTGGTCTCCCATTCCTTCCGCCTCCGGCTCCCAGGCCATGGGGCCGGCCAGCAGTTCGGAAGCCAGGCGCCCGGAGAAGCCGAAATCGGTGGGGTAGGGCTCGCGAATTCTCTTGCCGTACATGGCCCGCATCATGGGGTAGAGCAGCAACTTGATGAGTAGTCCCTCGAATTTGTGGCGGCGATAGAGCGGCGCCACCAATGCAAATTCCCGCCGGTAGAGCGGACCCAGAAGGTGCTGAATCCAGTCCGGGTTCACGCTTTCGGTCGGGGAAATCACGGCGCAGGCTTTGGCTTGCAGCAGGTCAGCGGCGGCCATCAGAGGAACCAGCCCGGAAGGCGTGCTTGCGCCCTCTCCACGGCTCGCAGTCACGGCATGGAAAGTGCGCAACGAGCTCCGGGCCGCATCCGCCGGGAGAGAGGCCGCGGCCGCCTGCAACACTGCCTGCACGCTGCCATCGCGGGAGCCAGCGTCGCTATTGATCAGCACGGCGCGTTCCCGCGGAAAATACTTCAACAGCCCGACCCGCACCGCCTGCACCACCTTACCCACGATCGCGGCATGGTTATGAGTAGGCAGGTCAACCACCAGGTCCACCTCTCCCACGTTCATCAGCTGGCGCAGAAAATCATCCGAGAGCAACTGCTCGGCCAAAAATTCCTCCCTTTTCCGGTTCCCGCGTCAGATTTTCCGCAGGCGGAACCAGTAGAACTGGTGCGGGCCCAGGGTCAGCAGGTAAGGCGCGTCTCCAATGCGGGGAAAAATGTTCCTGCCAAACATTTCCACTAGGATATATCCCTTGTAACGCCGCAAGTCCAGTTCCACCGCCTGCGCCGAACTGGAAAGATTATTCACCGCCAGTACCCGTTCCTTGCCCAGTTGCCGCACGTAGGCCAGCACTCGGTGATTGGGCGGCTGCAGGAACTCGATGGACCCTCTTCCGAACACGGGCGTGGACTTGCGCACTTCGATCAGCCGCCGCATCCAGGACAACAAGGAGTGCTGCGAGCGCTGCTGCGAAAGCACGTTGATGGCCTGATAGCCAAACAGCGGGTTGAGAATAAGAGGCGAATAGAGACTCTCCGGATCGGCGGTGGAAAAGCCCGCGTTCCATCCGCCGCTCCACTGCATGGGAGTGCGCACTCCATTGCGGTCGCCGAGAAAAACGTTATCGCCCATGCCGATCTCATCGCCGTAGTAAATGATGGGCGTGCCGGGCAGGGACATCAGCATCCCGTTCATCAGTTCCACCCGCCGGCGGTCGTTTTCCAGCAGCGGCGCCAGCCGCCGCCGGATTCCGAGGTTGAGCCGCATGGTCTTGTCGCCCGCGTACGCGTCGTACATGTAGTCGCGCTCGACATCGGTGACCATTTCCAGGGTAAGCTCGTCATGGTTGCGCAGGAAAAGGCACCACTGGCAGCCGGGAGGGATTTCCGGCGTCTGCTGCAGGATTTCCATGATGGGCTTGCGATCCTCCAGCTTCAGCCCCATGAACATGCGCGGCATGAGCGGGAAGTGGAAAGCCATGTGGAATTCGTCGTCGTTGCCGAAGTATGGACGCAGGTCCGCCGGCCACTGATTGGCTTCGGCCAGCAGCATTCGGCCGGGATAGCTGGCGTCCAGCCGCGCCCGAAAGTCCTTGATGATGGCATGTGTTTCCGGCAGGTTCTCGCAGGAGGTGCCCTCGCGCTCCACCAGGTAGGGAACCGCGTCCAGGCGGAAGCCGTCCACCCCCAGGTCGAGCCAGAAGGTCATCACCCTCCACATCTCCTCCCGCACTTCCGGGTTGTCGTAATTCAGGTCGGGCTGGTGGCTGAAGAAGCGATGCCAGTAGTAAGACTTGGAAACTGGGTCCCGGGCCCAGTTTGACATCTCGGTATCGAGAAAGATGATGCGCGCGCCGCGATAGCGCGTGTCCGCCTCGCTCCACACGTACCAATCACGCTTAGGATTGTCGGTGGAGCGGCGTGATTCCTGGAACCAGGCATGCTGGTCGGAGGTGTGGTTGAGCACAAACTCCACAATCACCCTGATGCCGTGTTCGTGCGCCGCGTTCAGAAACGCCGTGAAGTCCTGCAGGTTGCCGTAGCTGCTGTGGACGGAGCGGTAATCGGAGATGTCGTAGCCGTCATCTTTCAAGGGCGAAGGGAAGAAGGGCATGAGCCAGATGGCGGTGATGCCCAGTTTTTGCAGATAATCCAATTTCTGGGCCAGGCCGGCGAAATCGCCAATGCCGTCGCCATTGCTGTCGTAAAACGTGCGGACGTGCACCTGGTAGATGACCGCGTCCTTGTACCACTGTGCGTCCGTCGTTATCGCCAACGGGTGACTGCTCCTGCGCGGCGTGCCACCGCCTGAGATGAACCAATGGAAGCGCCTTCGCCCAAAGAGGTCAATTTAGCATGGTCCATCCCGGCGTGCCCTCAGGCGAATGACTCAGTGAACTCGATCGAACAACGGTAC
>DATJEH010000243.1:0-17269 GCA_035496875.1 Terriglobales bacterium | reverse complement strand
GTTGCTGTACAGGGTTTGATCGCGAACCGGGTTATCGCGGTAGGAGGAAGGCAGGCCTTCGCCGGGCGCCGCACCCCGCACATTCTGCTTGCGCGAGTCGTTAAACAAGTAGGTGATGTTGAGAAATGTGTTTGCGCTCAGAGTGTTGTTGGTTTTGCCGATGAACTTATCGTAGTTATCAACCTGAAGGATTGAGCCCAAATTCTCCGGCTTGAGACCGAGCATTTCTTTTACCTGGTTGATGCTGGGAGTGCCGGGCCCCAGGCAATTCGGGGTATCGAGGCAGTGAAGAATGAAAGAGGAATACAGGGGCGATTCGCCCCGGCGCTGGCCTTCAAATCCCAGGAAATAGAAATTCTTGTCCTTGCGGATGGGCCCACCCACTTCGGCTCCGAAGAGGTTGGAACGCAGAGTGTTAAAGCCGGGAGCGGAGAGCAGGTTCTTGGCGTTGAGGTCGTTGTTGCGGAAATACTCATAGGCGGCGCCGTGAATGTTATTGGTACCGGATTTGGTGACCGTATTGACCACCGAGCCCAGATTGCGCCCGTTGTCGGCGGTATAGGGGCTGTCCACCACCCGAAATTCCTGCACCCAATCCTGCGACGGGCTGACCCTCTGCACCCCGGAGATGCTGGTGGTGTAATCAATGCCATCGAGGGCAAAAAACGAGCTGTGGCTTTCGCGGATGCCGCCAAAACTGAGTTTGAGCACCGTCTCGGTGAAGGGCGACTGCGAACCTACCGCGGTGCTGCGGCCCACATCTACACTGGGCGTGAGCAGGACGAAATCAATGAAATCACGGCCCGAAATAGGCAGGTCATTGATCTTGGGCGTGTCAATAACCTGGCTGACTTCCGACTGCTCGGTGTCAATGCCCTGTGCTGTTTCCTGCACCTCCACTTCCTGTTTCACGGTGATGCCCAGGGTGACGGTCATTGATGCGGTTTGCCCCACGGAAAGGGTGACCGGCATCTTACGGGGCGTAAATCCTTTGATCTCAGCGGTCAACTGGTAGCTGCCGGGAGCAAGTCCTGGGATGACGGAGAGGCCGTGCGATTCGGTGATGTCGCTGCGCAGCGCCCCGGTTTGCGTGTTCTTGAGGCTAACCGTAGCCCCGGGAATCACCGCCCCTGTCTGGTCCTGTACCGTGACCCGGAGCGTGGCCAGCTCTTGGCCTGCCAGCAACGCGGACAACAGAACAAGTGCAAGTGCGATACCCAGCAGGCGAAGAGAAGTTTGGCGCATTAGTCCCCCTAGACAATCAGCGTTCGGTCCGCGGCACGTTCCCAAGTTGTCATTGAAAAGCAAGCGCGCGGCTTTCTGAGAAGGCTGTTGCCGCTAACACTTGTAAAGTGAAGCGCAACTCAGCACCACCCCGCGTGAATACTGAGCTCTGTCGAATGAAATAATTACGTAATAAGCAGCTGGCCGGATGAATCTTCTTGCGGGGCCTACTACAACTCCGGCCGCCGGTACACGATTCTGGAGACCGGTTGGAAAGAAAGCGGCCTATTCAACAACGGAGCAGGAGCATTGTCAAGAGCTTCGGCGAAAATTCAGACACGTATGGGGAGGGAACGTGGCGGCGATGAAAATCACAACACCCATGTCAAGGTGGTTCTGTATACTCTCCCGCGCCTCACGCTGCCCCTGCCGCCATGCCGTTGATCAATTTCTCTGCTTCCCTGGCATCAAACCACCAGGGCGTGTAGTCGGGCGGATTATTGAAGCCGTTGCTGATCTTGGAGGCTAAGCGCGGAATCTGGCTGGCGGCCCCCATCAGTTGCAGTATCTGCGGCGCCGGCGGCACCAGCAGGGAATTGGTCCAGCGGGTGACCCACTGGGCATAATCCCAGAATTGGTCGAAAGTTTGCTGCATCCAGGCGGCATCAAAGGGCTTGTTGCCGCGGTCGAGAATGCGCTGCAGGTAAATGGCGGCTCCTTTACTGGCGGTGTTAGAGCCTTGCCCGGTGATGGGATCGTTGGTGCAGACGACGTCAGCCATTCCCAGCGCCAGGTTGCCGGAAGGCAGCTTGCAGACGGGCTTACGCACCGTGGGCGCAAAGCGGCCGGCGAGAATGCCGTTGTCATCGGTGAGTTCAACTTCACGGCAGCGATCCCCCTCCAGAGGCATCATCGTGTTCAGAATCCACTTGCTCTTGGCCAAGTGCTGCTCCGGCGTCTTCACATCCGCCCAGCAATCCATGGGTCCGCCCGGCACGCCTTCGAACACCATGATCTCGCAGGCGCCGGTCGTGGTTAGCGCGGGGAACACAAAGTACTCGCCAACCCCGGGGAGCAGATTGAAGGAAACAGCGGTGAACGGCTTCCGCGGGAGCATGCCCTTCACGTAGGTGAGCGCCAGGGCACGCATAGGCTGGTCGAAGGGAGATTTCTCCGCGTCGCGCTCGAACATGCGGTTAATGTCGCCTTTACCCGCTGCCACAATCACCAGATCGCCCTTCTTGCTGAACTCGTCCACGTCCTTGGGGCCAGCCTCCTGAATCTTGAGATTCCCGCCGCGCTTGGCGAATTCCTTCATCCATCCGGAAAACTTCACTCGCTGATCAACCGACTGGCCGTAGTGATCCAGCTTCGATTCCCAGAAAAGCGCCTTGGTGCGGTTGGGGCCGGGAATGGTAAAGGCAATGCCCTCGGTAATGGGGCATTCCTTTTCCCAGAAGTTGATGCCAAGTTCGCGCTCGTTCTGCAGCGAATCATGAAACATGAATTGGCTGGAGGAGACACGGCCCTGAAAAATCTGCTCCGTGGTGCGGTTGGAGACCATGGTGACTTCATATTTGTGCTGCAGCAGGCCGAGGGCCAACTGCAGTCCGGATTGACCGCCGCCGACGATCACGATTTTGCGCATGTGTTCGCTCCTGTGGCCTTGGGATGCAAGTGGTATTGCGGAACCCTCAAAAACAGGGTGCCTACTATAACCCCAATGGCAGGCATCCGGCAAAAAGCAAGCCCTGCGGCAGGGCGGATTTGGGCGTACTTGTTCGCGGTGTGAGCGACATGATAGGTTTGCCTTCCCAAAATCGGGGGAAAATTGTATGGACGGAATCAAAGGCAAAGTAAGCATAGTTACCGGCGGCGCCACCCTGATCGGAGCCGCGGTGGTGAGCGCCTTCCAGCGTGAGGGCGCCAAGGTGGTAATCGCCGACGTTAACGAGGAGGGTGGGAAGGCAGTCGCCAGACAAGCGGGCAAGGATGTGCTGTTCGTGAAAACCGATTTGGGCGACGACGCGCAGATTGCAGCCTGCGTCGAACGCGCGGTATCCACCTTCGGCGGCGTGGATTTTCTGGTCAACCTGGCATGCGTCTATATAGACGATGCCCTGAATTCCACCCGCAAAGACTGGCTGGACAGCTACAACGTGAACGTGGTGGGTGGGGTGATGATGCTGAAGGCGGCGCGCCCGCACATGGTGAAGCGAGGCGGCGGGGCGGTAGTGAACTTTGGCAGCATCAGCGCCAAGGTGGCGCAGACCGGCCGCTGGCTCTACCCGGTGACCAAGGCGGCCATTTTGCAGCTCACGCGCAACGAGGCCATGGATTTGGCTGCCGACAAGATTCGGGTTAATTCTGTTTCTCCCGGCTGGACCTGGTGTCGCCTTATGGATGACCTTACCCACGGCGACAAAGCCAAGACCAACCGCGTGGGTGGCGCCTTCCACTTGCTGGGGCGCATAGGTGAGCCGGAAGAAGTGGCGCAGGCGGTGTTGTTTCTCTGCTCCAGTCACGCTTCGTTCATTACCGGCACGGACCTGGCGGTGGACGGGGGTTATTCCGCCATGGGTCCGGAGATGGCGGCGCCCGCTATCCCCAAGCTCATGGAATAAGCTCGTTCTCCCGCCATGAAGCGCATCGCCATTGTCGGAGCCGGCCAGTCAGGCCTTCAGCTTGCCCTGGGCCTGCTCGGCGCCGGTTACGAGGTGACGCTCTACTCGGATCGTTCAGCCCAGGAAATCCAAGACGGGTACGTGATGTCCAGCCAGTGCATGTTTGATTCGGCGCTGCAGATTGAACGCACCCTCAAACTGAACTACTGGGAAGAAGAGTGCCCCAAGGTGGAGGGCATCGCCTTCGCTGTCCCCGACGGAGTGGGAGGCAAGAGTCTGGACTGGGCTGCGCGGCTGGATGATTACGCGCAATCGGTGGACCAGCGCGTAAAAATTCCTCGCTGGATGGCCGATTTTGAAAAACGCGGGGGAAACTTACGGATTTGCGCCGTGGGCGTGGAGGAACTCGAAACCTGCACCCGCAGCCACGACCTGGTGATAGTGGCCAGCGGCAAGGGCTCGCTGGGCGGCATATTCGAGCGTGATCCGCTGCGCTCGCCTTATTCCGAACCGCAGCGGGTCCTGGCCCTCACCTATGTGCGCAACATGCGGCCGCGCCTCCCCTCCCCCGCGGTGTGCTTCAATCTGGTTCCCAACGTGGGTGAGTATTTCGTATTTCCCGCGCTCACTACCTCCGGCGCCTGCGAAATCATGGTGTTCGAAGGGGTGCCGGGCGGGCCGATGGATTGCTGGGCAGACGTGAATACGCCCGCCGCCCACCTGGCGCGCAGCCAGTGGATCCTGCAGACCTTTATGCCGTGGGAGGCAGCGCGCTGCGCCGAAATTGAACTTAGCGACGAACACGGCATCCTGACGGGGAGGGTTACTCCTATCGTGCGCAGACCGGTAGGCGTGTTGCCTTCCGGCCGCGCCGTGCTGGGCATGGCGGATGCCGTGGTGCTCAACGATCCTATCACCGGCCAGGGCTCCAACAACGCGGCGCGCTGCGCCGAGATTTATCTGGAAAGCATTCTGGAACGAGGTGAAAGGCCCGCCGATACAGAGTGGATGCGGCAAACCTTTGAACGGTACTGGACAGGTTACGCGCAGTGGGTAGTGGACTGGACCAATCTGCTGCTGAAGCCGCCGGGACACGTGCTGAAGCTTCTGGATTGCGCAGGCAAGATTAAAACCGTGGGCTCGGCCCTGGTGAATGGCTTCGATGATCCCCGGACCCTATTCCCCTGGTTTATGGACTCGGTGGAGGCGGACAAGTTCGTGCGCCAGGAGGCCAAAGCGGTAGCCGACCGGATGGATCGCCGCGATTTTCGGCGTGCCCTTGGGCAGTTTGCCACCGGAGTGACGGTAGTGACCACGCGCACCTCCGACGGGCGTAAAGTCGGCGTGACCGTCAACTCGTTTTCCTCGGTATCGCTCGATCCGCCCCTGCTGCTCTGGAGCCTGTCACGGCAAGCCCCCAGCTTTGCCGATTTCACCCATGCCACACACGTCGCCATCAATGTTTTGGCGGCCAACCAGCACCATCTCTCACGCCAGTTTTCTACCCCGCTGCCTGACAAATTTGCTGGAGTTGAGTTCGTCGAAGGTCCGGCTGGAGTGCCCCTGCTCACGGGGGTAAACGCCCACTTCGTTTGCCGCAATGTGCGCCAGTATGATGGCGGCGACCATGTGATCTTCCTGGGCGAGGTGGAAGAGTACAAGTACACAGACGGCGAGCCCCTGGTGTTTCATTCTGGCCGCTACCGCCTGGCCACCCGACACCCCGACATTCCGGAATAGCTCTAGCTCGCGGCCAGCTTGGGAAAGTTCCTGCCCAAAAGGTGCTTGGCGACTAATAGACCAGAGGTGCCGTGCAGCCCGGGGCCGGGATGCGTGGACGCGCCAATGTGGTACAAGCCGGCGACAGGGGTTCGATGATTGGCCACTCCCGCGAACGGACGAAACAAGAAAAACTGGTCGGGCGCGCAGGAACCACTGTAGGGATCGCCGCCGACGAGGTTGATGTTGGCCGATTCCAGATCGGCGGGCGAGAGCACGACTCGTTTACGTATCGCGCTTTCCAGGTTGGGAATTTGCCGCGCCAGCTTGGCTATTACTCGATCGGCATAACGCTCGCGCAAGGATTCGGTCCAGGTGGCGTCAGGAGTCTGCAGTTTCCCGGTGGCATCGCCCTTGGGGTGGCTGGGCAATTCCTGCAACTGCAGCCATAGAATCCAGCGGCCCTGGGGGGCGCGCGACGAATCCACGGCCATGGGTTGGCCCGCCACCACGGTGGGATCAGCGGGGATAAGACCGCGCTCGGCCTCGTTGACGGCTCGCGAAACACCGTCCAGGCCGTCATTCAGGTGAACAATCGCAGTACGCAGAAACCGCTCATCGTTGCCCGGCCACCGCGGCGGCTCGGAAAGAGAAAGATGGATCTGCATGTCGGCGCGGCCGTAGCGGAAACGCCGGGCTCGCGAGACAGCCCAGTCGGGGAGAACGCTGCGCTCCAGCAACTGAGTATAAAGTTGCTGCGGGGTGACGCTGCAGACCACCGCTTTGCGCGCCTCCATCAGTTTGCCCTGGCAGCGCACGCCCACCGCCCGCCGATTCCTGACTTCTACCCGCTCCACGTGGGCTCCAGTCTGCAGTTGGCCGCCTGCATCCTGGATCAGGCGGACGAGGGCGTCCGCCAGGCGGGCCCCGCCACCGCGCGGCACGGGCATGCCTCCCAGCTGCAGGGCCACGGCGATGAGCTTGTTCATCAGGCCAGAACCGGCGCCTTCCGGGCCTAATCCCATGTGCAGCACCCAGGGAGCGAGGAGTCCGTGAATGGCAGTAGAGCGAAAGGTGGAGGTAAGCCAGTCACGGCTGGTGCCCAGCAATTCGGCGGAAAACTCCAGCGCCCCTCGGGTGCGCAGGCGGCGGAGGGACTTGGCGGCCAGCCGCAACCCGGAAGCGGACCAAAGCTCGGTGCCCAACAGCCCGAAGGCGAGTTCCGCGTTTTTCAGAAACTCATCCACGTTCTGTGACCATGCGCCGCCGTCCCCCTGCGCCAGGTGCTCGAATTCCTGCACGTTGGCCGCCTGCGAGGTGGAAAGAAAAGCCGCATTGCCGTCCGGCAGCAGGGCCGCCGTGGGATAGTCAGTGTTGAGGTATTCCAGTCCGCGTGCTGCCAGGTCGTTTTTCAGCAGGCGGAACGCTTCCGAACCTGCAAACAGAGGATGCCAGGCAGAGAACACATCGTGAACGAACCCGGGCTCGGTTATTTCGGCGGTGCGGATGGCGCCTCCCAGCCAGGAATTTCGCTCCAGCACGCACACTTTCCATCCCGCCCTCGCGAGCAAAGCGGCGCCCACCAGCGAGTTGATCCCACTGCCAACAAAGATGCTGTCCCAAACGGGCATGTTCTGATGTGGGACAGTGTACTTGCGATGTCAATAGCGGAGCCGGTTGCGGTCTGGAGCTTGTTGCGTCACGGTGGCTGCTATAAAAAGGAGTGACGGCCTGGTTCAAAGCGGTAAGGCCCGATTCGAGCTGCCAGCTTTGCATTCATATGAAACAGCACATTTCTGCCGGAGTGATCCTGCTCACGTTGGTCCTTACTGTAACTGGATACGGTCAATCCACAACTTCCGCCAGGTCAGGCGGTAAACCTGCGTGGGTGCTCGCCTGGAGCGATGAATTCAACGGAGCAGACGGTTCTCTTCCTGAGGCCAGCAAGTGGAGCATCGAGACCGGAGGAAACGGCTGGGGTAACCAGGAACTGGAATACTACACCGGTCGGACCAAGAATATATATGTGGAACACGGCCACCTGGTAATCACGGCGCGACGCGAAGACTACACCGGGAAGGATGGCGTGGGCCGCCACTTCACTTCCGCCCGGATCAAGACACAGGGTAAATTTGCGCAAGCCTACGGCCGATTCGAAGCACGCATACGGATTCCCCACGGGCAAGGCATATGGCCGGCTTTTTGGATGCTGGGCAACAATGTAGAGCAGGTTGGCTGGCCAAGCTGCGGGGAAATTGACATTATGGAAAATATCGGCCGGGAACCCTCAACCGTACACGGTACCGTTCACGGTCCCGGCTACTCAGGTAATAAAGGCATTGGTGCACCGTTTGTGCTGCCAGGCATCCGTTTCGCCGAGCAATACCACGAGTTTGCAGTGGAGTGGGAGCCGAAAGTAATTCGTTTTTATGTTGATAAGCACCTGTACGCGACGCGCACCCCTGAGGAACTGCCCAAGGGTAAGCGTTGGGTCTTCAACCAGCCCTTTTTTCTCATATTAAATGTAGCGGTAGGTGGAGACTGGCCGGGCAATCCGGACCCCAGCACCACATTTCCGCAAAGAATGCTGGTGGACTATGTCCGGGTGTACCGCCGCTCCGGCCGGTAGCAGAGGCTGTTCGCCCAAGTTCCACTTTTCCTGGGGTGTTGCTTTCAGCTACTCTTGTTCCAGGGTTTTGGAATTCAGACACCGAAGATGGAGGGAGCGCTCTTGTTGGAAGCATCGGCATTTCGCCGCACAGCGCAATGTTTGCCTCTCCTTCTATTCGGGTTAAACCTGTGGGCGCAGGTTCCTCCGCAACCTCCTAAAGTGTTGACGCACGCCGACCAGGTAAGGAGACTGACACCGGAACAGGCGGCGCAAGGCTACCCGGTGCGCATCCGGGGAGTTATTACGGATGATGTCCCCGCTCCCGATTTTTTCGTGCAGGACTCCTACGCCGGTATCTACGTGGAAGGCAGCAAGCTGCACAGTTTTCCTCACCACTTCGGCGACCAGGTAGAGGTGGAAGGAATAACGGGGCCGGGGAAATTCGCCCCCGTGATCCTGGAGAAAAATCTGCGGGTTCTGGGCCAAGGCCGCTTGCCCAAAACCCGCCTTTATTCCTTCGAGGAGCTTGCCGATGGGCAAATGGACAGCCAGTGGGTGCAGGTTCGCGGCATTGTGCGCTCGGTGGCGGTAGATCGCACTTCGTGGCGGGAAATCACTCTGGCCATGAACCTAGGTTCGGGTGCGGGGCAACTGACGGTGCGCATTCCGGTACATGAGGAGAGAAATTTTTCGCGGTGGATTGACAGCGAGGTTCTGCTGGAGGGTGTGTGCGGCAGCCTGTTTAATGGGCAGCGCCAACTGAGCGGCGTGTTGTTATATGTACCGCGACTGTACCTGGTGAGACTGGAGGCGCCGGCCAAGGAAATTCCCTTCGCGTCGCTGCTGACATTTTCGCCGGGCACGGGCAGCCGGCACCGCGTGCGGGTGAGGGGCGCCGTGGAGTACCAGCAGCCCGGGCAAGCCGTTTTCCTGCAAAATCAGGGCAAGGGGCTGAGGGCGCGCAGCCAGCAGGATTTCCGGATGGCCCCCGGCGATATCGTGGACGTGCTTGGTTTTCCGGCCATGGGAGAATCCGCCCCGGTGCTGGAAGATTCGGTATTTCAACTGGTGCGCCACGGCACGCCGCCCTCCCCAGTTCGACTCGATCTTTCGATGCCGTGGGAAAAATATGATGGCATGCTGGTCACCACGGAAGCCACGGTGTTGCATCGCGAGCCGCAGCCAGAAGGTTTGCGGTTGCTCTTACAGCAGGGGCAGACGGTGTTTGACGCGACTATGCAGGGCGAGGCGGGATCGCTAAGGTACATTCCGCTGAGCAGCAACGTTAAGGTGACCGGCATTTGCCTGGTGCGCAGCGGCGGACTGTGGTCCACTCCGCAATCGTTTCGGGTGTTGCTGCGCTCCCCCCAGGATGTCGTGGTGCTGCGCGCTCCTTCCTGGTGGAACCTGAGGCATACGCTCTGGCTCCTGGGCATTACCCTAGGTGCGTTGCTTCTGGTGATGGTTTGGGTGGTAGTGTTAGGCCGCCGTTTGCGCGGACAGATGGAGTTAATCCGTCAAAAGCTGCGCAGCGGAGCGGTTCTGAAGGAGCGCAACCGCATTGCGCGTGAACTGCACGACACTCTGGAGCAGGAACTGGCGGGCATAACCATGCAGTTGGATCTGGCAGTGGACTGCTTCCAGCAGGCGCCACAAGTCGCCCGCCAGGCCATGCAGACGGCCCGCAACATGAGCCGCCACAGCATGGTTGAGGCCCGCCGTTCGGTCTGGGACTTGCGCTGCCACCTGCTGGAACATGGAGACCTGGTTTCAGCTCTGACTCAAGTGGTGCACTCACCGGCCGGCGGCCATGACAGGGTTGCGGTGAGCGTTCACGGCCACGCCATCCGCCTCCCGGTTGCGATTGAGATGAATCTGCTGCGTATCGCCCAGGAAGCGGTGGCCAACGCGGTCAAGCACGGGAATGCAAGCCGGATCAGCGTGGAGCTGCGCTATGCTCCCGAGTCTGTTTCCTTGCGCGTAAGCGACGATGGCTGCGGCTTCCGCCCGGAGATCGCCGGCAGCAGCGGCCATTTTGGGCTGCTGGACATGCGGGAGCGGGCTCAATCCATGGGCTGCCAGCTGGCTGTGGCGAGCGAGCCGGGGCAGGGCACGCGCGTCAGCTTAGAGGTAGGCGTTGGGCAGCAACAATCCCTTGACCAAGCACTCAAAATCAATTCGTATTCTGGTGGTTGACGACCATTTCATGGTGCGCATGGGCCTGTCCGCCTCCCTTAACGTGGAGCCGGATATGGAAGTGGTGGGGGAGGCCAGCGACGGCGAGACCGCGCTGGCGGCATATCGCAAGCATCACCCTAACCTCGTCCTCATGGATGTGCGGCTTCCAGGTATAAGCGGAGCTGAGGCTACTGCCGCCCTGCTGCAGGAATTTCCCCAGGCGGCCGTGCTGATGCTCTCCACGCATTCCGGGCAGGAAGAAATCTACCGCGCCTTGCAGGCGGGGGCCCGGGGTTACGTTTTGAAGAGCGTGATGCGTGATGAACTGCTGCAGGCCATTCGCGACGTTCATGGCGGCCGCCGCTACATGGATTCCACCGCGGCCTCGGCTCTGGCGGACCGCCTCTCGCAGCGCTCCTTGACGGGACGTGAGATGGAGGTGCTGCAGATGGTCGCCAAAGGTCACGGCAACAAGGAAATCGCCGCCGCCCTGGACATCGCCGAAATCACGGTCAAACTTCACGTGAGCCACGTCCTGGAGAAACTCAATGCCAGGGACCGTACGGAGGCGGTTACGGCAGCCCTGCAGCGGGGGATTATCGTGCTGGAATAGTACTTCCGCAGCTAATCTATACAAAAGTATTATTCCCTCGCCCACCCGGGGCATGGCAGACTTTTGAGGCTTCACCGGCATAGATTCTTTCGCTTCTCCAAAGCAATTTGGCGGGAGTGGCGGCCCACTCTCGCGCTCCGCAAAGGCTAGCAAGGAGGCGGTTATGGTTCCGTTTCTGTCCCTGAAAAAAATTACCCTCACGGGCGCATTGCTCCTTATGTTTTTGACGTGCTCCGGCGGTGTTGCTCTGCTGGCGCAGATAACCTCTGGCGCCATCTATGGCGAAGTGAAAGACCAGAGCGGCGCCTACATCAGCAAGGCCACGGTGACCATCACCAGCCCGGCCATCGGCGTTACCCGCACCGTGGTGACGGGCGAGCACGGCGACTTCGTGGCTCCCAACCTGTTGCCGGGAACCTATACCGTGAGCGCGGAAGCAGACGGGTTCAAGAAGGTGGAGAAAACGAACGTGATTCTCAGCGCCGCTGATCGCCTGGATGCGGGCGAATTCGTCCTGCAGGTTGGGGCGGCAACCCAGTCCGTGACCGTGACCGCTGACGCCGGGCAATTGCAACTGCAGACCAATTCCGGCGAGCGCTCAGACCTGATCAGCGGCAAGCAGCTCAACGATGTGGCCCTCAACGGCCGCATGGTTCTGGATTACATGAGGCTGATTCCCGGGGTGGTCAGTGATTTCGATGGCTCGGCTTCTACGACTTATGGGATCGGCGCCTTCAATGTAAACGGTACGCGCGCCAATACACACGAGTACACCATTGACGGGTCCTCGAACGTGGATACCGGGGACAACGCCACCACTCACGTGACGGTAAATCCCGACGCCATCGCTGAAATGAAGGTGCTTACCTCCAACTATCAAGCCGAATTCGGCAAGGCCGGCGGCGGACAGGTGGCGGTGGTCACCAAGAGCGGCAGCAACGAATTCCACGGCAATGCCCGCTTCTTCCATCGCAACGAAGGCATGAATGCCAACAACTGGTTTGCCGATCAGGCCAATGCGGTGACGCCCGGTTCGGTGCCGATCGCGCTTTACCGCTACAACTATTTTGGCTATCAGGTTGGCGGGCCCATCAAGAAAAACAAGGCGTATTTTTTCTGGGGCCAGGAATACTACCGGCAATTGATTCCAACCGGCGGCTTGGATCAGTTCCGCACCCCAACCGCGCTGGAACGGGTGGGCGATTTTTCGCAAACTCCGTTCACCATTTACAACCCGGCCACCGGCCTGCCCTTCCCGGGGAATAAGATAGACCCCAGCACGCTCAATGCCGCTCAGCGCAACATTTTCGATAACGTATCAAAGCTTCTGTCTCTTTACTCTCTCCCGAATTTGACTCCCGCCGGCGCCACCGACCCCAATTTTGCGACCCAGTTGTCGTACAGCGATCCCCGACGCGAAGACATTCTGCGCATTGACTACCAGATCAATGAGAGAAACCGCTTCTATGGGAGGTGGGTAAATAACTCGGAGCAAACCACTTCTCCCATGCAAACCTGGAATCTGAACTGCATGGGACAGTTGCAGCTCCCAGGGGGTTGCGTGAACAGCTCCCCGAGTTGGAATCTGGCTTTGGATGTTGTAACTACGATCACGCCTACTCTGTTAAATGAAGTCTCCGTAGGCCCCAGCGTGACCCGCAGCAGCTGGGCTGGAAACAACGGCAATCTCTCTGTCGGAAAGAACGGCATCAGCCTGCCCATGCTTTATCCGGTGCCACCGTCTACAGCGATTCCGGATATGGGTTTCAACGGCAATAACCTGCCCTACCCTTGGTCATACTTCGGGGCCAATCCCTGGTTTCAGGCCAATACCACCATTGACTTCAATGACAACGTTACCTGGGTGAAGAACAACCACGCGCTGAAATTCGGTCTGTTTTATCAGCGCAGCCGCAAGGACCAGATCGCCTGGGGCAATTCCAACGGCCAGTACTCCATTGACAACTGCGCCACCTCCAGCGACCCCGTAGGCTGCACCGACAACAATTCCGGTATGGCCTACGCCAGCGGGCTGCTGGGATACTTCCGCTCCTTCGACCAAAGCAGTTCGCGGCCGATCGGTTATTTCAGGTACAACCAGCTGGAGTTCTACGGCCAGGACACGTGGAAGGTGACGCCGCGTTTGACCCTTGATTATGGAATGCGTTTTGCCTGGATTCCGCCGCAATACGACGCCAAGAACCAAATCGCGCTCTTCAACCCGGCGTTATACGACGCCGCCAGTGCGGTGAAGATTGATGCGGATGGCAATATCATTCCCGGGAGCGGGAACCTGCTGAATGGCATTGGCTACAGCAAAAACGGCACACTTCCCAAGGGAGGTTGGAAGAGCCGCGGCATCATGCCGGAGCCACGCCTGGGATTTGCTTACGAACTGACCCAGGACCACAAAACCGTTCTGCGCGGCGGCTTTGGCACTTCCCATGACCGGGAGCAAGGAAACCTGGTATTCAATACCGTTTTCCAGAATCCCATCAATGTTGTCACTCCGTCCGTGAACAACGGCAACATGCTGGACATTGCCAGTCTGCCGCAATCAGCACCCGGGGTTCTGAGCGGCATCTATGGAGCGGATCAGACCGGAAAGGTGCCGGTGGTCTATAGCTACAGCCTGGGAGTGCAACGTGAACTGGGGGCCGACACAACGCTGGATGTGGCCTATGTGGGGACACAGGGACGTCATCTGGTGACGGCTCGCGATCTCAACGCCGTTCCGTTCGGCACAAGCTTCACCCGGGCGGCACAGAATCCGGCTAATTTCACCGGGAACGTGGTGCCGGCGGTCGAGCCCAACCTGCCCCCGGAGTACGCGGCGGCGGGGTTAGACTTTTCTGGGCAGTACGCGTATCCGACTAACTTCCTGGTTCCTTACAAGGGATATGGCCAAATACAGTACTACCAATTCGACGGCACCTCCAACTACAACTCGCTGCAGGTATCGGTGCAGCGGCGCTTCAGCCACAACCTGACGTTTGGCGGAGCCTACACCTGGTCGCACACCCTCACCACGGCGAACGGCGACCAGGACTTCCAATACACCCAGTTCACGCGCGCCCTTGACTATCGAACCGCAAGCTGGGACCGGACGCACGTCGTGGCCATCAACTATGTCTACAGCCTGCCCAGTCTCACCAAGCGTTTTGGCGGGCCGAAGTGGTTGTCTTACGTGACCGACAACTTCCAGTTGTCGGGGATAACCCAATTCATGACCGGGACTCCAGTGCCCGATTACAGCGTAAATGGAAACGACATGGCCATCTGGGTGCCGGCTAACGTTTTAACCGGTTCCGAGCAGTGGGGAGCCCTGCCGCCTGCCTGGACCGGCTTGGACAAGAACGGCAATCTTCAGCTGCCCAGGATTGGGCTGCCCTTCACCGGGTCGCGCGGCGTGTTGCGTGATGGCGGGATGCAGAACTGGGATATGTCCATCTTCAAGAACATCCCCTTGAGCAAAGACGGGCGCAGGTATTTGCAGTTGCGGGGAGAAGCCTTCAACATCTTCAACCATCCCAACCTTGATCAAAAGGACTATGCTGCGAATCTGACGCTGCCCAGTTGCTCGTCAACAGGTTGCACGCCGATGTCCATTGCGCCAGCGAATTCCACCACCTTCGGCCACTACATCTCGCAGTATTCGGGCGTGGGTGGTCCACGAGTGCTGCAACTCGCGGCCAAGTTCTACTTCTAGCGGAGATGCGCCATTGGCCCGCGGCTCGGCTGCGGGCCTCGCCGGCCAGTGGTCTGAGACCGCTGAGTGCGGGCTTGGGCCCCTAAGCTCCACGAACCCACTCCACCGATGCCGGGAGAGTTCGTGTCTGTTCTTACGAAGAGAACTGTTAGTCGCAACAGGAGAGTCTATGTCTACTGGACAGACGCGGCGTGATTTCCTGAAAGTTACTGGCAGCGGCTTGCTGGCTGTTGCGGGCACGGCGGCCCTGGCGGAACGGGTTCCCGGCCAGAAGGGGCCGCGAAGCAAACCCCCCGGCGGCGCGCTATCGCTCTGGGTGACAGATGATAGCCGACGATGTGCTCCTGCCCCAGCCCTCAAGTGGGAACCGGCGATGGGGCGGGCAAGCCGCGAGACGGTGGTCCTGAATCCGGCGAGAAAGTTCCAGGAAATCCTGGGATTCGGCGCCGCTTTTACCGATTCCGCCTGTTACATGTTCAACCAGCTTTCCGCGGCACGGCGCGAAGAACTCTTCCACCAGCTTTTCCATCCCGCCGAGATGTCGTTGAGCGTTTGCCGCACCTGCATCGGCTCCAGCGACTATGCTACCAAAATGTACAGCTACGACGAAGGCTCTCCCGACCCGGGTTTGACCCGTTTTTCCATTGCTCACGACCAGGACTATATCCTGCCCATACTGCGCCAGGCCCGGGGCGTGAATCCGGATTTGTTTCTCTTCTCTTCACCCTGGAGCCCGCCGGGATGGATGAAGGCGAACGGTTCCATGCTGGGTGGTTCCATGCGCCGCCAGTACATGTCGTCGTATGCGCAATACTTTCTCAAGTTCTTGCAGGGGTACAGCACGAATGGCGTTCCGGTGCAGGCAGTGACCATCCAAAACGAGGTGGATACCGACCAGGATGGCCGCATGCCAGCTTGCATCTGGCCGCAGGAATACGAGGCCGATTTCGTGAGTCAGTATCTGGGACCGGCCTTGCGGGGTGCGGGGCTGAAGACGCAGATCTGGCTTATTGACCACAACTACAATCTATGGGGCAGGGCTATTGCCGAGCTTGAGACTCCCAATGTCCGCAAGTACGCTGACGCTGTGGCTTGGCATGGCTACCTGGGTGAGCCGGAGTGGATTAATCGAGTTCAGCAAAAATTCCCTGAAGTTGCCATGCACTGGACAGAAGGCGGACCTGACTATACCGCTCCTGACTATGCTACTGACTGGGCACAGTGGGGCGGCACGTTCGCCGGTATTCTGCGCAACTGTTGCTGCTCGATCACGGCTTGGAATTTTGCGCTCGACGAAAACGGGCGCCCCAACATCGGGCCCTTTAGCTGCGGCGGCTTGCTTACCATCAACTCGCGAAGCAAGGCGATTTCCTATAGCGGCCAGTTCTGGGCCCTGGCGCATCATTCCCGGTTCCTACAGCGGGGAGCTCGCCGGTTTGATTCCCAAAGCGAAGCAGTTGGACTGCGGCACGTAGCATTTGAGAATCCGGGCGGAAAGAAAATCCTGGTGCTTTCCAATCCCGGACCAGCCAGGGTGTGTGACCTGCGTTTGGGCGAACTGGCAGCCAGGGTTGCTTTGCCAGGCCACTCCGTGAGCACGCTGGTATGGCTCTAATTGCTGGTTCCCCGTTGTAAGCGGCAACTCCGGAGTCGATTTCCCAGGGCGGAAAGATGAGCGGGAAGGAACCGATCGTGGCCGCGACTTGGCCTCCGGCTATACTTGTCCGCGAAAAAGGTTGGCCTCGGAGAACGAGATGACAACGCCCGATAACGGAATCACCCGCCGCACAGCTCTCTGCCTGATCGGTTCCGCCGCCGCTGCCGGCGCGATTTCCTTCCCGCTCCTTGGGGATGACTCCAAAAGCCTCGCTCTCCGCGAAATGCTGCCGACGTTCAAGGAGAAGTCGCGCTCTTTGCTGCTCAAATTGATGGGGGAGCCGGGCTATAGCGGGCAGATCACGGCGGGGGACGCGGCCGCTCTGGCGCACAACGAGAGCGCAACAGCCGAGCAGTTGATGGTTGACATGATTCCGCTGGCCCGCAGTTATTCCCATGCTCCGATTTCTAATTTTTTCGTGGGGAGCGTGGTGCGTGGCGCGAGCGGTTGCCTGTACACCGGGGCAAACATCGAGATTCCCGGCCAGTGCCTGGGCTTTGCCGTGCACGCCGAGCAATCGGCCGTGTCCAACGCCTACATGCACGGCGAGAAGGCTGTTAGTGCGCTGGCTGTGGGCGGCGCACCCTGCGGCCACTGCCGCCAGTTCATCAACGAGGCTTCGCCCGATGGCGAGATCATGATCCTGACTCCAGGCAAGCCTCCGATCAAGCTTTCCGCCATTCTGCCATCGGCGTTCGGCCCGGCGGCCTTAGGCAGGAAGCAAGGCGCTTTCCCCATCCAGGAGACCAAGCTGACGTTGCCCTCGCCCACCACGAATCCCGTGATCGCGGCTGCCCTGGAAGCGGCCCGCAGAGCCTACGCACCCTATAGCGCTTCTCCATCGGGGGTAGCGATCCGCAGCAACAAAGGCCGGATCTATCAGGGCTCGTACATAGAAAACGTAGCCTTCAACCCGAGCCTGTCGCCGCTGCAG
>DATJEH010000242.1:0-20432 GCA_035496875.1 Terriglobales bacterium | reverse complement strand
CGGGCATGTTCAAGCGACTGCAGCCGCTTTTCCCTTACTTCAAGAAGCACCGCTGGGGCTACGCCCTGGGCGCTGTTTGTGTGCTGCTGCAGAACGGCATCGCGGTCACCATTCCCCTGCTCATCGGCCGCGCCTTTGACCACCTGAAAAACGGAGTGAGCCGCCAGCAACTGTTCATGGATGCCGCCCTGGTCCTGGGCGTGTGGTGCGCCAAGGGCGTTTTTCTTTACCTCAACCGCAAGATCGTGATCAGCATCTCGCGCGAAATTGAATTCGAGATGCGCAACGACATTTTCCGCCACCTGGAAAACCTGTCCTACTCCTTTTACCAGCGCACCCGCACCGGCGACATCATGGCTCGCGCCACCAACGACCTCAATGCCGTGCGCAACCTGCTGGGGCCGGCCATCATGTACTCCGCCAACACCATGGTGTTTACCCTGGCGGCGCTTTATTTCATGGTGCGCATCAGTCCCACGCTGACGCTCTACGCGTTTGCGCCCCTGCCCATTGTCAGCATCGTGGTGCAGTACTTCGGACGGCGGATTCACGAGCGCTTTGAGCGCATCCAGGCCATGTTCTCCGACATTTCCGCCCGCGCCCAGGAGAACTTTTCCGCCGCGCGGGTGATTCGCGCTTACGTTCAGGAAGACGCGGAAATTGCCAATTTCGAAACTGCTAACAAGGAGTACATCAACCGCAGCTTGAAACTGGTCCGCCTGATGGGCATGTTGTGGCCTACGCTAACCACTCTGCTCGGCTTTGCCATTGTGCTGGTGCTATGGCTGGGCGGCAGGCAGGCCATCCAGGGCCACATGACTCTGGGCAACTTTGTCGCCTTCCTCACTTACATGGTGCAACTCACCTGGCCGGTCATTGCTCTGGGCTGGGTCATCAACATCTTCCAGCGGGGCACGGCTTCGCTGGCCCGCATCAGCGAAATCATGCGGGAGCAGCCCGAGGTTGTGGACGCCGCCGCCGATGGAACCCCGGCGGTTGACGTGGTCGGCGAACTGGAGTTTCGCGGCCTCAACTTCGCCTATAACGGCACTCCTGTCCTGCGCGACGTGAATCTGCAGGTTCCGGCCGGCAGCAGCCTGGCCATTGTCGGGCCCACCGGCTCCGGCAAGTCCACCCTGGTCAGCCTGATTCCCCGCATTTACGACGCGCCCGCCGGAAGCGTCCTGCTCGACGGCCGCCCCATCACCGATTACCCGCTGGAAACCTTGCGCCGCGCGATCGGCTTTGTGCCCCAGGAAACGTTCCTGTTCAGCGATACGGTGGAGGAGAACATCGCTTTCGGCACCGACCAGACCGATAAAGAGGCGGTCCGCCTGGCGGCGCAGGGTGCCAGCATCGCCTCCGATATCGAGGATTTTCCCGAGCAGTACGCCACCACGGTGGGAGAGCGTGGCATTACTTTGTCCGGTGGCCAGAAGCAGCGCACCGCCATCGCCCGGGCCATCATCCGCAACCCCCGCATCCTCATCCTGGACGATGCCCTCGCCAGCGTGGACACCCAAACGGAAGACAAGATCCTGAACCACCTGCGCGAGATCATGCAGGGCCGCACCACCATCTTCATCTCCCACCGGGTCTCCACCGTGCGCAACGCTGACCGTATCGCCGTCCTTCACGGGGGTCGCATAGTTGAACTGGGCACTCATGAAGAGCTCATCGCCCGCAACGGTTACTACACCGACCTCTACAACAAGCAGTTGCTGGAAGAAGAGCTGGCGGAAGTGTAGGAATTGACGATGGCACATTAACGATTTCAAAACATTGATGCGTTGTGAGCCGTTCTTCCTTGCAAGGCTTAATCAGAAATTGTCATCCTGAGCTCGCGCGACCGTTCCCGCTTTGCGGGAGAGGGAGCGCAGTGAAGGACCTGCTTTGGGGTGGCTTGCCGAAACGGAGAATTTCCGAACCAATGTAACTTTATTCAATCGTCAACCATCAATCTCCAATCTTCATTTAACCGATGCGCCGCGTGGTCATTCCCGAATTGCTGGATACGGACGCGGGCACGCCCGCCGAAATCCGCGGTAGCCTGCGCGACCTGCGCTTTATCAATACATATTTTGGGGGAGTGCGCGCCACCACCTGGCTGGTGGAACAGGCAGCGAGGCACGCCGGTAAGCGCTCGCTGTCGCTGCTGGAAGTCGCCGCCGGTTCCGGCTACGTTCCCGAGCGCACGCGCGCCGTTCTGCGCCGCCGCGGCATCGAGCTCCACCCTACTCTGCTCGATCGCTCTTCCGCCCATTTGAATAACTCCCGGCCCGCGGTGGTGGGTGACGCGCTGGCCCTGCCCTTCAGCGATGCCAGCTTCGACCTGGTGAGCTGCAGCCTTTTTGCGCACCATCTGGAGCCCGCGGAATTGCCGCGCTTCGTGCGCGAAGGGCTGCGCGTTTGCCGCCTGGCCCTGCTCATCAACGACCTGATTCGTCATCCTCTGCACCTGCTGTTGGTATACGCCGGCCTGCCCTTGTACCGCAGCCGCCTGACCCGGCACGACGCCGTGGCCTCGGTGCGCCGCGCCTATACCGTGGACGAGATGCGCGCCCTGCTGGCCGGTGCCGCCGCCTCTCACCTCGAATTCAGCCGCCATTACCTGTTTCGCATGGGCGTGCTCGTCTGGAAGTAAACATAGGTTATGCTATTGCCCATGGCGGAAAGCGGGGCGCACAAATTTCGCGTGGGGCTGGTGCAGATGTCGTGCACCCCCGATCCCGACGAAAACATGGACCGCGCCATTGAGCGCATTCGCGGCGCGGCCGGAAGTGGCGCGCAAGTGGTCTGCCTGCCCGAATTGTTCCGAACCCAGTATTTCTGCCAGCGCGAAGACGCCAACCTGTTTGACCTCGCCGAGCCCATTCCCGGTCCCAGCAGTACCCGTCTGTCGCAGGTGGCGCGGCAGCAGGGCGTGGTGCTCATCGCCTCGCTCTTCGAAAAACGCGCCCCCGGCATATACCACAATACGGCCGTGATTTTCGACGCGGATGGCGCTCTGCGCGGCATCTACCGCAAGATGCATATTCCCGACGATCCCCTGTACTACGAGAAGTTCTATTTCACGCCCGGCGACCTTGGCTACCGCGCCTTCGACACGCAGGCCGGACGCCTGGGCACGCTGGTGTGCTGGGACCAGTGGTATCCCGAGGGCGCGCGGCTCACCGCCCTGCAGGGCGCGGAAGTGCTTTTTTATCCCACTGCCATCGGCTGGCATCCGGCAGAAAAGGAAGAATATGGCGCTGCCCAGCATGACGCGTGGCGCACCATCCAGCGGGCCCACGCCATCTCCAACGGCGTTTATGTCGCGGCCATAAACCGGGTTGGTTTTGAAACCGGCAACATCCGTGGCAACCAGGCGCCGGGCCAGGGATTGGAGTTCTGGGGCGGCTCATTTCTCTGCGACCCCTTCGGCACGGTCGTGGCCGAGGCTTCCAGCAAGGAAGAAGAAATTCTGATCGGCGAAGTAGACCTGCGTAAGCTGGAGGACGTCCGCCGCAACTGGCCGTTCCTGCGCGACCGCCGCATTGACAGCTACGCCTCCATCACGCAGCGCTTCCTGGACACGCCGCAAACGTGACCGCACGCCCGCCAAGCCTTCCTCCGGGCACCACCCCCGCCGAGCTCGGCTATCGCATGCCGGCGGAGTGGGAACCGCACGCCGCCACCTGGATCGCCTGGCCCCATAATCGGGAAGATTGGCCGGGCAAGTTTCAGCCCATACCCTGGGTGTACGCCGAGATCGTGCGCCATCTGTCGCGGCACGAAGCTGTTGAGATCATCGTCAACAACGCGGAGGCGGAACGCGGCGCACGCAAGCTGCTGAAATCGGCCGGCGTGGAACTGGGCACGGTAGTGCGTTTTCATCACTGGACAACCGACCGCGTCTGGACCCGCGACTCCGGCCCCATCTTCCTGCGCAAGGATTCCTCGCCCCGCAGCTGGACCCCGCGCAACCCGCCGGGCGAGCGGCCGCTGCTGGCTACCGCCTGGCGCTTCAATGCCTGGGCCAAGTATCCCAACTGGCACAATGACGCCACCATAGCCGAGAAAATTGCCATTTCCCAGCGGGCTCCGGTGGTGCGGCCCGCCCTGGAGTTGGGCGGACGTCAGTATCGCCTGGTGCTGGAGGGCGGCAGCATTGAGGTCAATGGCTGGGGCACGCTGCTGACTACGGAAGAATGCCTGCTCAGCCCGGTGCAGGCGCGCAACCCCCGCGTCAGCCGCGAGCACCTGGAAAAAGTGTTTGCCGACTACCTCGGAATCAGCAAGGTGCTGTGGCTGGGCAGCGGCATTGCGGGAGATGACACCCACGGCCACGTGGACGATTTGGCACGCTTTGCCGATCCCGATACTGTCGTGGCCGCGGTGGAACGCGATGCCAGCGATGTGAACTTCGCTCCTCTGCAGGAGAACCTGCGCCGCCTGCGCGCTATGACCGACCAGGACGGCAAACCGCTGCGCGTCCTCGAATTGCCCATGCCCGGACCGGTGAGCTTCCAGGGGCGGCGCTTGCCCGCCAGCTATGCCAATTTCTATATCGCTAATGGGCTGGTGCTGGCGCCGACGTTCAACGACAAAAACGATCGCCTGGCGCTGAACATCCTGGCTGAGGTTTTTTCCGACCGCGAGGTGGTAGGGATTTACTGCGGTGACCTGATCTGGGGCTTCGGCGCCATTCACTGCATGACGCAGCAACAACCCGCGGCCTAGCGGACTCTTTCTGAAGCTGGCGAGAAGGTCGGCTTAGCTGACGCACGCTAAGCTCCTCCTCCGATTTCCGCGGGGCATCTTGCTTGATTTCGCATCTCTAGTAGCGGAGGCAAGCCATGATCTTCCCCGGGTTGGCTCGCTTTACGGATTTGACTCTCCTCTTGCTCCGCCTGATGGTGGGCGCAGTGTTTATCACCAGCGGCTGGAGTCACTTCACCAAGTCCGAGGAGAGGAGCAAGAGCATTGGCTTGAGCAAAGGCTTCACTGTGGCGCTTGGTCTGGGCGAACTTGCAGCCGGAGTTGGAGTCACAGTCGGCGTGCTCACACAACTTGCCGCAATAGCCTTAATTCTGGTCATGCTGGGAGCCATCCAGAGGAAAATCTTTGTCTGGCACACAGGTTTCTGGGGTGAAAAAGCCTCGGGATGGCATTACGACCTGATGTTCGTGCTCATGAACCTGGTGATTCTGTGCACGGGCGGAGGACGCTACGTGCTGCTGGGCTGATTACGCCCACTGAACGCGCGGGTCAATCCGCAGCCACCCGCTGGGCGATCCACTCCCCCACTTCTCGGGTTCCAATGCCGCCGCCGATGTCCTGCGTGCTCTTCTTCTGGCGCACAGCCTCCAGCACCGCGGTATCAATTCTTTCCGCGGGCGCTGAGAGCCCCAGGTGGGCCAGCATCATGGAGGCGGTCAGAATAGCGCCCATGGGGTTGGCGATATTTTTGCCCGCGATAGGCGGGGCGGAGCCATGCACCGGCTCGAACATGGAAGTGCGTCCGGGGTGGATATTGCCGCTGGCGGCCATGCCCAGCCCGCCCTGTAAGCCGGCGCCCAGATCGGTGATGATGTCGCCGAACATGTTGTTGGTCACAATCACATCGAACTGGCGCGGATCGCGCACCATCTGCATGCACAGCGCGTCCACATACATGTGTTCGGATCTGACCTCGCCGTATTCCTTCGCGACTTCCTTGAACACGCGCTGCCATAAGCCGTGAGCGTAGGTCATGACGTTGGCCTTGTCAGTCATGAGCAGCTTGGGCGGGCGCCCCGGCCGGGCGTGCCGGCGGGCATATTCGAAGGCGTAGCGTATGACCCGTTCCACCCCCTTGCGCGTGTTTACGTCCTCCTGCACCGCGATTTCTTCGGGCGTACCTTGCTTGAATACTCCGCCCACATCCACGTAGAGTCCTTCCGTGTTTTCGCGAATGATCGTGAAGTCCACGTCCTTGGGCTCCACTCCCTTGAGCGGGCACAGCGAAGCATCCAGCAGCTTGACCGGGCGCACGTTGGCATACAGGTCCATCTGGAAGCGCATGCCCAGCAGGATTTCCTTGGCGTGAATGTTGCTCGGCACCCGGGGATCGCCGAAGGCGCCCACCAGAATGGCGTCAAACTCGCTCGCCAGCATGGCAAATCCGTCGGCTGGAACGGTGGTTCCATCCTGCAGGTAGCGGTCGGCGCTCCAGTCGAAGTGCTGCATTTCCACCGGGGCGCCGGAGGCCTCAATCACCTTGACCGCCTCCACCAGCACCTCCCTGCCAATACCGTCGCCGGGTATGACCGCAATTCTTTTGGCTTTAGCGTTCACGGCGAAAAGTGTACATGAGCGCGATTTGATTTTGCGTGCGGCAAGCCGATTTCGCACCAATCGTCGAGGGCGCCCGTCGCAGCATAATTTTTCAGTACATCAGGCGCCAGTGCAGCAGGTGCCAGTTGAACAGGAACCAAACGAAGCCGAGGCTGGCCAGGGCAACGGCCGTGTCCCACAGGCGCGTCCACCACCAGCGAGGCGTCTCCCAGGCGCGGACGAGGTTGTCGAGCGTAACCACCAGGCCCACCACCCCCAACCAGCCCACAATCTGCAGCAGGCGCATCCAGGGATCGAGTTGCTGGTTGAGGGCAGCCACGTCGGTCAGCCCCAGAATGATGCTTCCCCAACCCACGATGAAGGCCAAATCAAGAGCGCAGACCACGCGCACCGCCAGGCGGAGCCGGCGCTGGCCACTGCTCAGCACGAGGGGTTTGGCATAATGGCGCCGGACCAGGGCGGCCACTGGCCAGAAAAGTAATGTCAGCAGAAAAATCGCCGCGCAAACGCCCAGAATGATCTCGTTCACCAGCTTGTTTTCGTACCAATGCGCCCGCAGGTAGACGATGGCGGGGAAATCTGTAATCAGCCGCAATCGTCCGGAAGCGTCCTTCTTGAAAGCCAGCCGATCCTGGCCGTCAATTTCGCGATATTGCAGTGGCCCAGACTCTTGCCATTTCTTAGGCTGGCCGTTGAAAGCCGTCAACTGGTCCACGCTGAGGGTGCCGTCGGGCTTGGCGGAAACATTCATCTCATCGAATAGTCCCGACACGGAAAAAACATTGGTCTGGTCGCGGCGGCTGGTGATGTAGGTGCCGGCAACCGCGCGCGCGTCTGTGGCGGCTCTGGCGGGCGTGGCCGCTGCCGGCCGCTGATAAGCAAAATAGCGGTCGAGAAACTTCTCCCAAAGCTCGGGACGAGGGTCATCATCAGCCCTCCCGGCACTGTTATAGGACACAAATAACCCCACATCTGCGTCCAGCATCAGGTGCAGGTTGCTGTGAAACCAGTTCGTGTCTCCGCCGTGCCCGATGATGCGGTGCCCGTTTCGGCTCTCCTCATAAAAGCCCAGCGCCATGGCGTTCATATCGGGGACATTGACGAAGGCGCGGGCATGCATGAGCTGTGCGGTTGGTGGCTGCAGAATGTGGACGTCGCCATACTGCCCATCCTGCAGGTGGGCAATCATGAAGTGCGCCAGGTCATCGGCGCTGCTGGAGAGGCTGCCGGCGGGAAAGGCCTGCACCAGTTCAAAATCCTTGGGAGGCTGCGAGCCCAGTTGGTAGCCCTGCGACATAAGGGGCTCCAGACTGGATGGAAGCGGCTGGGCAAACGTCGAATGCATCATCTGCAGGGGCTGGAAAATGTGCTGCTGGACGTATTCCTCAAACGGCTGTCCTGAAACCCGCTCCACGATGTAGCCGCCCAGCGCGGCGCCATAATTGGAGTAAGCAGGAGTGGTGGCGGGCGGATACGCGCGCTGCGGCAGGTGCGTGGCCAGGTATTTGCCCAGCGGCTGCATGTCTTTGGATGTGGGCACGAACAGACCTTTTATGGACTCCTCGAACCCGGGCGTGTGCGTCATCACATCCCGTAGGGTGATCGGCTTCCCGTAAGCGGGCGGAATCTTGAAATCAATGTAGTCATTGACGTCTCGGTCCAGATCCAGCTTGCCCTCCTGCACCAGTTGCATCACCGAGGTCCAGGTAAACAGCTTGGAGACGGAGCCAGGACGGAACAGGGTGGTCTGCGGCGAGACCGGAGTCTTCTTGGCCGCATCGGCATAGCCATAGCCCTGTTCGAACAGCACCTTGCCATCTTTCACCACCGCCACGACAGCTCCGGCAATGTCATCGCGCTCGATCTGCAGCGGTATTAGGCCGTCGAGGAAGGCCTCCAGGTCGGTTGCCGTCAGCTCATGCGTGCCGGGAGTGGGCTTCTCAGGGGCTACCTCTTTCGTCTTCAGCGCGTGAGGCGCCAGCGGGTTTTGTGTCCGTTTCTGCGCGGCGGCAAAGCCTGTGAAGAAGAACACCAGCAGCAGAAGCACGGCGCTGGGGGTGAACACACGATTGCGACGCGTTGAGCGTCTTGTGTCAGGGGAGTTCATGGCAGGACCGCCCATGCTAGGCGGCTCAGCCCAGCAAGTCAATTCTTGCCGCAACCTCTCTCCCTTGTGGCGCGGGCGCCTTCGCCCGCGTTTGCCCTCAACTAAAATCTCATGCCCGAGTTGACTTTCCCCGGCGCGGGCGTTTACCTTCCGCTTTCGTCGCAAACAGGAGAACCAATGTTTCGTCACTTCGGGTTGGTGTCTGTACTGCTCACCTTCGCCGTTTCCGTGCTCGCCGCCCAGGACAAGCCGGAAGCCACCCCACAGTTTGATGTGCGCGCCCACTACACCAAGTACGAATACCGCATTCCCATGCGCGATGGGGTGCGCCTGTTTACCGCCGTGTACGTGCCCAAGGATGCTTCGCCGGAGCGCCTTTACCCGTTCCTGATGGAGCGCACGCCCTACAGCATCGCGCCTTACGGTGAGGAGAGTTATCCCCGGCAACTGGGACCCTCTGAGGAATATGAGAAGGCGGGCTACATCTTTGTCATGCAGGATGTCCGCGGGCGCTACATGTCGGAAGGAACTTGGCGGGAGATGACGCCGCACCTTGACCATCCGCAGTCAAAGAATGACGTAGACGAAAGCACGGACGCGCACGACACCATTGACTGGCTGCTCAAGCACGTGCCCGACAACAACGGCCGGGTAGGCATCTGGGGCATTTCCTACCTGGGCTTCTATACCGCTGCCAGCATCATTGACTCCCACCCGGCCATCAAGGCGGCCTCGCCGCAGGCCCCGGTCACCGACCTCTACATGAATGACGACGCCTACCATAACGGCGCCTTCATGCTGGCGGCCAACTTCGATTTCTATGCTTTCTTCACGCCCCAGCCCAAGCCGGCGCCCCCGCCGCGGTACCCCAACCGGGTGGACTTCGGCACCGAAGATGGCTACCAGTTCTTCCTCAATATGGGCCCCTTGGCCAACGCTGACCGCCTCTACTTTAAGGGACGCAACCCCCTTTGGAATGATCAGGTTTACCACACTACCTACGACAATTACTGGAAGGTGCGCAGCCTGCCCTCGCACCTGCGCAACATTCATTGCGCGGTGCTCACCGTGGGCGGCTGGTTTGACGCCGAAGACCTGCAGGGACCGTTCAATGTGTTTCGCGCCGTGGGCCAGAACAATCCTGGCGTCTATGACGGAATTGTGATGGGACCCTGGGTGCATGGCGGCTGGTACGAATTCCAGGGTCGCAGCCTGGGGCGGGTAAATTTTGATGCCGATAATTCCGCCTACTTCCACTCCAATATTGAGTTTCCATTCTTCGAGAAATACTTGAAAGGTGGCGGTCAGCCAACTCTGCCCAAAGCTTATATGTTCGAAACCGGCACCAACGTGTGGCGCCAGTACAGTGCCTGGCCGCCTTCGGGAGCGGAGAAGCGCACACTTTATTTTCACGCGGATGGCAAGCTTTCTTTCAACCCTCCTACCGCAACGGGAAATGCTTATGACGAGTATGTCAGCGACCCCGACCGCCCGGTGCCCTTCATTGATTACACCTCCCTCGGCGTGCCGCAGGAATATATGGCTTCCGACCAGCGCTTCGCCTCCCGCCGGACTGACGTGCTGGTGTACCAGACCGAACCGCTGGAAGAAGACGTCACTCTGGCGGGACCGGTTTCGCCCAAGCTGCACGTTTCCACCTCGGGCACCGATTCCGACTGGGTGGTAAAGCTGATTGACGTGTATCCGCCGGAGTACCCGGAAGCCGAGCCGGCAAAGCGAAAACGCGAAACAGATGTTCCCCCGCCGTTGGATTCGATGAGCGGCTACCAGCAACTGGTGCGTGGCGAGCCTATGCGGGGCAAATTCCGCCATAGCTTTGAAAAGCCAGTGCCTTTCACCCCCGGCAAAGTAGAGCAAGTGGACTTCACCATGCCCGACGTGAACCACACCTTCCGCCGCGGGCACCGCATCATGATCCAGGTACAAAGCTCCTGGTTCCCGCTGGTGGACCGCAACCCGCAAACCTTTGTGGATATTCCCAACGCCAAGCCCAGCGACTTTCAGAAGGCTACCGAGCACGTCTTCCGCTCCGCGACTGAGGCTTCAGGTGTCGAGGTGGAGGTTCTCCCGGCGAAATAGGCGGGAACCAATCACAACTGCGTGGGCACAGGCGCCCTCGCCTGTGCTGGCTGGGAGTGCCCGGCAAGGCTAGCTGCGCTCGCAAGGTTGGTCGAGGCGGCCGTTCCACGTGCCAGGTATGACCGCCCGACCTGACGGAACCAATCCCCGGCTCCCCACGTATTGGCTGTTGTGTGCTAACGGAATCCAAGCCATCCCGTCCAAGGGGTATCAGGCAAGGAGAGGGCGATGAAAGCGGCGAATCAAGCATGGTACTGGCTGGCAGCAGGGGTGCTGGCCCTGGGCCTGAACGGCTACTACCAGGATGGGGGCTTCCCAGGGCTGCACCGTCTGGCCACCGGCACATCCCTCGCGGTGAACCAGGCCAGAGCTCAGATCGGTCAGATTGCCACCCTGGCCGAGATGGCCATGGCCGAGCCTGCCCAGAGCCGCAGCGAGCGCCCGGCGCCTGCCGTGGTCGCGGTGAAGGCGCTTGCGATTCCAGTCGGCACTCAGGCCCGGTTGGCTCAGGTGCAAGAGCGGTTGCAGACAATGCAGGCAGCCCGGGTTCAGGCCCGCATGGCGCGTTTGCAGGAAGTTATTGCCCGGCGTGAGATGCAGCGGGCGCAAGTCGAGATCCAAAACGGCCGTATTGCGGTACTGAGCGACCAGGGACAGGTGCGCGTGACGCTTTCGCCGCTACCCCGCGTGCAGGTCAGCGTCCCCCACAGCCCCGCGGTGGACGTCTCCGAGCCCAACTGAAGGCTCACAAGTCCGGGCCTTGCGAATCCACCATCTGGCGCGGGCTGAAGTTGACTTCAAATCCTGTGCCAGCACCGCCTTCCACGAATCTCACATTCTTGTCGCTGCTGGAAATAAGCGCGTGCCCGGCGGTATCCGTTTTCGGAAAGTGAAAAACCACCCCGGCGACTCTGCCATCCTTTTCATGATCAACCTCCACTCGAGCCGGAGCAATTTTCTCCTTATTCACCGCAAGATAGCTTTTATCCTTCAGAGTGGACTCGTCGGCGCGGGCAAAAGCGGCCAGATCAGGACCGACAACAGCCAGCAGAAACTCTCCCGGAACAGGCGGCAAGTGCTGGTCTATCGACTCCGGAGATATCTGTTTCTGCAGAACCATGGATCGCGCCCATGCTTCGCGCAGGGTGCGCGATGAAACCCAGCGCACCACATACATGGTCTGCTGCGTATCTCCGCCCGCTTCAGCTTCCCTGGAATGGCTGCCCATCATGTCCACACCGCTCACATCTTCGGCCGGAGCATCGGGAGCTTGCAGGGCAGTGCGGGTAATGCGCTTCGACCAGGGTGAATCAAAAAGAATCTTGCGAACGTCGCCGGCGTCCCAGCTCTTGTAGGGCTTGTCCTTCCAGGGATCACGGGCCCAGGCGCTGGCAGTGAGCACTACCAGGAACGCGGAAACCAGAACTCGCTTCACGCTTGCCTCCCGGGGACGGACCGCGATGTGCACGGACCTTGCCTCTTCGATGGCCTGGAGCGTTTTTACTGTTTTTTGCGCATGTGGATCTCGGTGCCGCCACGCTCGAAGCGAACTTCGTCCATCAGCTGATTAATCAGATAAATGCCGCGTCCATGATTGGAGTAGACGTTTTCACCCACCACAGGATTGGCAATGGCGGCGGGATCGAAGCCCGGTCCGGGGTCGCGGACCACGATCAGCATGCCATGGGCCTCGTCGCAGGCCACGCAGCACTCCACCCGTTTGGAGCGGTCGTGGTTGCAACCATGACGGATGGCGTTGGCCAGAGACTCGCGCACTGCCGTCTCAATTTCAAACTCCTTGCCCACAGCGCACTTCATCTCCCGGGCAAGGGCCAGCACAGCTTCCACCACCGGCGAAATGGAATCAACGTCCGCGCTGATGGTGATATCCAGCTGCACCTTCAGCTTCTTGCCATCAAATTCACATTCTGATTTCTTTCGATCGGTCATGAGCTCCCCAGGCTCCAGAAGTGTGAAATCCAGCCTGATTGTAACTGAGCTGAGTTCCTTTGTGGACCGAAGTGCCTCCGGTCACGGTTCGAGGTGACCTCAGTCACCGCTCCTGGGCCCTAACCTCCCTAACATCAGAATGTTGGCGTGCCCGCCGGCCACAGGAGTCAGGGGGGAGGTTTGCATGGCCCATCAATTGACCACCTGCACCTATTGTGGGGTCGGATGCGGCCTTTACCTGGAAACCGCCGATAACCAGGTCATCGGCGCCTATCCCAGCATCTCCCATCCCACCAACCAGGGCAGAATCTGCGTGCGTGGCTGGCATGTGCACGAGGTCGCCAGTTCTCCCGAACGGCTCACCCAGCCTCTGCTGAAAAAGAAAGGCCAACTGCAGCAGGTTGGCTGGGATGAGGCCTTTGACTTTGTGGCCACCCGGCTCCAGCAAATCCGGGAGCGGTACGGTCCCGATTCGGTTGCTTTTCTGAATTCGCCGCGCTGCTCCAACGAGGACGCCTACCTGCTGCAGAAGATCGCTCGCGCGGTGATCGGCACCAACAACGTGGACCAGGGCAGCGGCGTCTTCTGCAATAACTCCATTGATGTGCTGCTGGAGATGACGGGCGTTCCAGCGGCCACCACCTCCATCGCCGACCTTGGCGAAAGCGACCTCATTGTGGTGGACGGCGTGGACCTGGGACGGCGGTTGCCTACGATCGGCGGCGCCGTAATTCGCGCCAAACTGCGGGGAGCGCGGCTGATTGTGATCGGCACCCGGCGTCATCGTGTGGCCGAGAATGCCGACCTGTTCCTGCAGATTCGGCCGGGCACGGAAGTGTCTTTATATGGCGCCATGGCCAAGGTCATCCTGGACCGCGGCCTCATGGACCAGGCTTTCATCAAGGCTCGCTGCCGGGGTTATGACGATTTTATTCGTGCGGTGCGCGAGTACGACCTGCTGCAGGCGGCGGAGGTATGCGGCGCGCCGGCGGAAGCAATCGAAGCGGCAGCCGTCAGCTATGCCAGCGCCCGCGCAGCCACCGTCCTCTATTCCACCAGCATGGAAGCGCGCAGCCGCGAGACCATCCGCTCGGTGGTCAACCTGGTGCTGCTTACCGGCAATCTGGGCAAGCCCGGCGCCGGCATTCTTGCCCTCAGCGAACTGAACAACCTGCAGGGCGTTTGTGATATGGGCATGCTGCCCGACCGTCTTCCCGGATACCCGCGGGTGGAAGATGCAGCGGCGCGCGCCCAACTGGAATCGCTGTGGAAGACGAAGCTGCCGGCGGCTCCCGGACTGCAGGCGCGTTCCGTACTGGCCAATGCCGGCCACTCCCAGCTGAAGGCTCTGTGGATGTGCCACTACGATCCCGCCAGCGCCGCCGGCGTGGATAAGGCCCTCGGTCTTTTCGAAGACTTCAAGCTGGTTGTGTCGCAACAGCTTTTCACCACCGACGCGGCCCGCTATGCCGACGTGGTTCTGCCGACCACGGCTTATGGCGAGGAACAAGTGTCGTTCACCAGCACCGAACGCCGCATTCAGCTGGCGCAGAAGGTCATCGAGCCGGCGCCCGGGCTGATGCCCGTTTGGCAACAGATGACCCAAATCGCGCGCCTGCTGGGAGCGAAATGGAACTATGCTTCCGCCGCCGAGGTGATGGAGGAGATTGGCCAAGCCGTGCCCTTTTACAGCGGAGCCAGTTACGAAAACCTGGCGCGCGAGTACGGACGGCAGTGGCCCTGCACCAAGGATCGGCCGCTGGGCACGCGTTATTTATTTTCGGAAGACGGACTCGGGTTCAATTTTGTCTCGGTGAGCAGGCCGGCGTGGGTCGCCGCTCCCGCCGAGTTCCCCTTCCAGCTTTTCTTCGGTAGTTCCCTTTTCTACTGGACGCAGGATGTGCTCGTTCGCCACAGCGAAACCCTCAAACGCGAATACCGCATCCTGTGGCTGGACTATCCCGGGGGCTTCGTGGAGGTCAACAGCGAGGACGCGAAACAGTTGGGCATTCGCGACGGGCAGAGCGTGACCCTGCACACCGCCCATGCAGCCACCCCGGCTACGGCGCGAGTCACGCCGGAGGTGATGAGGGGCACCATTTTCGTTCCTTATTTCCTGCGCGACGTGGAAAACAAAATTCTGAATGGCGCCGTGGACCGCAGCCAGCTCGTTCCGGTGCGGGTGGAGAAGGGGGCGGCATGAAAGCGCGCGTACTGCCCAAATCGGATGTTCCGGCCCTGCTGGACTTGTTGCGCGCCCAAGGCTACGAGGTCCTGGCGCCATTTTGCGGGCGTGGACGAGATACCTACTTCGACACCGTCACCGATCAGAACCGCGATCTGGTGCAGATCCATCTGCCCAATCCCTACTATCCGCCCAAGCGCTTCGTGTTTCCCCATATCGAACGGCTGATGAAGGCGGAGCGCAGCAATGGCGACTTGCGCATTGAACCCACCTACGATGCCCCCAAGCGGGCCATCTTCGGCATCCGCTCCTGCGACGTGGCCGGTATTTATCACCTGGACCGCTTCTTCCTGGGGCGGGAGTTCAGCGATATTTACTACCAGAAGCGGCGACGCAACCTGCTGCTCATCAACCTGGTCTGCACCGATCCGGAGCGCGACATCGGCAAGGAGTGCTTCTGCATGTGCGCCGACAGCGGCCCGGCAGCGCGCGACCATTTCGACCTGCAACTGATGGATCTGGGCGACGAGTTTATGGCCGTGGCGGGCACTTCCGCCGGCGAAGTGCTGCTGGCCAATCCTATCTTCCGTAAAGGAACAGACGAGCACGTGGCCCGTCGCCGCACCATCCTGGAAGATTTACGCACACATTTTCAGAGCACCATGACCAGCTGGTTTTCGGCCGCGGTGCGCTACGTCTCTCAGGGAAAGGTCAGCGACAAAACCTGGGAGGAAATCGGCCAGCGCTGCCTGGAGTGCGGCGGCTGCACCTATGTGTGCCCGGCATGTACTTGCTTCACCGTCACCGACCGCCAAGTCGGGGCGGGCCAGGTGGAGCGGGTGCGGATGTGGGATTCCTGCGCCCTGGGCGGGTTTACCCGCATGGCCGGGGGGTTCAACCCGCGGCGCGCCGTGCACGACCGGCGCAACCGGCGCTTTTTCCGCAAGCTGTCGCACTACTTCATCCAGCGCGAACTTTCTATGGCGTGCGTGGGCTGCGGGCGGTGCGCGGCCGTTTGCCACGGAGATATCGGCATGCCCACGGTCGTGGAGATGATCCGGCGGGCTACGGCCCAGGCGGAGGCGGGATGAGCGCGGCCACCCAGAACGTCTATCTGCCCAAGCCCGCGGTGCTGGAGCGGGTGGTGGCGGAGATTCCCGAGGTGAAGACTTTCTACTGGCACTTTGAAGACGCCACAGAACAGCAGGAGTTTCACAAGTTCCGGCCTGGACAGTTCGCGCAGATTTCATTGTTTGGAGTCGGTGAGTTTCCTGCTTCCCTGCCCTCCAGCCCCGGCGAGGAGGAAACCTTTTTCACCATCCGCAAGGTGGGCAGCGCCACCGCCGCCCTTGAACAACTGCAGCCGGGAGAGAAGTTCGCGGTTCGTGGTCCCTACGGCAACGGCTTCCCCATGGAGGAGTACTACGGCAGGGACCTGGTATTCGTAGCCGGCGGCATCGGCATGATCCCGCTTCGTTCCTGCATCGTCTATGCCCTGCAGCACCGCAAGTACTACGACCGGATCCAGATTTTCTATGGCGCTAAGACCCCGCATGAGCTTATGTACCTGCCCAACCTGCGGGAATGGGAGCAGTCGGCGGGAGTGGAGTGTTATTTGACGGTGGACCGCCCCGATGGCAGCTGGACGGGCAATGTGGGAGTGGTAGGCGGCCTGTTTACCAAACCCGGAGTCAGCGTCGCGGTGGACAACAGCACTGTGTTCGTCTGCGGGCCGCCGGTTATGTTCCGTTTCGTCATCCGCGACCTGCTGGCCATGGGCTGCGAAGAAAAGAATATCGTCTCCACTCTGGAACGCTACATGAAATGCGGCGTGGGCAAGTGCGGCCACTGCTGCATCGGGGTCGCTTACGTCTGCGTGGACGGTCCCGTGTTTACTTACCAGCAGATCAAAAAGCTGGGGGAGGAGATCTGATGGAAGGCCTCGGACAGCGGCTGCAGCGCACCCTCCAGGGACGAATCTGCATTATGGGCGTGGGCAACGTGGATTACGGCGACGACGGCTTCGGCGTCTATCTGGCCGAAGAACTGATTGCCGCTGGTGTGCCGGACGTGCTTATCGCCGGCACCAGCCCCGAACGTTACCTGGAACGTATCGCGGGGCAAGATTTCGATCACCTGCTGGTGATTGATGCCACCAATTTCGGCAGCGAACCGGGCACCGTCGTCTTTCTCAATGCGGCGGAGATTGAAACCGCGTTCCCGCAGATTTCCACCCACAAAATTTCCCTGGGCGTAATGGCCAGGATTGTCGAAGGCTCCGGGGCCCGGGTGTGGCTGCTGGGCGTGCAGCCGGAATCGCTGCAGCCTGGCCAGGATCTAAGCCCCACCATGCAGGCGTCGCTGGAAATCATCCACGGACTGCTGCGCGACGTGCGGGCGTGCCAGGGCTCGCAGGAGCAGTGGCGCAACCGGATGGACAAGGTAATGGCATGATGTCGCCGGAACAAGCCGTGTTCGCCGCCATTCTGGCTTGTGTCGCCGGAGCGGCAATTACCTTGCTGGCGGCGCCGCGCAGAACGCTGGCCGGATGGCTGGCGTTGGCGACCACGGCCGCCTCATCCATCCTGATATTTGCCGCCGCGGGCAAGGTTCTGGACCAAGGAGCTTCGCCCGAACCACTTCAGTTGTGGGCTTCCCCGGTGCATGCCCTTGCTTTTCGCCTCCACGTGGACGGCCTGGCGGTCGTGTTTTTGGTGCTGGCCTCCGGCATTGCTCTCCCGGCCGCTCTCTATTCCATTCGCTACATGCGGCACTACGCCGATTATGGAGTGGGAAGGTATTACCCTTGCTTCCTGCTCTTCCTGGCGGCGATGTATGGACTGCTAAGCACCACGGACATGATGTGGACGTTCTGCGCCTTCTGGCAGCTCATGACTCTCCCGGGATACCTGCTGATCCGCTTTGAACACCGGCAGGAGCAGAACCGGAGGGCCAGCCGCAAGTTCCTGGTCATGATGGAAGTTGCGTGCGCGGCGATCATGATTGGCGCGGCCCTGCTGGCTCCTGGACAAGACGGCTCGCGCTTCGAATTCGCCCAGGTGAGCGCAAACCTGCCCTCCCTGGTGAGCGCGCGCCCCGGTACCGTGACCCTGGCCTTCACCCTGTTTCTCCTCGGCTTTGGCATCAAGATGGGGATGTGGCCGTTCGGCCAGATGTGGCTGCCCCAGGCGCATCCCGCCGCGCCCTCGCCAGTGAGCGCCATGCTTTCCGGAGTCATGATCAAAACCGGCGTATATGGCCTTATGCGCTATTTCCTCTGGCTGGTGCCGGCGGCGGCGCAGAACCGTTTCCCTCTTGCCCGCTGGGGGATGCTGGTGGCGATTTTGGGCACGGTAACCCTGTTCACCGGAACCATGCAGGCGCTCAAGCAGGAGCAGTCCAAGCGCCTGCTCGCCTTCCACAGCATCGGTCAAATCGGCTACATCCTGCTGGGCACCGGTATTTGCATGGCCCTGCTGCCCGCTGGACCTATGGCACGCACCCTGGCAGTCTTGGGCCTGTTTGGCGCTCTGTTTCACGTCCTGAACCACGGTTTGTTCAAAGGGCTCTTGTTCTTGAATGCCGGGTCCATGCTGCACGCTACTGGCACTCAGGACCTGAACCGCATGGGCGGACTGATGAAGTACATGCCGCTTACCGGGATCACGGTGCTGGTGGGTTCGCTCTCCATTTCCGGTGTGCCCTTGTTCAACGGCTTTGCCAGCAAGTGGACCATTCTTGTGGCTGCGATTCAGGGAGCGCCTTCAGCCAGGTATCTCGCCGTTTGCGCGGTGATTGCCATTCTGACCAGTGCCCTTACCCTGGCTTCGTTCGTTAAGTTCTTTGGTACTAGTTTCCTTTCCCGAGCAAGCGAACTGGTTAAAGAGAAGGCGGGCCTGCTGCCCGCCCGCCAGGATGTGGAGACGCATTTCCGCACCGGCCTTCCCCGCACTCTGGAGGTGAACTGGAGCATGCAGGCGTCACAGGTTCTGCTGGCCTTGCTGTGTGTGCTGCTGGGAGTGGCGCCAGGGCTGGCATTTGGATTCATGCAGCGGGCGTTGGCTGCCGCGCCCCAAACCACCGCTGGTTGGCTGGCAAACGCCATTCCGGTCACGCCCCAGGCTCCTGCTGTGATAGCTGGACCGCATTCGGCGGCAATATTTGTGCCCCTCGCCCTGGCGGTTGTGCTGGCGGTTACCTTCCTGATCGCCTTCAGCATTTCAAAGCTGGGCTCGGCAGAAAGACGGGCAGCGGCGCCCTGGCTCTGTGGTTACGCTCCGGAAGCAGAGTGCCAGCGTTACATTGCCCATAATTTCTACGGTGAAATCAAGCGCCACTTCCACTGGGTGGGCGGAGCACAAAACGGAAAGGTGGTAACCGTAAAGGGGCGGGTATCATGATCGCGCGTGAGCGCCTCAACCAGTTGCGGGAAAAGTTCGACAGCTCCATTGTGCGCGCCGACCTGCCCAGCGAGCGCCAGCTTTTCGTGTGGGTACAGCCGGCGGCGGTGAAGGAGCTCTGCCGCTATCTCTTTCACGATCTGGACGCCCGCTACGTGATCAGCATCGGGGCCGACGACCGCCCCTATTCCGGCGGTTTCGTGGTGGCCCACGACTTCGCTTTCGATCAGAATCACGTGCTGTGCAGCGTGCTCACCCAGCTTCCCGCCGGGTCGCCCAAAATCGAGAGCATCTCCGGCGTGGTGCCCGCCGCCAACTGGGCGGAGCGCGAAATGCGCGACCTTGTCGGAATCGAGTGTGTCGGTCATCCCTACCCCAAGCGCCTGGTGCTGCCCGATGGCTGGCCGGAAAACGTGCATCCGCTGCGCAAAGACGTTCCCTGGAACCAGGTGCCGGAGGAGTTCCAGGAGGGCGCTGCCTTTGAGTTCGATGAGCCCCCGGAGGGCTGCACCGTGGTGCCTTTCGGGCCCTTCCACCCCACTCTCGACGAGCCCGCGCACTTCCGTCTCTACGTGGAAGGGGAGATGGTGCGCGGCTGCGAGTATCGCGGCTTCATGGCCCATCGCGGCATTGAGAAGCTGGCGGAATCGGTGATGAGTTACAACGACATTCCGGTGCTGGCCGAGCGCATCTGCGGAATCTGCGGTTGCGTGCACAGCGTGGCCTATACCCAGGCGGTGGAAGCGGCCGCCGCGCTCTCTGTACCGCCTCGCGCCCAGTACATCCGCACCATCCTGCTGGAGCTGGAGCGCCTTCACAGCCACCTGCTGTGGGTCGGTCTGGCCTGCCACATCGTAGGTTTCGACACCCTGTTCATGCAGGCCTTTCGCATCCGCGAGCCCGTCATGTGGATTGCGGAAAAAATCACCGGCAACCGCAAGACGTACGGCCTGTGTGTAGTGGGCGGCGTGCGCTGGGACATCACCACAGAATTGAAGGGCGAACTGGGCCAGGTGCTCAACAAACTGGAAGCGGAGTGGGAACCGGTGGTGGCCGCCGTCAGCCGCGACAGGAACATCCAGAAGCGCACGCGGGGCGTGGGCATTGCCGGCAAGAATGTGGTGAAGAGCGCTGGCGCCGTGGGGCCGGTGGCGCGCGCCGCGGGCGTTGACATTGATTGCCGGCGCGACCATCCCTATGCCGCCTATGACCGCGTGAACTTCAACGTGATTACCGCGGAGGGCTGCGACGTGTGGTCGCGGGTGGTGGTGCGCATGAAGGAAGTATTCGAGTCCATCGCCATCATCCGCCAGTGTCTCGACAAGATGGAGCCCGGGCCGCTGCAACTGGAGATCGCGGACGAGCTGCCGGT
>DATJEH010000241.1:0-2324 GCA_035496875.1 Terriglobales bacterium | reverse complement strand
CAGAAAGTGGGTAGCCGCATGGGCACCGGCACCATGATCGTGCTCGACGACCAGACTTGTCCCGTGGGCATGGTGTGGAACCTGGAAAAATTTTTCGCCCAGGAATCCTGCGGGTGGTGTACGCCCTGCTGGAGCGGCTTGAACTGGACGGAGCGCACGCTGCGCGCCCTGGAGCAGGGGCAAGGCAGGGAAGAAGACCTGGAAAAGCTGGCTTATCAGACTTGGTTTAACGCGCCGGGAAATACTTTTTGCGCCCTGGCGCCGGGCGCGGTCGAGCCGCTGCAGAGCGCGCTGAAATATTTTAGAGAAGATTTTGAGCGGCACATCCGCGAGAAACGCTGCCCCTGGAAGCAGGCATGACGACTGTTTACATTGACGGCAAGGCCTATCCGGCCGATCCGACGCAGAACATGCTGTCCACCTCGCTGACGCTGGGCTTCAACCTGCCGTATTTCTGCTGGCATCCGGCGATGGGCTCGGTGGGCGCCTGCCGCCAGTGCGCGGTCAAGCAGTTCCGAGATGAGAACGATACCCGGGGCAAGCTGGTGATGGCCTGCATGACCCCGGCGACCGAAGGCACCCGGATTGCTATTCACGACTCCGATGCCGTCAAGTTCCGTGCCGGAGTGATTGAAGGGCTGATGCTCAACCACCCGCACGACTGCCCGGTGTGCGACGAAGGCGGCGAATGTCACCTGCAGGACATGACGGTGATGACTGGACACGACTACCGCCGCTATCCCTATGAGAAGCGCACCTTCCGCAATCAGTACCTGGGACCGCTGGTGAACCAGGAGATGAACCGCTGCATCCAGTGCTACCGCTGCGTGCGCTTCTACCGCGAGTACGCCGGGGGGGACGATTTCAATTCCTTCGTGCTGCGCAACCTGGTTTTCTTTGGCCGCCACAGGGATGGGGTTCTGGAAAACGAATTCAGCGGCAACCTGGTGGAAGTGTGTCCCACCGGAGTTTTTACCGACAAGACGCTGAAGCAACACTACACGCGCAAGTGGGACCTGCAGTTCGCGCCTTCCATCTGCACCCACTGCGGACTGGGATGCAACACCAGTCCGGGCGAGCGCTACGGCATGCTGCGGCGCATGGTGAACCGCTACAACGGCGAAGTAAACGGATATTTTCTGTGCGATCGCGGCCGCTATGGCTACGAGTTTGTGAACAGCCCGCAGCGCATTCGGCAGGCGTTATTGCGGCGGGAGGGAATCGCGCAGCCGGTGAGCGGTAAAGAAGCGTTGCAGGGGGCGCGGGAATTGCTCGCCGGCAAGCAGAATGTGATCGGCATCGGCTCCCCCCGAGCTTCCCTGGAGGCGAATTTCGCCTTGCGCACGCTGGTGGGGTCGGAGCATTTCTTCGCGGGCATGGCGGATGACGAATACCAGTTGCTGGGGAAAATGATCAGCATCCTGCGAACCACGCCGGCGCGCGCGCCCTCGCTGCGGGAAATCGAGCAATGCGACGCGGTGCTGTTGCTGGGCGAAGACCCCACCAACTACGCGCCGCGCCTGGCGCTTGCACTGCGGCAGTCGGTGCGGCAGCAGCCGTTCGCGGTGACCGACAAGCTTAAGATTCCACGCTGGCTGGACCACGCCGTGCGTGAAACGATGCAGGACGAGAGAGGACCGCTGTTCATCGCCTCGCCGCAGGCCACTCGTCTGGACGATATTGCCGCGCAGACATTTCGCGGGGCGCCCGCTGACATTGCCCGCCTGGGCTTCGCGGTGGCCCGCGCTCTCGACCAGAGCGCGCCCGCGACCAGCATGTCGGGGGAAGCAGTTACCCTGGCCACGCAGATTGCGCAAGCGCTGCGGAAGGCAGAGCGGCCGCTGGTGGTTGCCGGAGGCGGCCAGAACAGCGAGGCGGTGGTTGAGGCCGCCGCCAATGTGGCGCGGGCCTTGCACGCTGCGGGTAAAGAGGCGCGGCTGAGTTTCACCGTGCCAGAGTGCAACAGCATGGGAGTGGCCATGATGGGGGCAGCTCCCCTCAGCGGCGCTGCGCAAGCGGTGAAAGATGCGGATGCTGTGGTGGTTCTGGAAAATGATCTTGAACGGCGATTGCCGCAGACGGCCGCGCACAAGTTTTTCGAACAGGCGTCCCATCTGGTGGCACTGGACTGCCTGGCAAATGCCACCACCGAGCGCGCCGACCTGGTGCTGCCGGCGGGCAGCTTTGCGGAATCGGACGGCACGCTGGTGAGCAGCGAAGGCCGCGCCCAGCGCTTCTTCCAGGTGTTCGCACCCGACGGTGACATCCAGGAGAGCTGGCGCTGGCTGCGCGATGTGGCGTCCCTGTGCGGGCGGGAAGAAATG
>DATJEH010000240.1:0-10417 GCA_035496875.1 Terriglobales bacterium | reverse complement strand
GGCGCTGATTACTCATCGCTTCGCCATAGACGATGGAGTTCACGCTTACGAGTTGATCGGCGGGAGGAGCGGCCAGTCCTACCTGGGAGTGGTCCTGACCTACCCGGGTGAATCCCTGCTGCAGCCGAGGGTGGACCTGGGCACAGAGCGCCTGCGGGCAGACGGCAACGAGCATGCAAAGGTAAGGGTGGGCGTGCTGGGCGCAGGAAGTTTTGCCAACCGCATTTTGCTGCCCGCAATTAAGGCAACTGAGAGCGCACAACTGGTGGCCATCTGCAGCCGCTCTGGACTTACCGCGCAGAACAGCGCGCGCAAGTTCGGGTTCGCGTATGCCACCAGCAGCGAAGCGCAAGTGCTTGCCGACGACAATATTGGCGCCGTGGTCATCACCACTCCTCACCACCTCCACGCGCGCCAGGTGATCGCGGCACTGGGCGCAGGCAAGCACGTCTTTTGTGAGAAGCCGCTTTGTTTATCGGAACAAGAGCTGGCGGGGATTCTTGCCGCCTGGGAGAGTGAGCCCTCGCGAGAGTTAATGGTGGGTTACAACCGACGTTTTTCGCCCATGGCGCGAGCCTTGAAGGAGTTCCTTGAAGGTTCGGGCGAGCCGATGATGATGTCCTACCGGGTGAATGCGGGGCTGATTTCGCGCCAGCATTGGATACAGGATCCGGAGCGAGGTGGCGGACGAACCATTGGCGAGGTGTGCCATTTCGTAGATTTCATGACCTATATAGCCGGGGCGCTGCCGGTGAAGGTGTGGTCGCAGGTTCTGCCGAACGGGAGCACGTATTGTGACGATAATGTGGCTGCCAACCTGGAATTCTCAAACGGCTCGATTGGGAGCCTGGTGTACGTCGCGAATGGCGATAAGTCGCTGCCCAAAGAGCGCTTCGAGGTTTTTAGCGGGGGGAAAGCGGCCGTGCTTGATGATTTTCGCCGTCTCGAGTTGCGACAGAATGGCCGCGTGAAGCTTCACCGTTCCTTGCTGCGTCAGGATAAAGGACATCGCAACGGATGGCGTGCATTTTGTGATGCCATCAGGAATAACGCGCCCAATCCCATCAGCGTTGCCGAATTAGCGGCCACCAGCCTGGCCACGTTTGCTGTTCTGCAGAGCGCGCGTTCAGGCCAGCCCGTATTGCTCCATCCAGAACGGTGCGTGGCACCGGCAGAATCCGAGCAGCGGCCGCAGATCACCGCCTCCCGCTAGCAGAACCGTCTTACACCTTATGCATTTAGGACGTCGTCTGAATTATTACCGGCGGATCTTTCCCGCCTACTTAGGAGGAGGCAACAGCCATCTCACGTTTTGGCACGATTCCCCGGAGATGAACCCTCGGTGCTCGCCGCATCAGCTGGGGGAGTATTACCAGCCATTTTTGCAGAAGGCGGACTATGCCGGTCCCTACGACGAGCAGGGAATTCCGCTGCTCGACTACCAGGGCCGCCTGGGGCGGCAGTGCAACCCCATAGCAATCGCCCAGTTCGGGCTGGGGAACTTTAATGCTTTCTGTCGAACCGGCGAAGTGGAACGCCGGCAGAAGTTTCTTGCGGTCGCAGATTGGCTGGTGGCGAACCTGGAGACGAATCGGGCGGGCCTGCGCGTGTGGAATCACCATTTCGACTGGGAGTATCGCACCACTCTCCGCGCGCCATGGCAGTCAGCGCTGGCACAAGGGCAGGGAATTTCAGTGCTGGTTCGCGCCTTTGGCGAAACCCGCGATGCCAAGTACATGGAAGCGGCGGGCGGCGCCTTTGCGGCTTTTGAAAAGGAAACGCGGGAAGGGGGCATGCTTCACATTGATGAACGCGGGGACGTCTGGCTGGAGGAATATATCGTTTCTCCTCCCACCCACATTCTCAACGGCTTCATGTGGGCGTCGTGGGGCATTTACGACTACTGGCTCGCGACCGGGGATGAGGACGCCCGGCAACTGTTTGCCGCCACGATGAAAACGCTCAAGCGCAATCTGGATAAATATGATGTTGGCTTCTGGTCTTTGTATGAGCTGGCCGGAACCAGGCTGAAAATGCTGGCCAGCCCTTTCTACCATCGGCTGCACATCGCCCAGCTTGGGGTGCTTTACAAACTCACGGCGGACGACATATTTGCGCGCTATGCGGAACAGTGGAGCTCATATCGCAACAGGTTCTTCAATCGAAACGCCGCATTGGCATACAAAAGCGCTTTCAAGCTTCTCTACTACTGAGCCGAAGATTGAAAATTCTGTACATATCGCAGTATTTTCCGCCGGAGATGGGAGCGCCGGCGGCACGGGTCTCCGAGCTGGCTCGTTACTGGGCTGCCGCCGGACATGATGTCACAGTGCTGACCGGATTCCCTAATCATCCAACAGGCGTGTTACGGGCGGAGTATAGGGCGCAATTCCGACGCCTGGTGTGCCGCGAGCAGGTGGCCGGAATCAACCTGGTTCGTACCTGGCTGATTCCTCTACCCAACCGAAAGCCGCACGAGCGCATGCTTAATTACAGCTCGTTTTGCCTGTCGGCCTGCGCTACGGGAACATTCATCGGGCGTCCGGATGTGGTTATCGCCACCTCGCCGCAATTACTTGTGGGCATGAGCGGCTGGTGGATCAGCCATATCAAGAACACTCGCTTTGTGCTTGAAATCCGCGATCTGTGGCCGGAATCGCTGGCGGCGGTGGGGGTGGGGAACAGCCGGTCGCTGCTGCACATTGGACTGGGGCGAGTCGCCGGATTTCTGTACCGCGCATGCGATCACCTGGTGGTGGTGACTCCCGCATTCAAAGACCACATTGTGAGGGAATACGGGGTGGCGGGAGGGAAGATATCGGTTGTTCCCAACGGCGTGGAAACCGAATTATTTTCTCCGGCGGCCGAGGGCGAGGCAGTGCGTAACGAACTTGGCCTGCAGGGGAGATTTGTCGTTTCTTATATTGGGACGCTGGGTATGGCGCACGACTTGGGAACCGTACTGGATGCCGCCGGCGGCTGCGCGGAGGCAATGCCGAAGATGATGTTCCTGCTGGTTGGCGAGGGCGCGGACAAGGAACGACTTATTGCTCAGGCCCGCCAGCGCCAACTGAACAACGTGCGCTTCCTGCCGCAACAGCCGAGAGAAAAAGTCCCCGCTCTGGTGGCGGCATCGGACGTTTGCCTGGTTACGCTGAGACGCTCTGAGGTGTTTAAGACCGTGATCCCCAGCAAGATGCTGGAATTCATGTCCTGCGCCAAGCCAATCGTGCTGGCCGTGGAAGGGGAGGCGGGAAAGTTGCTCAAGAGCGCCGGCGCCGGAATTTGTATTCAGCCGCAGGATCCGGCGGCCATGGTCAGCGCTCTGCGGCAGCTCTTTGAAAATGCCGACCTATGCCGGAGCTTGGGACGAAACGGCCGGACTTACATTGAGCAGAATTTGTCGCGGTGCCAGACCGCCAACGAATACATCAGGTTGTTTGACTCAATTACGGAACGCGCGGCCGCTACCCTGGCCCCGCATATCTCCGGCGCAATCGAGCCGTAGGGCTTTTCCCGCTTTCCCCGCCCGCTTTCTTTCCCTCCCAGTTCAGCCCATCAGCTGCAATTTCCTCCAGGTTTTCCACACGGTCACCAAATTAAGCACGTTTAATATTCGGAACTCCAATGCTATATTCAGCCGCAAGTTTCCTAAATTGAATGGCTGGGCGACAAGCGAGGATAGATCAAGAGCCGCTTTGTCCGGTATAGGGCGAAATGCTTCTGATCCCGGTTGCTCTATTCTTTGGCGCGCTGGTTTTTTCGCTTTTCTTTACCCGCAAGGTTCGTAACCTTGCGGTCAGCAACCGTTGGGCAACCGGTCCTGTCCAACCGCACCATCTCCATACCGCTCCCATCCCCCGGTTTGGCGGCGTTGCGGTTTACGGAACTTTTCTTTCCGTCATCCTACTGCTGTTATTGGCGTCACGTCTGCTTCACTTCGGCCTAGGTTTTCCGGCGCGTAACGTTTTGTGGGTAATCGTGCCGGCAACGCTGGTTTTCGGCATTGGAGTGGTGGATGACATCTGGTCAGTAAGCCCACGCTCCAAGTTTGCCGTGCAGGTGGCGGCAGCGCTTATCCTTTTTTTAGGGGATTTTCGCGTGATGTCGCTGCCTATTTTTTTCGGCCATCATGTGTTCGCATGGATGGGCGCGCTGCCCCTGACGGTACTATGGGTTTTGTGGGTCACCAACGCCTTCAATTTGATTGACGGGTTGGACGGACTGGCGGCGGGATCGGCACTGCTTTCAACACTGGCGGTATTCACCGTCTCGCTGATCAACCAGAACGCACTGGTGTCGGTGTTAACCATCGCCCTGGCAGGAGCCACGCTGGGGTTTCTTAAGTACAATTTCAATCCGGCCACGATTTTTCTGGGTGATTCCGGCAGCCTGTTTATCGGCTTTACCCTGAGTGCGCTGGCCCTGGTCGGGGGCGGAAAGACTTCCACCCTGGTGGCGGTAAGTGTTCCGGTAATCTCTTTTGGGCTGCCGATCCTGGATACGGTGATTTCGGTTGTGCGCCGCTTTCTAAGCGGGCAGCCGCTTTTTTCCGCTGACCGCCAGCACATCCATCACAAACTGATGGAACGGGGTCTCTCCCATAGACAGGTGGTAATCCTGCTCTACGGGATTTCTGCCGCTTGCGGGCTGCTGAGCCTGTTTGTTCTAGTTCCCGGCCAGCGAACTGTGGCGGTCGTGTTCTTCATCCTGGCCGCCGGTATCTGGTTCGGGGTGCAGTATCTTCGCTATCCTGAGTTCCTGGAACTGGGACGGGTAGCACGGCGGACCGTGGAGCAGAGGGATGTCATCCGCAATAATCTGGCTATCCGACGTGCCAAGGAACAACTGGCGGGGGCACAGAGCTTTATTGATATCTGCGAAATCCTGGAAAAGGGTTTCGAGAGCAACGACTTCGACGCGTTTCGGTTGGGAATTCATCCGCCAGGGGACTGGTTCCGTGGCGCCCTATATCGCGGAAGCTCTGATTCCTGTGCCTATCATACCTGGCAGAAAAATTCGCGGAACAATGCCCTGGCCGGCAGATGGAATCTGACTCTTGAACTACGAACCAGCGCTAACCGTCGTCAGGGATTTTTCTCCGTGTACCGGGTTCGCGATGACCAGCCCTTAATGATTGACCTGAACCTTCTCGGGTCCAGGTTCAGCACGGCTCTGGCCAATGCCCTGGAGCGCGCCTTTGACCAGCGCGACGAATTTGCCTTCGCCGAACCGCACCAGGCCGCTGTTCCTATGAAAGCAGCCGCTGGGGCCGATTAAGCAGCAACAGCCAACTTCCCATGTTGCCCCACCTCCGTAATTCTCTCATCCTCCTTCCGTAGCGCTAAATCAATCCCATTCCCATTACATTCCTCGATATGAGCGACAGGCGCCGCTTTCGCAGCCCTCAATAGCAGCGGAATGAAGCTCTGTAAACAGGGCACTGGGACAAGGCAGGGTGTCGATCGGGTGGGCTACGGAGGGAGTGCCACCCAGGTTAACCCTGGCAGCTTTTAGCTGTGTAAGGGTTTTACCTACGCAGCTAAACTACGCCTAGGTGCAAATGCCTACTGATACGTTGATGTGGAGGTTGGATGCGATTCCTTGCTGTTATCGCCAGTATTGCGATGGCTGCTCTGCCGCTGTGGTCACTGGCAGTTGGTTGTAATCGTGGCCACCCTTCCCCTGAGAACCCGACGATCGTTCTGGGTCTGGTGGGCGGTGCGATCCTGATGTGGCAGTACGCTCGCTCCGGTTCGAGGACGTAACCGTGAGGTGCTTCGGGCTTACCGTGCGTGAGTTGCTGCGGTACGTTCTGCTCGTTGCCTTCACTGCCGGACTTTTCTGGCACCGGCTGGTGTGGATGAGCCACCTCTGGTGGTCAGACGGTCTCTATTCCCTCTCCGCGGTGGTCCCACTCATTAGTCTGGGAATCGCGAACGCGAAGCGAAAAAAGCTTGCTGCCCTGCAACTCAATCCCTCGCGTGCGGGCATCGCGCTGGCGATCGGCGCAGCAGCCATCACGGTTGCGACTGATTGGTTCGACCTGTTGCACTCCCTGACCCCGCTGCTGTTGGTAGCCATGCTTTGCGGAATCGTTCTGGCGCTGTGGGGAACCGCGATTCTGAAAGAGCTGCTTTTTCCCATCGCGTTTCTGCTCCTGCTCGTGCCCGTCCCGCCGGCGCTGCTGGAGAGGATTGATCTGCCGCTGCAGATCCTGTGCGCCAGGGCAGTCGCAGGTTTGTCTCATGCTTTGGGTCTGCCTGTCGAGCGAATGGGTTCGCTCATTCTGTTTCCCGGCTCGGGAAGCATTAACGTCGCCCCAGCGTGCAACGGCGTCCGCTCCGCTCTCACGATGTTAATGCTGGCGATCATCTTCGTGTACCTGAGCCGCGGCCGCTGGTACTCCAAATTTGCGGTTGTAGCCGCAGCCGTTCCCCTAGCCTACTTCGCCAACCTGGTGCGGCTGTTCGGGATTGTGTCTGGGGCTCACATGCTGGGCGGGCGGTTCCTGGAGCATGAGCAGACGTTCGATCACGTATTCGGGCTCCTGGTGTTCAGCGGGTGTGTGGGGACGCTTCTCACGTGGGCGCGGATCGTGAAATGCAGAAGTCTAATACAAACCTGGTAATTGTTTTGAGCTGCCTGGCGGTGGCCATGTTGGTTGAGGCAAAGCTCCCGACCAGCTACGCCAAGCGTGTGGCGCCTGACCGCGAGGCACTCTTATCTCTGCCCTATCACTTGGGCCCGTTCACCGGCAGGGAAGCGCACGGCCGAGATGTCAAAGGCTATCCTGGAGAAATTCACCGACTGTATCGCCAGGCCGGCGCAAACGCTATCGAGCTGATTGCGGCTCCGACAGCGAACAACCATGCGCCGGAAAACTGTTTGCCCTATATGGGATGGTCCATCATTGAACGCCGTTACCGTACTCTCGAAGCCAATCCAGGGATCGAACTTCAGGCTATCGTCGCAGTCTCCGACAATCCCACCGACCACCCCCTTGCCTGTGGGTTCTACTGGCGGCGCAACAACCGGACTGCGGACAATTATTTGAGCGATTGGCTGCGGCAGCGCTGGGCCACGGTAACGCAATCACCAGAAAATGCCGAACTGATCAGCATCTGCACGGCCGCAGACGACGTTCACCAGGCCGGCCCCGCGAGCGAACGAGTGTACAAATTTGCCAATGATCTCGAACCGTACTTCCACCGCAGTTCAGAACGCCTTGTCAGATCTGTGATGCTGCAGGCCGATCGGCCATAGGCATCGCGCCCCACAATCTTCCGCCGTCAAACATAAAGGGAAGGAACCGCCGAGAGCGCTCCCGCCATCAGCCGCGAGTTGCGCAGGCGGGCTGGCTACTGACAAGGGAGGAGAAGGAGTGACGGCAAAAAGGGAGTCTTTTATGATGGCAACTAAGGTTAGAAATGCCTATGAGGCCCGGCTCACCAAGGAGAATTTGTGCAACCGCAAATACAGGTTCACGAATAAGGTGGGCTATCCTGGTTTTATCGGTCCTGCTGACCCGGGGCAGTGGCGCACAGCAAGCGCTCGTGTTCCGTCCAACCACAACTCTGCGGGCGGAAACCGGTAACAACACCAGTGCTGCCGACCATTTCGAGTCTCAAACCAACGGCGACGCGGCCAGCGGCAACGTCAGCCAAGAACCGATCCGGACGCTCCTATATCCCGGTGCGACTACCAGGATCTACGCCCACTTTATGGGCTGGTTTGGCGATCCCAGACACATGAACGTGGGGTATCGCTCCGATGACCCCGCCCAGGTACATCGCCAGATTGAAGATATGATTGGCCGCGGAATAGGCGGAGTAATGATCGATTGGCGGGGCTCCTCCGCAAGCGACATCACCAACCGGACGACCTACCTGGTGATGAAGGAGGCCGAACAGCATCCAGGGTTCGTCTTCGAAACCACTATAGATGCGAAGGCGCTGGACAGCACCAAGCCGGGTGGCGATGCGACCAAAGCGCTGATCCAAGGGCTGAAGTATCTCGCCAGGACGTATTTCCCGTCTCCCGCTTACATGCGTATTGACGGCCGGCCCGTGGTGACCAACTTCGAACTGGACAAGAAATATAAAATCGACTGGTGGCGGGTGATCAGAGAAATCCCGGGCGACCCGCTCTATCTGTTCCAGCACGCGTCGGGTTTTGATCACCCATACAGCAGCGGCAGTTACTCCTGGATTGCAATCAACAAGGCCGACTCAAACGACTGGGGAAAGAAATACCTCGACGACTTCTACGCCAAAGGCCAAAAAAAACATGCGTACACCATGGGCTCTGTAAAGCCCGGGTTTAACGATCGGCTCGCCTCCTGGAGTCTGGAACGCGTGATGAACCGCAATTGTGGGCAGACCTGGCTCAAGACCTTCGCCGAAATCCAGGGTCTTTATTCCGCTACCAACCAACTCGATGCCTTGCAGATCGTGACCTGGAATGATTACGAAGAAGGTACGGAGATCGAAAGCGGTATTGAGAACTGCGCGGTGGTTTCAGCGCAGGTAAACGGAGACGACCTGCAGTGGAGCATCGCGGGCCGCGAAACTACGAAAGAAGACAGCATCAGCCGCTATATCGTGTTTATCTCGCGCGACGGTGAAAACCTCATGCCGCTCGCCACCGTAACCGGCGGCGTCCACAGGCTCGACATGGGCAGATACAGCTTGCGGGCGGGAAAGTACTTGCTTTTTGTGAAAGCAGTTGGAGTAGCTTCGGTCAAAAATCACATGTCCAATGCAGCCACTTACGTAGTGTCAAGCCGCGAGCCCGATGGGCTACGCTGAGCCGACCTCTTCCACAGTGACGAAGACTAGCGGTCTTCTGTAGTCCTGCCAACGGTCCTGGCGGCGGTGGGACGGAGGCCCTTAGGCTTGCGCGGGGAGTTCTGGTTTGCGGCCTGGACATCGAGAGAAGCGGCTGCCTGGAGTCGCGATACGTGCACGACCGAGAAACCACCGGTTGAGGTGGCGCAATCCTTGCCCTTCCTGACTCCGCAAAACGGGCAAGGCAAGCTCAATGGGTCAGTTGGGATCAGGGCTGGCAGTTGACGACGATTTGCCATGGTGATGTGAGCCGCATCACCAAAGGCGTGCCACACAACCCACAGAGCCTAAAGGCCTACCGTTTATGGGCGGCAGGACGGCGCGGCTGAAGCCGCTCCCCTTTCAAAACATCGGATTGCCCTCAGATAAAAAGCGGACTCAGGCGACAATATTGTGTTGCCTGGACAATGCTTCTCTTGTAAGCTACCGCACCACCAGAGTCACGGGACGAGCCTACGGACCAACGGTTAGATTTCCCTCACAATTTATGCTGACGGATCCATTCCTCGCGTCCATTGTGTCCGCGACCACTTTAGCGGACCGACAGTCGGCGTGGTCGGAGTTTCTTGAGCGGTACAGCGGCTTAATCTACCACGTTGTGCTTAGCTTTGACCGGGATCCGGACCGCAGCGGCAATTGCTACCTATTTGTATGCGAGCAGCTTTCGGCGAATGAGTTTCGCCGGCTACGCAAATTTGACGCGGGTGGCGCTGCGAGGTTCTCAACGTGGTTGTGCGCGGTGGCGCGCAATCTTTGCCTGGATTGGTACCGCAAGGAGCACGGGCGGTACCGCGTATTCGGCTCAGTCGCGCGGCGGAGCGCAGCGGACCAGATGCTGTTCGATCTGGTGTTTCGGCAGGGCCTTTCTGTGGAGGAGGCCCGGGAAGAACTAAGCCGCCGGCGTATAGGGCTGAGCTTCGCCGAGGTTGAGGCGAAGGTGAACGAGTTACGGCGGTGCGTGACGTCGCGTCAGTTGTGGCTGCTTAGCTCCGGCAAGGGGGCGGCGGGCGCAATTGAGAGCGGGGAAGAGGGGGCGCATGCGACTGAGCCGGTTGATCCAGCCCCTGACCCGGAAGCGGTGGCGGTGTTGCGCCAAACGCACGCCCAGTTGTCAGCGGCGCTGGGTTCATTAAGCGACTCCGACCGGCTGGTGGTCCGCTTGCGTTATCAGGAAGGCCTTACTTTGCAGCAAGTGGCCAGACTTGTCGGCTTGAAGGACGCGCAAACCGCAGACCGGCGCCTGCGCGACATCATGGAACATCTCAGGCAAGCCCTCAACGTTAAGGCTTTCGTCCCCGGAAAAATCAAACCCGTGTCCGTGTAACTAGGGAGAGAACGGACTCACCCGGAAGCGGACTCCTATGCTAAATCGAATTTTCCTCCGGACTCATTTTTTCCGCTGCCCTGACGAGCACGACCTGGCAGCCTACGTGGACCAGCAGTTAATCGGGGCGGAGCGGGAGCGTGTGGAAAGCCATCTGACAAAGTGCGACAGATGCCTGCAGCAAGTGGGATTTCTAGTTAAGAACGCAAATGGGGTGGCCACGCCCGTGCCCGCGCGGTTCTTA
>DATJEH010000239.1:0-10246 GCA_035496875.1 Terriglobales bacterium | reverse complement strand
GGTTTGACCGCGCCTTGCGCCTCTCTTATATTCGAAGTAGTGCTGCCCGAGGTTATGTGAGCCCAACCGAGACTAAAGATAACTGCAAGCGCGAGCTGCAGGTGGAAGTACCCGCCGAGGTGGTGGCGCGCGAAACCGAGGGTCTGATCCAGCGCTATCAGAAGCTGGCGCGCCTGCCCGGGTTTCGCCGCGGACACGTTCCCAGTACCCTCATCCGCCAGCGCTTCGCTGAAGACATCAAGACCGACATTGTAGAGAACCTGGTGCCCCGCTATTTCCGGGAGGAAGCGGAGAAGCAGGGTCTGCATCCGGTATCGCAGCCGCGCATCACCGACCTGCACATACATGAAGGCGAGCCGCTGCGCTTCAAGGCCAGCTTCGAAGTGCTGCCTGAAATCGAGGTCAGCGGCTACAAGGAATTGCGGGTGGACAAGCCCGACACCAGCGTCTCCGACCAGGAAGTGGAGGAGGCGCTCAAGAACCTGCGCGAGCAGCACGCGAGCTATACCCCGGTGGAAGGCCGGACGCTGGCCGACGGAGACTTTGCCCAGGTGTCGTTCACCGGCGTGCCCAAGGAACCGGGCTCCAAGCCGGTAAACGTGGACGAGGTGATGGTGGAGATTGGCGGCGCCAATACTATGGCCGAGTTCACGGAGAACCTGCGCGGGCTTTCGGCGGGGGAAGAGCGCACGTTCGACGTCACCTATCCAAAGGAATTTTCCGAGGAGCGCCTGGCGGGTAAGACCTTCACCTACACGGTGAAGGTTCACGGCATCAAGCAGAAACATCTGCCAGAACTGAATGATGAATTCGCCAAGCAGGCGGGAGAATTTGCCAGCCTGGAGGAACTAAGGCAGCGGGTTCGCGAGCACCTGGAAGAGGACAAGCGGCGCACGGCCGAGCGCGAGGGCAAGGAAAAGCTGCTGGACCAACTGGTGCAGCGCCACGAGTTCGAAGTTCCGGAAGCCATGGTGGAGCGGCAGGTGGACGTGCGACTGGACCGCGGCCTGCGGGCGCTGGTGGCCCAGGGCATGCGGCCCGAGGAAGTGAAGAAGATGGATTTCGCCCGCCTGCGCGCGGGGCAGCGGCAGACGGCGCTGCAGGAAGTGAAGGCCTCATTGTTGCTGGAGAAAATCGCCAACACGGAGAACATCCAGGTGGAGGAGCAGGAGGTGGAGAAAGAGGTGGAAGCCATCGCCCGTCAGGCCAAACAGCCGGTGGAATCGGTGCGCGCGCGATTGACACGTGATGGCGCCCTCGATAGAATTCGCAATAGACTCCGCAGCGAAAAGACCCTCGATTTTCTCTATAATCAGTCTGCCTGAAGGGCAGGCTTTTTTCGATTCTCCCCCAAACTCAACCAGGCGTGGTTGGGAGGAGTGTGGCAGGTGAATGGGAAAGAGGCACAGCTGATGCTAGTACCAATGGTGATTGAACAAACGGGACGTGGCGAACGGGCTTACGACATCTATTCTCGTTTACTGCGGGACAATATCATCTTTATTGGAACGCCCATTGACGACAATGTGGCCAACCTGGTGATCGCACAGATGCTTTTCCTGGCACAAGAGGATCCGGAGAAGGATGTGCAGTTGTACATCAACTCCCCCGGGGGTTCGATTACGGCGGGCATGGCCATTTACGACACCATGCAGTACATCAAGAATGACGTGATGACGCTGTGCGTGGGGCAAGCGGCCAGCATGGCGGCGCTGCTGCTCTCGGCGGGGACGGCGAAGAAGCGGATGGCGCTGCCCAACTCCCGCATCCTGATCCACCAGCCCTCGATGGGGGGGCTTTCAGGCCAGGCCACCGACATTGATATTCATGCGCGCGAGATCCTGCGCATGCGAGAGATTACCAATCAACTGCTGGCCAAGCACAGCGGACAGAAGCTGGAAAAGGTGGAAAAGGACGTGGAGCGCGACTTCATCATGAACGCGCAGCAGGCTAAAGAGTATGGAATCATAGACGATATCATCTACAACACCAGATAGAGGTAATATCGCCTATCCGTGAGCCGCGCCGGGTGAGGGCGGCCGCGGGAGCTCGAAACGCATTGCCGGACTGGCCGCAAGTTGTGACCGGCAAGGACGGGGAGGAACCAAGTAGTGAAAACCAGATCGGGTTCGGACGAAGTCTTACGTTGCTCGTTCTGCCACAAGTCCCAGGACGCAGTAGCCAAACTGATTTCCTCCCCCAGTGACTACCCGCGGGCTTACATTTGCGACGAGTGCGTGGCGGTGTGCAATTCCATCCTGGAAGATGACCGCGCAGAAACCCATGCCGCTGCCGCTGCTCCCAACCACCTGCCCAAGCCGCAGGAAGTGAAGACCTTCCTGGACCAGTATGTAATCGGGCAGGAGACCACCAAGAAGAAGCTGGCGGTGGCGGTTTACAACCACTACAAGCGCATTTACATGAACCGGCAGCGCAACAGCGATGTGGAGCTGACCAAGTCCAACATCCTGCTCATCGGCCCCACAGGCACGGGCAAGACGCTGCTGGCGCAGACCCTGGCCAAGATGCTGGATGTGCCCTTCGCCATCGTGGACGCCACTACCCTGACGGAAGCTGGGTATGTGGGCGAGGATGTGGAAAACATCATCCTCAAGCTGCTGCAGGCCGCCGACGGCGACGTGGGACGCACCCAAACCGGCATCATCTACATAGATGAGGTGGACAAGATCGGGCGCAAGGACGAGAACCCGTCCATCACCCGCGACGTTTCCGGAGAAGGAGTGCAGCAGGCCCTGCTCAAGATCCTGGAGGGCACCATCGCCAACGTGCCGCCGCAGGGCGGGCGCAAGCATCCCCACCAGGAATTCACCCCGGTAGACACCACCAACATCTTATTCATCTGCGGCGGGGCCTTCGTGGGTCTGGAAAAGATTGTGTCGCGCCGCGTGGGCAAGAAGGCCATGGGCTTCAAGGCGGGCGAAGAGGGGGAGCAGCAGGAAGTGGCTGCGGGCAAGAAGCGCGACACCGCGCTGCTGGCCCAGGCTCAGCCCCAGGACCTGATCAAATTTGGCCTTATCCCCGAGTTTGTAGGCCGCATGCCGGTGGTGGGCGTGCTCGATGACCTGGACGAAGCGGCGCTGATCGAAATCCTAACCAAGCCCAAGAACGCCATCGTGAAGCAGTACCAGCGGCTGTTCGAGTTCGAAAATGTGCGCTTGAAGTTCAGCGAAGAGGCGCTGCGCGCCGTGGCCCGCGAGGCCATGAACCGCAAGGTAGGCGCCCGCGGCCTGCGCATGATCCTGGAAGAACTGATGCTGGAATTGATGTACCATCTCCCCGGTCAAAAGCGGGTGAAGGATTTCGAGGTTACCCGCGAGATGGTGGAGAAACGCGATGTTTCCATCCCCATGATGGAAAAAGCGGGATAATGCCGTAAGGCAAATTGCAGGAAGATCGAATCTAACAAACCAGGGAGCCAAGGTGACCACCAAGGAAAAATTCGAAACCAGGAAGCTGCCCATGATGCCCATCCGGGACGTGGTCATCTTTCCCTACATGATGACTCCCTTCGTGGTGGGCCGCTCCTCCAGCGTGCGCGCCCTGGAAGAAGCGCTGGCCGCGGACAAAAAAATCTTCCTGGCCACCCAGCACGACGCCAGCATTGACGAACCCAAGCCCAACGAAATCTACCAGGTGGGCACGGTGGTCAACATCGTGCAGAGCCTCAAGCTGCCCGACGGCAACATCAAGGTGCTGGTGGAAGGCATTGAGCGCGGCAAGATCCTGCAGGTCACGGAGAATGACGGCTTCATGGAAGCCAGCGTGCGCCTGGCCCGCTACAACCTGGAGACCACGCCCGCGGTTGAAGCCGGCATGCAGCGGGTGACTTCCCTGTTCGAGCAGTACGTGAAGCTGTGCCAGTCACTGAATTACGAGACCATGATCGCGGCCGTACGCATGGAAGATCCGGCCAAGCTGACCGACACCATCGCCGCCAACCTGCAGCTTTCCATCGAGGAAAAGCAGGAACTGCTGGAGATTTTCGATCCCGCCGAGCGCCTGAACCGCATCGCCGACGTGCTGGACATCGAAATCGAGAAGCTGAACATGGACCGCACCATCCAGTCGCGGGTGAAGCGGCAAATGGAGCGGGCGCAAAAAGAGTACTACCTCAACGAGAAGATCAAGGCCATCCAGAAGGAACTGGGACGCGGCGAAAAGAGCGAGTTCGACGAACTGAAGAAGAAGGTTGATGCCGCCGGCATGCCCAAAGAAGTTCATGAGAAGGCGATCCAGGAATTGAAAAAACTGGAAGCCATGCCGCCCATGTCGGCCGAGTCCACGGTTTCGCGCAACTACCTGGACTGGCTGCTGGCCGTGCCCTGGAAAAAGCGCTCCAAGGAAATCCGCAACATCTCCCGGGCGGAGAAGGTGCTGAACGAAGATCATTATGGGCTGGAGAAGATCAAGGAGCGCATCCTGGAGTTTCTGGCGGTGCGCCAGCTGGTGAAGAATCCCAAAGGCTCCATCCTGTGCTTTGTGGGACCTCCGGGGGTGGGCAAAACCTCGCTGGGCATGTCCATCGCCAAGGCCACGGGGCGCAAGTTTGTGCGCATGTCGCTGGGTGGCGTGCGCGACGAGGCTGAGATCCGCGGCCATCGCCGCACCTACATCGGGGCCCTGCCCGGCCAGATCATCCAGATGATGAAGAAGGCGGGCACCAAGAACCCGGTGTTCATGCTGGATGAGGTGGATAAGATGTCCATGGACTTTCGCGGCGACCCCTCGGCGGCGCTGCTGGAAGTGCTCGACCCGGAACAGAATTTCATGTTCGTGGATCACTACCTGGACGTGGAGTACGACCTATCGCAGGTATTCTTTATCGCCACCGCCAACGTGATGCACACTATCCCCGCCGCCCTGCAGGACCGCATGGAAGTGTTGCGGCTGCATGGCTACACGGAGGCGGAAAAGATCGAAATCGCCAAACAATTCCTGGTGCGCAAGCAGCGCGAACAGGCGGGGCTGACGGACAAGAACATCATCTTCAGCGAGGACGCGATTACCGACATCATCCGCGCCTATACCCGCGAAGCCGGGGTGCGCAATCTGGAGCGCGAGATCGGCAACGTGTGCCGCAAGGTGGCGCGGCGGGTGGTCAAAGAAGGCGAGACCTACACCATCAAGATCGCGTCCAGCAATACCGAGGAATTTCTCGGCGTGCCCAAATTCCGCGACCTGGCGGTGCATGAAAAGAATGAGGTCGGGCTGGTCAATGGCCTGGCCTGGACCGAGGTGGGCGGCTCCATCCTGACCACCGAAGTCACGGTGGTGGATGGCAAGGGCAAGCTGCTGCTGACCGGCAAGCTGGGCGACGTGATGCAGGAGTCGGCGCAGGCGGCCATGTCCTACGTGCGCTCCCGCGCCGCTCGCCTGGGGCTGCCGCGCGAGTTCTACCGCAACCTTGATATCCACGTGCACGTACCGGAAGGCGCCATTCCCAAGGACGGACCCTCAGCCGGCATCACGATAGGCACCGCCATTGCCAGCGCGCTCAGCGGCATTCCCGTGCGCCGCGACCTGGCCATGACCGGCGAGATCACCCTGCGCGGCAAGGTGCTGCCCATCGGCGGCTTGAAGGAAAAGCTGCTCGCTGCCCACCGCGCCGGCCTGTTTGAGGTGATCCTGCCCAAGGAAAACGAGAAAGACCTGCCGGACGTTCCGGAGAACCTGCGCAATGTCATGAAGCTGCAGTTTGTGGACACCATGGACCAGGTGCTGACTCTGGCCCTGGAACGTCCGCTGCCGGAGATGCCGGTTGCTACCGGGGCTCAGCCCATGGCGCCGCTGACCGCGCCAACGCCGGAGCACCCCTCAGCCCATCAGTAGAGCTAGACTTTCATTGCAACTAAGCGCCCGCCGCCAGGCGGGCGTTTTTGTTCTACATCGCTGTCAGCTTGTCACGGTCCTTGGGTCTTCAGGCCTGCAGAAAAGGCCTCGAAGGGAGAGGGCTTCTGCCCGTGAGGTAATGGCAGCAGCTCAACCAGTCCCTCAGTGGCTGAAGCCGTCAATGGAGGGCTATTGAATGCAGCGCTAAAGCGCTACTCCACCCACAACCCAGCCTGCCCAGCAGCAAGCTAATCCCCGTCTAGACGCTGACTGAAGAACCAACCCTTCCATCCCCGCCGTCTCCTGTAACAAATCGCGACAGCCTGCATTTATGGGTGTGAATCCGGCAAGAAGGAGCACGGGGGGAACACCATGATTGAAGCCAAAGTCACTCTTACTCAACCACTTAGGACGCAGAGGCAATTTGTTGCCCGCACCGGCAGCGGCCACCACCTGCTGCTGGATGACGCCGCCGGAGCGACTGGCCCGAAGCCCATTGAACTGGTAGCCCTGGGCCTGGCAGGATGCACCGCCTTCGACGTGGTCACCATCCTGCGGCAGAAATATCACCAGCACATAACCGGTTACGAGGTGCGGGTGGAGGCCGACCAGGCGGAGCGCCCGCCGCAGGTTTTCACCGCGGCGCGCATTCATCACGTGATAACCGGGTACGAAGTGGATCCGGCGGCGGTGGAAGAAGCCATTCGCCTTTCCGAGGAAAAGTATTGCTCGGTGGGCGCCATGGTGAAGCAGACGGCCGCATTCCACACGACTTACGAGATTGCCGCGGAAAAGAGCGCGGAGAAGCCGCAGCCCGTGGCGGGGTAGCGGTTCGAAATTTGGCGGTCGAATGTGACGGCAGTCACCGCCAGACACCCCGGTGGCCGACATAGCCTAGTGGCATTCACGACGAAGGACCTAACACTGCTTTGAAGGGCTGGAGTACAACTCGGAGGAGCCTTGCTGTGCGTATCGCGGCGGCCGGCATCTTCGCTACCCTGCTGGCGGCAACGGCGGCGGCGCAAACTTCGCTCAGCCTGCAGCAGGCGGTGAGCATGGCGCTGGAGAAGAATCCGCAGCGCAAAATGGCGGTGGCAGACCAGCGGGCCGCCGCAGCCGGGGTGCAGGAGGCGCGCTCCGGCCTGCTGCCCCGTCTGGGCTTTACCGAAAGCGCCACCCGGGGCAACGATCCAGTGTACGTGTTTGGAACGCGGCTGCGGCAACAGCGGTTTACCAGCGCCAACTTCGCGCTCAACGCGCTGAACACGCCCACCCCCATCGGCAACTTCAGCTCGCGTTTTTCCGGTAACTGGAACCTGTTTGACTCATTTGCCAACTGGAAGAAGGTGGAGCGCGCGCAGGACCTGAGCCAGGCTGCCGGTCACCAACTGGAGCGAGCCGACCAGGAGACCATTTTTCGCGTGGTGCAAGCCTACCTGGGGCTGCTGCTGGCGCAAAAGCAGCAGGATGTGGCCGAGCAGTCGGTGAAGACGGCGCAATCCATTCTGGATCGCAGCCGCGCCCGCTACGAAAGCGGGGTGGTGGTGCAGTCGGACCTGCTGAGTGCGCAAGTGCGCCTGGCCGGACGCCAGGAAGAACTGATCCGCGCGCGCAACAACGTGGCATTTGCCGCCGCCCAACTGGACACCGCCATGGGTGTGCCGCCGGACGAGCAGTTTCAGCCGTCGCAGGCACTGAGCCGGGGCACTCTGCCACAGGCCGCGCTGGCGGATTTGGAGAAGCAGGCGCTGGCCTCGCGTCCTGACTTGAAGCAGATTGAGGCGCAGCTGATGGCGCAAGAGAAGAGCGTGTCCATCGCCAAGTCAGGGTTTGGGCCGAGGCTGAACGCCTTTGGCGGATGGGAAACCGATAGCGCCACGCTTTCCCAGGTGCAAGGAAATAATTGGGTGGCGGGAGTGGAGCTGCAAGTGGACTTGTTTCAGGGGGGAGCGAAGAAGGCACAACTGACGCGGGAAAAAGCCTTGCGGGAGCGGATGGCGGCGGCACACCAGGCGGCCAGCGACCAGGTTCGGCTGGAGGTGCGGCGGGCCTGGTACGACTTCGATTCCGCCCGCCAGCAGGAGGGAGTAGCGCAGGCGGCGGTGGGGCAGGCGGAGGAGAGCATGCGCATCAACCAGAACCGCTACGACGCGGGAATTACCACGATTACGGATCTGCTCACGATCGAAGAGGCCAGGCGGCGGGCGCAGACCGACTATTGGGAAGCGGTGTATCGCCTGCGCACCAGCTACGCCAATCTGGAACTGGCTTCGGGAACGCTCAGCGCCAGTTCCCCGGTGATCACGCCATGAATGAATGGATGAATTCGCAGTTACAACCCTCGGCGGCTAAAGCCGCTTGGTTTGGGCGCCTGATTCGCACGGCTAAAGCCGTGCGCTGCCACGGTGGTTTGAGCCGCATCGCGAAAGCCGTGCGCTGCCACGGTGGTTTGAGCATCGCGAAAGCCGTGCGCTGCCACGGTGCCGCTAGTACAGGTGTGGAAGCGCAGGGCTTCAGCCCTGCGAAAAAGCCCCTGCCCATTGTCCGGGCTTCAGCCCCGGTGGCGATTCTTGCTCTGCTCGCACTGGCGGCCTGCGGCAGCGAGCCACACACGGTCGCGGCGGCGCCGGAAGTTGTTCGCGGCGTGCAACTGCTGACGATTCAGCAGACCACCATACCCGACACTCTGAATGCAGTGGGCACGCTGCAAGCGGCGCAGACCAGCCAGCTTTCCAGCCAGATGATGGGCAATATCGTTGAAATGCGGGTGAAGGAAGGCGACCGGGTGCGGCGCGGCGAAGTACTGGCGGTGCTGGAAGACGCGCAGCCCCGGGCTGCCGTGCAGCAAGCCACGGCAGCGGAAAATTCCGCCCAGCAGGAAATTGTGGCGGCCGATTCCGATTACAGCCTGGCGGAGGCTACTTTCAAGCGCTATCAGGATTTGTACAACAAGAAGTCGGTGAGCCCGCAGGAGTTTGACGAAATCAAGGCGCGAGAGCAGGCGGCCTCGGCGCGCCGGCAGTTGGCGCGCGCCGGTCTGGCACAGGCTCAAGCGGCGCGGGCGCAGGCGCAAACCACGTTGGGTTATACACGCGTGCGCGCGCCCTTCGACGGGATGGTCACGGAAAAGCGGGCCGACCCGGGCACGCTGGCCAGTCCCGGCATGGTGCTGCTGGTGGTGGAAGACCAGCGCCGCTTCCGGCTGGAGGCCAGCGTGGATGAGGGCGATATAGGCCTGGTCAAGTTGGGACAGAGCGTGCCGGTGACGCTCGATTCCCTTCCCGGCGTCCAGTTCAGCGGGCGCGCGGCGCAGATAGTGCCGGCGGCGGATCCAGCCAGCCGCAGCTTTATCGTGAAGGTCGAGTTGCCAGCCGATGCGCGCCTGCGCTCCGGCTTATTCGGACGGGCCCACATTGCGCGCGGCCAGCGGCAGGCAATTCTGGTTCTGCACAGTGCGGTGGTAGAGCGCGGCCAGTTGCAGGGCGTCTACGTGGTGGGCCAGGACCAAGTCGCCAGCTTGCGCTACATCACGCTGGGCCAGCCCGTGGGTGAGCAGGTAGAAGCTCTCTCTGGCTTGCAAGGCGGCGAACGCGTGGTGGCCGGGCCGGGAGATCGGGAACTGGGGGGAAAGCGGGTGGAAAGTAATTAGCAGCTGGCAATTAGCAGTTAGCACTTAGCATTTAGCCCCTGAAGGTTTTGCTCAGTCCGCCAAGAGACGTTGCTGGCCAAAATGCTCATTACTGACTGCCTGGTTGGCTGAATGCTGAATTCATCCGCGTGATCCGGGTTCAGCCGCGGCGAAAACGAATTTGATGAAACAAACCCACGACAACTCGTCCACACTGCGACTGGCGGGGCGCATCGCCCACGGGTTCATCCAGTCCAAGCTGACGCCGCTGGCCATAACGGCGGCGTTGCTGCTGGGCGCGTTTGCCATCTGGCAGACACCGCGCGAGGAAGAGCCGCAAATCATCGTCCCCATGCTTGACGTGTTCGTGCAGATGCCGGGGGCCAACGCCAAGGAGGTAGAGCAGCGCGTCACCATCCCCATGGAGAAGCTGCTGCGCGAGGTGCCGGGAGTGGAGTACATCTACTCCATCAGCCGGCCGGGCGTAAGCATGGTGATTGTGCGCTTCTACGTGTGGCAAAAAGAAGAAGACGCGATCGTCCGGACCTACAACAAGCTGTACTCCAATTTCGACCGCATCCCGCCGGGCGCGTCGCAGCCGCTCATCAAAGTGCGTTCCATTGACGACGTGCCCATCCTGGCGCTGACCTTGTGGGGGCCGAATTACAACAGCTACCAATTGCGGCGCATTGCAGGGGAACTGGAGCAATCGCTCAAGCAGCTGGACGATGTTTCCGAAACCAAAATTATCGGCGGGCAGCCGCGCCA
>DATJEH010000238.1:0-5664 GCA_035496875.1 Terriglobales bacterium | reverse complement strand
CTGGGTCCACGACGGTGAAGCCGTAGCCGGCGGTATCCTGAATCCCGCCAGCGGCGAAACCTTCCTGGGCTCGCGCAACACAGGGGTAAAGCGGAATGGCGTGCCGGTGCAGGTCAGTCCTCGCAAGGAATTGCCGGGCTCCCTGGTATTGGGCAGCCGCAGTGAATTCAAACGTGGGGAGTGGAAGCAGTTTCAGGATGGTTCGCTGGTGCTGCGCCCGGTGGGTTCGGTGGCTTACAAACTGGCCCTGGTTGCCGCCGGCCTTGCCGACGCCACTTGGACGCTGGTTCCCAAGCATGAGTGGGACGTGGCTGCCGGAACCGCGCTGGTGCAGGCTGCCGGAGGGGTCGTGCGAAAGCTGGACGGTACTTTCGTTTCCTTCAACTGTGCCAAGCCATGGTTGTCCGGCCTGATCGCCAGCGGTCCCAATCTCTACGCGGAAATCTCACGCCTCCTGAACATCCCCGCGGCTGCCGCCCTCCAAACGCCCGCGCCCTAAAACGGAAGAAACCAGGTTGTTGACAATGGTTGTCCTCAGGCTTTTAGCCTTGCCCGCTGATCGCTAATGGTGACCAATGTTCAAATAATCACCGTCCAGCGGGACAATTCCAGACTGAACACAAGTGACTACGACTGGCACCGAAGAGCCATTCCGGCCGCTGTTCAAATTTGTAACCATCGGGTCATGTCCGAGCATGAGATCCGAAACGAGCTATTCCTTGCGCTAGTCCTTCGCTACGAACAGCAACGCAATCAGTATGTAACGTTATCGAAACAGACGGTAGATTGCTCCTCGGCCCGTTTGGCCATCGCCGAATTGAGGAATGAGGGATTGGTTGAGGAACAAGTGCGCGGAGTGGTTCGGTTAACGGCCCTGGGATACAGAAAGTATAAAAGTGCGCCGGTTGCATACGCCGTGGCAGGCTGAGGCCTCCACCAGGCAGGGTCAGACTGCTAAGCGCCTCCCGGGCCGAGGCGTACACGACCCTTCGTAATCTCCCATGAGTGGTTGATTCCATAGCATATTCCCCCCAATGAGTTCCACCCCCCACCCTGCACGCCGCCTCTCGAAGGCGCCTTCGGCCAGCATGCTGCCAGCCACGGTACGATTTGGCGATGGACAACGTTCGTCCGCTAGACTCCAGACCTTTTCTGCCAAAGGTGGGCTGCTCCGAGTGCTCAAACCCCTTAGTCCCGGAGCAGTGGTGGAACTGATGGTTTCGACCCACTTCGGACCTGTACTTGCCATTGCTGAACTACTCAGCCCGTGTGCAGCCTCCCCGGTCGGCTTACAGCGCTTTCGATTCATCACCATTCAGCGTTCTGAACTGCGAGCTTTACGCGCTGCGATGGCATCATCGTAGAAGGCAGACGGTGTCCAGGAAACTCGAGCCCCCTTTTCAGTAACCTCTTGATCCTAATGGGTGAGTCAGGCGGGCCACATGGCAAGCGCGGTCTTACTCAGAATCTGTTCCTTGGTTGCCGCGCTTAGCGGCAAGGCGCGAAAATCTTCCAGGTTCTTCTTCACGTCGGGCACCCCCGGGCCGGGCCAGTCAGTGCCAAATAGAGTCTTGGCCGCAATCTCCTCCAGGCGAGGAAAATATTTCAGCAGGGTCTTGGGCGGAATGCCGCTGATGTCCAGGTAAACATTGGGGTGCCGGCGCACCAGGAAAAACGAGGTATTCATCCATAAAGGCCGTCCGCCGTGGGCCAGCAGAATCTTCAGCTTCGGAAAATCCACCGCCACGTCGTCAATGTAGATGGGATCGCCGTACTTGTTCCGGGCGCCCGGAAAAATTGAGGTCCCGGTGTGGAACATGACCGGAATTCCGTTGGCCTCGGCGGCGCGGTAGATAATCTCCAGTTCCTTGACCCCCTGCTGGTAATCGTTGGGATAGAGCAACTGGTGGGGTGGGTGAATCTTGATCAAGCGGATGCCCAGCCGGATGATCTGCTCCACGTCGGCCAGCACATTGGTGGTGTGGCGGGGGTGCAGGCTGCCGCACGGAATAAGCCGGCGTAAGTCGGCCTTGACGTAGCCGGCAACAAATTCGTTCACCCCTGAAGTAAAACCGATGATCTCCGGCGCCACATAATTAATGAGCACGGCGCGATCTATGCCGCAGTCGTCAAGGTATTTGAGGAACGCCTGCGGAGAGCGGCAGAACTCCACGATCTGGGCGAAATTCGGGCGCTGCTTCTGCATCAGCGCCAGCGCCCCCGGCTTGAACATCTCGATGGGCTGGATGTGAATGTGGCAGTCGGTGATCAAGCTCAGCTACTAGCTCCTAGCCTCTAGCTACTAGCTAAAGCTAGAAGCTAAAGTCCTTTGTGGTTAAGACTTGAACGCCTGCTGTAAGGCTCGCCTGGTAAAGACCCGTATCATCTCGCGCCGATACTCCGGTGTCAAAGCGGAAGTCGTAAGCGGCTTGGCGGCGCGCGCAGCCAGTTCTCCCGCGCGCTCCACCCCGCCTTCGTCCAGCGCGCTTCCGGCCAAGGCTTCTCTAATTCCTTTGACCAGCACGGGAGCTGCATTCACCGCTGTGAGCGCAATGCGGGCATCCTCAACATGTCCGTTGCTGCGACGCAACGCCACGGCCACCCCGGCCAGGGGGTAATCAATGGAGCCGCGGATGCGCAGCTTGCGATAGGCCCCGCGCCAGTCTGCCGACGATTGCGGCAGGGAAATACGCGTGAGCAGTTCGTTTTTCTCCAGCTTGCGGTAGTTGTCTCCGACGCCGGTGTAGAAGTCGCGCAAGGGAAGGCGGCGCGTGCCCGCGGCACCGGCGATTTCGACTTCTGCATCCAGGCAGAGCAGCGCCGGAGGCGTGTCGCCGGAGAAGGCCGCCCAGCAGGTCTCGCCGCCGGGAGCCACGTGGCAGATATTGCCATCCTTTTTGATACAGAAGCCGCAGCCCTTGCGCCACGTAAGCGACTGGTTGTACCAGAGGCATCGCGTATCCAGGCAGATGTTGCCGCCGAGCGTTCCCATGTTGCGCAGGATAGGCGAAGCCACGGTGGCGGCAGCTTCCACCAGCACCGGGTAGTGCTGCCTCAAAAAATCGGAGTGCTCGATTTCGGTGAGCGTGGTCAGAGCGCCGATCTCGACCCCACCGCCGGATCGGGAACCGATGCCATGCAGTTCCCGAATGCCGCGAATATCGAGCACGTACCGCGGCGCAAACAGCTTCTGCCGCATCGAGGGGATCAGATCGGTGCCGCCGGCGATTACCTGGACCTCGGGTGCATGCCTGGCCAGAAGCCCAACCGCTTCGGCCACCGTGCCCGGGCGCAGCAACTTGAACTCGGGCAGGCTCAATCGTCACCCCCGCCGCTTCCCTGCTGACCGCTTACCGCCGGATCGAGAGGATGGCGCTGCGGGCCCTTCCCCTTGAACCACAGCGCCCCGCCATGCTCTCGGAAACGCACCGGAGCGGTGGGGTCCACACCTTCGGTGAGGTTTAGCTTCTTGGCTTGTTTCTGCGCGCGCAACGCGGCGAGCACGCGCTCCGGCGTGAAGGGAGCCTCGCGCAGGCGGATGCCGACGGCGTCGTAAATGGCGTTGCAGATGGCGGGAATGGTGGCGGCCAGCGAGCCTTCGCTGCACTCCTTGGCGCCGAAGGGGCCCTCGGGATCAATGCTTTCCACGATGAAAGGCTCGATTTCAGGCGACTCGACCGATGACGGGCTGCGGTACTCCAGCAGGCCCGGGTTCATGAGCAGGCCATCTTTCCAGACCATTTCTTCCTGCAGCGCCTGGCCCAGCCCCATCCAGACCGAGCCGATGATCTGCCCCTCCACCGAAACGGGATTCAGGGCGCGTCCGCAATCGTGCGCCGCCCAGATCTTGTGCACAGTGACTTCGCCGGTTTCTTCGTCCACGCTCACTTCCGCTACCTGCGCCGAGTAGGAGTATGCCGGCGAAGGCCCCACCCCCGCGCCTTTAAACTTGCCGCCGCGAGCGTCCAGGGAAGGAGCGTAGGAGCCTGTGCCGGTCAGCGCGCCATGAAAATCAATGGCCGCCACCACCGACTCTTCGAAGGTCATCCAGTCTTTGGGGCCTTCCTCCTTGCGTTTCTGCTGCAGGGAACCGCGCAGGATCTGGCCCTCCACCCGGCCGCTGACAGATGCATTTGTGGTGCGGGCGCCCTCGCCCGCGGCACTTGAACTCGTACTCGTTCTGCGCACTCTGTCGTTGCTGAACACCAGGTCTTCCGGCGCGCAATTCATTTTGCGGGCGGCGGCGCTGGCAATCTGTTTGCGAATTTCCTCCGCCGCGCGCAGCGTCGCATTACCCGCCATCATCGTCACTCGACTAGAGTAAGAGCCGATGTCAATGGGCGTAAGGTCAGTGTCAGCGGCCACCACGCGCACTCGCGAAAGCGCGCAGCCCAACACCTCCGCCGCCACCTGCGCGGTCATGGTGTCGGAACCCTGGCCGATTTCGGAAGCGCCGGTGTAGACCACTACTCCGCCATCGCGGTCCACCTTGATGTTGACCGTGGAGTGCGGCATATCAGAGCGGATGATGGAATTGGCCGCACCGCTTACGTAATGGCTGCAGCCCATGCCCAGGCCGCGCCCCCGGCCTAACTTGCCGCGGCGATCGTTCCAGCTGGATGCCGCCGTCACCTTTTCTACACACTCGGGCAGGCCATAGCTGAGCACGCGCAGGTTGTTGACCGTAATGCAGGGCGGCTGGAGGAAATTTCTCTTCCGCACTTCGTAGGGGTCGAGCTTGAGCGCGGCACAAACTTCATCCAACTGCGATTCGAAAGCGAAGCGCACGTTGACCGTACCGTGTCCTCGCATGGCGCCACAGGCGGGCTTGTTGGTCAGCACACGGTAACCGTCGTAGGCGACGTTGGGGATGTCATAAATGGCGCCCAGCAGCGCGCCCGAATAGAGAATGGTGACCGGGCCGTAGGAGCAATAGCCGCCGCCATCCTGTACCACGCGGGCGCGGACGGCCATCATGCGGCCGTCTTTCTTCACTCCGGTCTTCAGATCCACAATGGTGCGGGGGCGTCCGCGGTGCGCCCAGAAAACTTCTTCCCGCGTGTAGGTAATCTTTACGGGGCGCTTGGCAGCCCGCGCCGCGATGGCAGCGATGATCTCCAGTGGGATCACTTCACTCTTCCCGCCGAAGCCGCCCCCCACCAGTGGCTTGATGACGCGAATCTGCGCCATCGGCATTTCCAGCACCAGCGACAGCTTGTGCTGCAAGTAATAGGGCACCTGGGTGGAGGACCACACTGTCAAGCGGCCCAGCTTGCCGGTGTGCGGGTCAAGCTCGAAGCTGGCCAGAGTGGAGTGCGGCTCCATGGCCGCATGTGTGACCTCATTGGCAATGTATCGGGCTTCGTGAATGTAGTCGCTCTCGGCGAAGCCCTTCTCCGGGTCGCCAAACACGTGGTGGTATTCCTTCTCGATGTTGTGCGGGCGGCCTTCGTGGATGAACTCCGCTTCCGCCTTCATGGACTGCTCGGGATCGAACCACGCGGGCAGCAGCTCGTATTCGACGTCAATCAGCTCCAGCGCCTGCTCTGCGGTGGCCTCGCTTTCGGCAGCCACACATGCGACGTTATCGCCCACGTAGCGCACCTTGTCCACCGCCAGCGCGTGCTCGTCGTGGCCGATGGGAAGAATACCGTAGGTGACGGG
>DATJEH010000237.1:0-5265 GCA_035496875.1 Terriglobales bacterium | reverse complement strand
GACGATGGCAGTGGCCGACCATAGGCCCAGCCCGCGCATCAGGCCCGGCGTAGCTGTCCTGGTGGAAAGGTTGGAGCCGGTGGAGGACATGGAAAGGTGCTGAGAGCGTACTCTCGGGGTAAGGGCGGGTCAAACAGCCGTGATTTCGCCACAGAGACACGAGAGAGCCGATTTACGAATGACGATTGAAGATTGATGATTTAAACGCCTTAATGCCCGATGCTGGCGGTGCGAATATCAGCTGGCCGCGCGGTTTTCAATCGTCATCGAAAATCGTCAATTCCCTGCCTCTATCTGGTGGATTTTGGGCGAGGGCGCTATCATCAACAGCGCATGGCGCAGAAGGCAATGATCACGGAATTTTCCTGGACAGAGGATTACCGGGTCTCCGGCTTGGAAGATGTGCTGACGCCGGCGCTGGTGATTTATCCGGAGATAGTTGTTTCCAACCTGGAGCGAACGCTGGCGCTGCTGGAAGGCGATGCCGACCGCTGGCGCGTCCACATCAAGACCGCCAAGCTGGCATATACATTGCGCCTGCTGGTGGAGCGCGGCATCAGCAAGTTCAAATGCGCTACCACGCTGGAACTTTTGACGGCGTGCGAATGCGGCGCCAAAGACGTGCTCTTTGCCTATCCTTCCATGGGCGCGAATGCGCGGCGGGTACAGGAGTTGGCGGAGCAGTTTCCGGGAGTGGGTGTTTCGGTGCTGGCCGAAAATGAAGAACAAGTGCGGCAGTGGCGGGGCAGCCGGGTGGGAGTTTTCCTGGACATCAATCCGGGAATGAACCGCACCGGAGTGGAGCAGAACTCCACGGCTGCAATTGTTGGGCTGGCGCGCGGGGCACGCGCCGCCGGCCTGGAATTCCGTGGGCTGCACTATTACGACGGGCAGCTGGGGGGATTGGATTTCGAGGAACGGACGAAGGCAGCGCACCGCGGTTACGGCCAGCTGCTGGAAATTGCCGCTACGCTTGAGCGCGACGGCATGGCCGTTGCGGAAGTGATAACGGCGGGCACGCCGACTTTTCCCTGCTCGCTTTCATATAAAGGGCTTCGCGGGCAGCGCTTCGTGCACCGGGTATCGCCCGGAACCGTGGTTTACTGCGATGCCAGCAGCCTGGCGCAACTTCCGGCGGAGTACGGTTACCGCCCGGCGGCGCTGGTGGCGGCGCGGGTGGTGAGCCGGCCGCGCGCCGGCATTGTGACCTGCGATGGGGGGCACAAAACAGTTTCCGCCGATGCCGGCGTGCCCACCTGCGTGGTGCTGGGGCATCCGGAACTGACGGCGCTTGCTCCCAGCGAGGAGCATTTGCCCTTCGCGGTGGCAGAAGGGGCACGCGAGCCGCGCCCCGGAGACATCCTCTATCTGCTGCCCCGTCACGTGTGCCCGACGGTGAATAATTTTGATGCCGCACTGCTGGTGCGGCGCGGCGAAATTGAGGGAGTGGAGAAAGTGTCCGCACGCGGGCGGGAAGCGCCGCTGCTGCGAGTGCCCGAGAAGGCCGCCCCGCTTCCCTTATGACTTGATGGGACCCAATCCCGGGCGAAGAATCACTCTGAAAAAATGCATAGATTCTTCGTCGCGCCTCGCTCGGCGCGCACTTCCTCAGAATGACAGGCGAAAGGCGGTCGCCCGCGCCACAAAAGCCTCGCAAAGTGCGAATTATTTGCCCGGCTTGCGACCGCGGGAGCGAGGGCGCGGAGCCGCTTTCTGCGGCTGGGGAGCAGAGGCCCTCCTCGACTGCGGTTTGTAGGCGATGCAATCAATCTCGATCAACATGCCGGGCGCAGCGCTCAAATCGCTGCCCACGGTGGTGCGCACGGGATAAGGCCTGGCAAACCTGCGTGCGTACACCTCGTTGTAGCGAGGGAAGAGGCTGGGGTCCTTGAGGTGGACGCTGACCTTGACCACGTCGGCGAGGGTGGCGCTGTCGGCTTCGAGGATAGCGGCCAGGTTGGTGATGGTGAGGTCGGTCTGCTGCTCGATGGTCTCGCCCACAATCTTTCCGGTGGCGGGGTCAACCGGGCCGCTGCCGGTCACAAAAATGAAGTCGCCGGCCCGCCACCCCTGGGAGTAGGCGCCCAGCGGCGGCGCACCGCGCTTGCTCTGGATCACATATTTGCTCATGCTTTCTTCCTCTTTATGAATTAGTGTGGCCGGCAGGGAAGTCGCCATGCAGAATATTTGACTGCAGCTTTTCACTCAACATGCCGGCGGAAAACTGATCCAGGTACAAGGTGGTGTTGGCGTGGGTGCGCAGAATGGAGGCGGGAAGCATCGGAGTAATCTCGCCCTCCAGGCAGGCCTTTACGGCGGCGGCTTTGCGCGCCTCAGGAGCGACCACAATAATCTCGCTGGCCTTCAAAATCTGGCGCACGGACATGGAAAGGGCCTGTTGCGGCACCGCCGCCAACCCATCAAACCAGCCTTCGCCGACCTGCTGGCGGCGGCACGCTTCGTCCAGATTGACGATGATGTAGGGCTGTTCGGTTTGGAAATCGGCTGGAGGGTCGTTGAAGGCGAGGTGCCCGTTCTCGCCGATGCCCACGAAGGCCACGTCCACCGGCGAGACGCTCAGTTCGTTCCCCACACGGAGAGCCACCGCCGCCGGGTCGGGAGCATCGCCATCGAGCGAATGAAAGTTCTTGATTCCGGTTTTCTCAACCAGGCGATCCAGGAGAAATTTGCGAAAGCTGGCGGGATGGGTGATGGGCAATCCGATGTATTCATCCAGGTGGAAGAGTTCGATTTTGCCCCAATCAATGCCGGCGGCCTGGGTGAGCGCTTCGAGAAACTCAAATTGCGATACCCCGGTAGCAGCCACGACGCGGGCCTCGCCACGCTCATCAATGGCACGGCGAATGGCAGCCGCAGCCTGATCGGCGGCCGCCTTGGCCAGGGAAGGCTTGTCATTAAAGATTTGCACTCGCATTGGGATTTCCGCCCAGTAGTTGGATTAGTGCGCCAGGTAGGGCACAAAACCGCGGGTTTTTGTGCGTAACCTGTACACCGAAGTGGTGGCGGTAATGTAAAGCGTGCCGTAGTCCCTATCGCCCCAGGTCAAATTGGCGGGCTGCTCCGGCAGCACAATGGTTCCCAGGTGGTGGCCTTGCGCATCCCAGACCCAAATGCCCTTGGGGCCGGTAACGAACAGGTTGCCGCGCCGGTCGAAGCGCATACCATCAGGAACGCCGTCATCCGGGCCGCCGGGCTCCTCGCCGAAGATGCGTCCGTTGCTGAGCGTGCCGTCGCGGCCGACGTCGTACACGCGGATGTTTCGTTTGTCGCTGTCGTCCACAAAGAAGCGCCTGCCGTCGGGAGTGAAGGCTAGCCCGTTGGGCTGGGAAAGGTCTTTGGTCAGCAGTTGCACGCTGCCCTTATTGTCCAGACGGTACACGCCCTGGAAGGGGATCTCCTGCTTCTGACCTTTGGGCAGGTCGAGCGTGGGATCGGTGAAGTAAATAGCGCCGTCAGGCCCGAGCACCACGTCATTGGGGCTGTTGAAGCGCTTGCCCTGGTAGCGGTCAGCGAGCACCACGTACTGGCCGTGGGTAGTGATGCGGATGATGGCGCGCAGGACGCTGGCGCAGTCGAGCAGCCGCAGCTGGCGGTCGAAGGTGTTGCCGTCGGGGTCGCCCAGCAGGATGAAACTCTCTTTGCGCCCGTCGAGATAAACGCGAAAAATTTTGTTGAGGGTTTCGTCGCTGACGTAGAGAAATCCAGCCGGGTCCCATACCGGCCCCTCGGTGAAGCCGAAGCCGCCGGCAACTTTGGTCAGCTTGGCGTTGTGATCGAGCAGTCGCCAGAACTGCGGCGAGCTGGCCTGCAGATCAAACTTCCGCGGAGGGACCTGCGCCCCCAGAGGCGCCGTCAGACAGCAGAGCAGCAAAACGATAGCGGAGTTTTTCATAGTTGCGGACATAACTGTATATCATGCCCGGCCGTATCGCTTGGTGATGTACCCGGCTCGCCTTGTGCAGTGAGGAGGCTGCTGCTTATACTGGCAGCCGTCGCGAAGAGTGCGACACTGCACGCCCACTCCACGCGCCAACAAATTACCAACCCAAGCCGCCGACCGGGAATCTATGCCAATGTTGAGGTGATCAGGCCGGCACAGCAGGGCGGCTGATGACCGCCTGCGAGGCAACGTGACACTCTGGGCATTGGGTGCTTATTTTCTGCTCCTGAGTTTCGTGATCGTGGTGATCCTGCTGATCTCCTGGCTGCTGGGCCCGCGCCACCGCGAGCCGTCCACGGGTTCGCCGTTTGAAGGGGGCATCCTCTCGACAGGCTCGGCGCGGGTGCGGCTCTCCGCCAAATTCTATCTGGTCGCGATGTTTTTTGTAGTGTTCGATCTGGAAGCAGTCTTCATTTATTCCTGGGCAGTGGCGGCGCAGGAACTGGGATGGCCGGGTTATTGGGAAGTAGTGATTTTCATAGGCGTGCTGGGGGTAGCGCTGGCGTACCTGTGGAAGCTGGGGGCGCTGGAGTGGAACCCGCCGCCTGTGCGGACCCGGCGAGGCTTGCGACGGGGAATGTAATGCACTGGTCACTCACCAAGCTGGGAGCGACGGAGAGTCTGACGCGGACGGACAATGCGCCGCTGGCCGAGACGGTGCGGCGCAGCCTGGTCATGTCGCGCCTGGAAGACCTGCTGGCCTGGGGGAGGAAGAATTCCATGTGGCCGTTCAATTTCGGGCTGTCCTGCTGTTACGTGGAGATGGCCACCAGCCTGACCAGCAAGTATGACATTGCGCGCTTTGGGGCGGAGGTGATCCGGGGCACGCCGCGCGAGGCTGACCTGATGGTGATTGCGGGTACGGTTTTCATCAAGATGGCGCCGGTTATCCAGCGCCTGTACGAACAGATGATGGAGCCGCGCTGGGTGATTTCCATGGGGTCGTGCGCCAATTCCGGCGGGATGTACGACATCTACAGCGTGGTTCAGGGGGTGGACAAATTTCTGCCCGTGGACGTGTACGTGCCCGGCTGCCCGCCGCGGCCGGACGCGTTCATGGAAGGGCTGGTGCTGTTGCAGAAGGCAGTGGGCAGGGAGCGCCGTCCGCTGAGCTGGGCGATTGGGGCGCAAGGAGTGGAGCGGCCTCCGCTTCCCGCCTTGCGCGACTTGAAAATGGAGCAGAGAAGGAAGGTCAAGAACCTCAAAACTCCCGACGAAATCTGAAAGATGCCCCTGGTTGCCAGCACGACCGTAGTTGACGAACTGCAGGAGAAGTTTGGCCCGGCGGCGGTCACCCCGCAAGC
>DATJEH010000236.1:0-8720 GCA_035496875.1 Terriglobales bacterium | reverse complement strand
GCCCACATTGAACACAGTGCGATAGCCGTCCTCGATGCCGCGCTGGCGCGCAATCTGCGCCGCCACCAGGTGCAGGTAGCCGATGATTTCGGCGTCCTCCGGCTGGGCTTCCTTCAATCCGACAATGTGCTTTTTGGGAATGATCAGAACGTGCGTGGGAGCCTGCGGGTTGATGTCCTCAAAAACGAGGGCGCGCTCGTCCTCGTAGACCTTCTTCGCGGGCGCCTCCCCGCGGATGATGCGGCAGAAGATGCAGTCAGGCATAAGCAGTGGCCAGTGGGCAGTGGCCAGTGTATCTGAAAGTGAGGAGTCAGCAGCCGGAAACAGAGTAACGGCCGGACGGCAATTACTTGCTGACTACCGGCTCCTGAGTTCCAACTCCTGGTTTTCTACGGGTTGCGCACCAGGCGCACCGGAATCAGGGTGGCGCCGCCGCCGGTAACGGGAGGTCCCCCGTTGCCGTTGCCGTTTCCGCTGGAGCTACAAGCCGCAATGTTAACTATGTGGGCGTCAACCAGATCTTTCGAGCCGCTGCTGGCTTGATCTATAAAGAGTTGCATGAAACCAATGACCGTCTGCTGGGCGCAACTGTTTCCGGGGCAGAGTTGCCCATTTCCACCAAATACGGGAACGGTCACCAGAGAGGTGCTCTGGCTGATTCCGACGGTGCCGGGCGAGTAGTAGGGATTATTGCTCCCGGCTGTAATCTGAAAAGGCGGCGCATTATTGTAGTTCATCGTGTCCTGGCCGTTAGGTCCGCCAATCAGATTGTTGACGCCCTGCTTGGTGGGGCCAACCTTGTTGCCAGTGATGGTATATACCGTGCTACCGCAGGCGAGCGTTGCCTCAGGCGCACAGGTTTCGATTTCATTTTTGTAAACCTGGCCGCTACTGCTGCTGCCTGTGAAGCTTATGTCATCATACTGGCTGGGAGTCGGGTTAATGTGCAGTGTCCACGGTTCTCCAATCACTCCTCCCTTTCCGCCATTCCACCAGGTCGGATTTGCGATCTGTCCGTTCTGGATCAGGTATGCCTGCCCTCCGCAAGCCGGATTGACGGGCCCCGGTTGGTTCTGATCGCAGTTGGGCATCAGCCATGGCTTGATGCACCCAGTGCCGAAGGGTAAGTTGGACCCGGTTGGGTTGAAAGCCTCTGCCGTGGCCGTGGCCGCGACCGTGATGCCGCTGACGTTTCCGCCCAGCATTCTCGACAGCGCTCCAATGAATAAAGTCGGTATAACGCGGTGCACCTTTACCTGCACCATGGGGTCGTGAAGATCACCCGTCGGCGACGCTGGAAAAGTGATATCGGAATCGGCGATGCTGGCATACTGCCCGAAAACTTTGTTCTGTGCGCCCGCTCCTTCCGCCGCTTGCTTGACCAGGGTTTGCGTGCTGCCGGCCGTGCAGTTGGCCGAAGTGGTGCAACCCGAGCTTACGAAGATCTTGGCTCCGGCCAGGGCGGCGGCGTCGGCCGCGCGCTGCGCGTCCGTACGGCTTACATAGAGGGTTAGCGCATCAATGGCGAAGCCCGCCATGGCCAGCAGCAAGAGCAGAGAAGCTGCAGCCAGGAGCAGAGTGGCCCCCCGCTGTTTGTCGCGCGGGTGTTGCCGGTTGTTTTTCATATCGAACCTCCCCGTTCTTACGGGTTCTGCATAACCGCCTGGGGAGTGAGAACAAAAGTGCTGGGATAACTAGCGCCCGGCGCCAGCAGGCTGATGACGCGATTAAAGAACAAAAAGTGCGCCGGATATGAGACCGTGACCCGGCTCATGCTGACGTTGCTCCCGCTGATGGTCACCTGATAATTGCGTTCCACCGTAATGCTCAGGTTGTCGGGACAGCTGTTGGCCGAAAACGTCCAGGAAAACGTGCCCGAGCTGGCGCCGCCGTTCAAGGCGCAGCCCTGCACCACTTTGGCTTGGAGCAGGTAATTGAAAACTGACTGCGCCACGGCGGTGGTGTTGGCGGACGGCGCCGAACCTGATACTTCGCCAAGCAGGGTTTGCGATGACGCAACACGCGCGCCCTCTCGCGCCGAATTGTCCAGTTTGTCGCGCAGGGCGAAGACGTGCCCGAAATCGAAGGCTGCCACCGCAAACACCATGAACAGGGGAAGCACCATGGCGAATTCCACGATTTGCGAGCCCCGGCGGCTGCGGAGACTCCGCCGCCCCTGCCCGTCTTTACCGCGACGAAATGGTCCCATGCGCATGGCGGCTATTGCTCCTGCGCTACCTGCACGCTGGTGGCGACTGTAATCTGGGGGGCCTTCACCCAGGCGCCCGCGGTTGGCATGCTAAACGTCAGCGGCACCGGGTAGGCATAGCTGACCACCGTGCCGCACTGTTGCGGCGGCGCAGCTCCGTTCAATTGCACACCGCGGCAAATCTGAATTTTGTTGGTCGTGTTGCAGGCAGCCACCGCCACTCCGGTACAGAAGGTAATAGCTTGCGGGGGCGTGTAGGTCGTGATGGACGCCGGGTTAAGACTTGCTGCCTGCAGCGAGCTGTTGACTACGCTGATAATTTCCGTGTCGCTTGGCGGGACGTTGCCGGGCAAACTGCCGACGGGACACGAGGCGCAGGAGGGAGCGGCGGCAAAGCGGGCGCCCTCGCGCGCGGCGCGCGTAATGGTGCCATAGATGCTCAGGGCGCGCCCGGCCCAGATCAGGCCAAACAGCAGCGCCAGAAACAGCGGAAACACCACGGCAAACTCTGCCAGTTCCGCACCTCTCTGGCCTTTGCGGCCACAGGTTGCCCCACCGCGCTTTGCGATTGCTCTTCCAAAGCACATCATGCCGTTGCAACACCCCAGTGCTGATGCTGGTATTTCCCAACTAGTGTAGGGGCCCGGGAAAACCTGGAGTAGTCCCCAGAGGTGCCATTACTGCAGTAATCATGCGGGGGAACGCGTTACCTGCGGAAGTGCCAAAGTTGGTTAGTGGAGGCTAATCCAGCCGCACCAGGAAAACGGCGCCCTCGGGGGTATGGGTGTCGCGAGCTACTTCTTCGGCGCGCCGCTTGTCGTCTTGCAAAACGCGCACCTGCAGCCACCAGTTGCCGGTGGGGCTGGCAAATTCATGCACCCGGGCGGTGTGATAGCGGCGGGCCAGGTGGTCGCGCAGTTCGGTGGCGGCTTGTTCGTCGTCGAAGCCCCCGATCTGCACCGCCCAGCGGCCGCCTTGGTTCAGCGCAGCCGGAGTCTTCAGCAGTTCCACCCGCACCGTGGCCAGGCCTGGCCGCCAAACGTCCACCGCCTTAGCGGCAGCCAGCGACAAATCAATGATGCGTCCGGGGATAAACGGCCCGCGATCGGTGATGCGCACCACTACCGAGTGATGCGTCCTTACATTGGTAACTCGGACAATGGAACCTAAGGGCAGGGTCCGATGGGCGGCGGTCAGCGCGTTCATATTGTAAATCTCGCCATCGGAGGCTCGGCGGTTGTGGTAGGGTGGCCCGTACCAGCTGGCAGTGCCGGTTTCGACGAAAGCCGGCTGGGGGACGGCTGGCGGTTCTGGCGATGGGGACGGAATGTTGGACTCGGTCCCAGGGCTAGGAGCCGGCGGCGTGCTTTCTGGAATGCTGGGAGGCGGGGGCACATTGACCCGCGCGCTGCGGTGGCTGCAGCCACTCAGCAACAGGGCTCCGGCCAGCAGCAGGAGAACGGCGCTGCGGTTGATTCTCACCGCTGCTTCCGTTCCATGTAGTCGGCGAATTGCGACAGCTTCTTGGCCGCCGTCCGCAGGGCCTGGGTGGAGTGGCTTCGGACAGCGGGAACAACCTCTTCGTTGAGATAGGAAATGATGTTCTCCGCGTCTTTGTCCAGGCCCGTATCCTGCAGGGAGCGCCCCAACTTCTTGCCTGCGGCTTCTACTTTCTTCCCCGCCCGGTTGAAGGCTTCGTCGAGCCGGGTCTTGAGGTCGTCCGAGCTGCCATGTTTTGCCGCCAAGTTCCACCATCCTGAGGACTTACGGGAAGCCAGAGAGCTCGATTATGAGCCCCGGGAGGGAGCGGGTCAACCGCACTATCGGGCTTTGTACCTGGTAAGGAACGGGGAGGTACCAGGGGAAACCCTCCCTCCACGGATTACCTCTGAGTTAAGAGAGTTCGGCACGTAGATTGCTATCGGGGCGGTAGGGGATGAGGGCTGAGAACGGGATGCGCGCCTGGATAGTGGCCGTAATCGTGGCCGGGATGGGCCTGAGCGCGGCTGCCCAGAGTAATACCCAGGGTAAAAGTTTGCCTCCGGCGCCCCCGCAGGGGAGTACCAGTCCGGTATTCTCAGCCGCATCGGAGAAAGAGGCTCCGGTTGCTATGGAGCCGGTGGAGACCTCTTATTACACCCCCCTGAGCTCGCAGCAGAAATTCCACATCTTCGTGCAGCAGACCTATTCCTTTTATACCTTTGCGAACACCGCATTTGATGCGGGATGGGCGCAGATGACGGACGATTGGCCGGCCTATGGGCAGGGAATGGAGGGCTACGGCAAACGCTACGGGGCCCTGCTGGCCAACCATGAAGCCGGCAGCTTTTTCGAGAATTTCCTGTTTCCCGCGGTGCTGCGCCAGGACCCACGCTATTTCCGCATGGGGAACGGACATTCCCTGTTTGCCCGGGTTCCCTACGCCGCCAGTCGCGTGCTGGTGACCCGCTCCGATAGCGGGCGCCACAGTTTCAACAGTTCCTTGCTATTGGGCCTGCTCTTCGTGGACAGCCTGACCAACGCCTACTATCCCCGGCCGCAGCGCGGCTTCGGCGAGACCATGAGCCGCTTCGGAGGCGGAGTGCTCAGCAGCGCGGAAACCAACCTGCTCCGCGAGTTCATGCCCGACATGATGCGCATCTTTCACCGGCACGAACCGGAGAAGCTCAAGAAACTGGAACAACTGGAGAAGAAGATGCCCCTGGCGGGTAGACTTTCACCCCCCAAGGATGGCACCGTGCAAACCCCGGGCGCGTCCTCTTCCCAGCCCCGCAGGAGCACCGCGGGCAAAGTGGGAGCAGGCAACACCGAGCCTGCTTCGCCGCTGCCGTCCCAGGAAAACACTTCCTCCAACCCCAAACAATAATCCGATGCAGGGCTGGTGCTAGGTACCGGCATAAAGAAAGGCGGCGCTCGCGCGCCGGCTGTTTCTAATTTGCAACGTCAGCGAAAAGCTGGCGCAGCCTCAGTACACCTCTTCGTGGGAGGCCAGCACCCGCAGCACGGCGCGGTCCGACATCTTGTTGGTCCAGCAGCTGTCATAATTCAGAGTCAGGTTGCCGCCGCCGCTCCAGTTCAAGGTCGGCGCGCCCGGTGCACCGGTCGACGGCAAGTACTGTGGCGGGTTGGCGCTGCAGTTGCTGCAGATATTGGCGAGAAACAGCCCGCCATTGATTACGCCCGAACCGCTGCCCTTGTAGGTGAGGGTGCCCTGCCCGATGACCAGCACCACGCCGTTGTAGCTGGGAGAGCCGGTGATGGTCAAATTCCCGGTGACGAGTAAAATGCCCGATCCGCTTTGGCTGCCACTCCAGGTATAGTCTCCATTCACCACCGTTATGAGGGGAGAGGTAGTGGTGCCCAGATTGGAGATGGTCGGGTTATTGGTGTTATAGGTCTGGTCGGCGGCGTAGCTGACGTTGCTTACCAGTTGTTGCAGACCGCCGACGGTATTGAGAATACCCAGCTGATTGTAGGAATTGACTACGCTGGGGGTGCCGCCGGCTCCGGTGTAGTCGTTGTATCGGTTGCTGGGAATGTCGCTAGTGATAGTGGTCGTAGCGGCAGCGTTGTAAGTGGCGACAGCCGGCATGGTCGGGGCGGCCCAGCTGGTGCAAGTATGCGCGTCGGCGCCATTGATAATGAGCGAGTTAGAGTTGGGCGCATTGAAATTGGGCCCCGCGCCGTCGAAGGTAATGGAGCCTGGCAGGGGCGGAACTACCATGTTGGCCACTTCGTACTGCGTCATCTTCCGGGAACCATCCGACTTCTTGGACAGAGAGGTCACTACGAAGACGGAGCGCATGTTGTCCGCTTCGCATACTGGAAAACCGGCGGGCAGCGGCGTCTCATAGTAAGGAGGAGTGGCGGAGGTGGTGTTCATGGTGGAGCAAACCGGCCGGTTGGCCAACGCTGATGTGCAGTTGTTATCGGGACAGTATGGGCTGTAGGAATTGTCCTGTTTCAGCGTGATGCGCACCCATTTGTAGGGCGTGGCCGAACTGGTGCCGGTGGCGGGATCGGTGCTGGCCACGCTGGTGTACCAGTTGTTGCCGCTGGGAGCCGCCTGGGCGCAGGGCACGGTGGCGGCGGTGGCAGTCAGGCCCAGACCGCTGAAGTTTTCGTGGCAGAGTTCGTCATCAAAGTAAGGGGTATTCGGGGTCCAGGGAGTCACCGGGTCGCTGGCGCCCATGGAGTTGATGATGTAAACCACCGAACCGGTATTGGCGGCCGGCGCGGTAGTGGGCAAGGCCCAACCATTGGTGGGGAAGATGGAGTTCGGGGCCCCGTAACGCAGGCGCTCGCGCGCTTCTTCCAGGCCCGCCTTGGAGGCGTAATAGGCCTGCTGCTCGCCGCGGAAATTGCTGTCAATGCTGGTCTCGGTGGTGGTCATGTACATCAGCCCCAGGCCGACAGCGGTGAGCAGCATGAGCGCAAACAGCACCACGATTAAAGCTATGCCGCGTTCGTTTTTCGATTGGCGCATCATAACTTCCTCCAACTCCTAATTCTGAAGATTGTTCAGCTTCACCATGGCGCGCATGGAAACGCCCGAGCGCAGGTGGGTCTGCAGATCCTGCTGGGAGGAAAGCAGGTTCAGAGCCACGCTGATCATGCGCACGGTACCGCCCTGGGCCACATTGACTCCGGTGGCCAGATTGCCGCCCTGCAAATCGTTGGGGACGGCTATGGCATTGCCGTTCTGGTCATAGAACGTGAATACAGCAATGGTCTTGTAGCTGGCGTATAGAGTGTCGTTGTTGACCGATGTGCCGTTGAAAATGGTGGTTCCGTCAATGGTGTAGGGGGTAGCGCCGCCGGTGCTGTTGATCACGTTTTCCAACTGCGTGTTGTAGTTGACAACCTGGGCGGCGGGCGCGCCAATAGCCTTGGGCACGGCGCTGCGCATCATGGTGCAAGGGCAATCGCCGTTGGCCTCGGTCTGCAGTGTGTAGCGGATGCTCTGCACGCTTCCGCTGTCATCAATGTCGCCTTCGAACCAGATGTCAGTGGCTGAAACCGCCACCAGCCCCGACGCAACGTTGGAGTTGTTGATGGCCGGCGCGGTCAGCGCGCTGGGGGTAAACATCTTGAGGCCGGGATAGCCGGCGCTGTGCAGGTCGCGCACAATCTGATCGAGGAATTCCCGCGATTCCTGGGTGGTGTTAACCCGGTTTTCCTCCAGACGGTACTTTTTCATGCCGTCCAGAATGGTGCTGAAGATCGCGCCCATAACCAGGCTGAGCACGGCCACGACAATCAGCATTTCCATCAGCGAGAAGCCGCGTTGTCCTTGTGAGTGTCGGCTCATAGTGTCCTCTAGTTTTCCGCCACCGCGGCGGTGCCGCGCAAAGTGACCGGCAGGAGGTAAGAATTGGCCGCCGTCGTGCCTACCGGTTTGGCCGAAACCCGCACCAGGCGGGTATAAACCGTGGTACCGGAGGTGGACATGTCCCGCACGTTCCAGCGCACGTCATACTGCGAGGTCTGGCCATTGGCGCGGCAGATGTTGTAGGTCATGCTGTAGTTGTTGCCCGGGGCGGCCGCCGAAAAGTCAATGTCGCCGCTGGCGGTCACCGTTGCTCCTGCGCCCGGGGCGGCGCCGCCGGCGCTGTTGATGGTGAAGTTATTGCCCAGGCAGTCGGTCAATCCGATGTTGGCCACATTGTTGGTGCCCGCCAGTAGGATCTGTTCCAGCACGCTCTGCGAAAGCAGCGTAGCCGCAGTATCGCGATGGCTGCGGCTGTTGTTGGCTATAGCCACCACAAACAGGCTGATCACGGCGGTCATTCCTACCGCGCCGATGCTTAGCGCAATCAGCAACTCGATCAACGTTAGGCCCGACGACTTGCGCTGGCCCAGGAAAGGTTTCCGTCTCAGTCTCATTGCTGCCCCCACGAAGAACCGTTGTAGCTCCACTCGCTTACCAGGCCGGAAGGCGTGACTGTTACCGCGCTGTAACTCCTTGCGTTGGCGCCGGCGTACTGGAACACGAACAGGAACCCTACGGGTTTGAGAGTTGGGTCCCTCTCGTTGCAGATCGTGCCACTGGGTTCGGTGGTAGCAGGATTACCCACGCAAGGCAGGCCTCGGTCGTTGTAGGAGGCAAAGGCATTGGCGGCCTGGGGCGCAAAGTTGAGCCCGGTGAAGCCTGCGGGGCAAGCGGTAGTGAGGGGGCCACAGGTGATCTGGTTGGTCGAGGGACCGCTGCCATCTGTGACCAGCGACACATTGCCGGACAGAGCCACCATCGGTTCCGTAGCGTCGCAAGCTCCGTTGGGAGGGGAGATGCTGTCAATGCAGGCTATCTGTATCCCGTTAGCCACGCCCGGAACAACTATGCTGTAAGTGGTGTTGTTCTTCACCGCCAGGATGCGCGCCCGCTGCAGCAAAGTCGCGAAATCCTGGGCCGAGCTCTGCAACTTGACCACTTGCAGGGTCCTGCTGATGGTGGGAATAGCCGCCACCGTCACCACCATCATCACTGCCATGCAAATCAGCAGTTCCAACA
>DATJEH010000235.1:0-9746 GCA_035496875.1 Terriglobales bacterium | reverse complement strand
TGGCGATCGCAGTTCGCCCCTCGCTCTCGGCGATGTAGTAGGGTTCAATTGCCGCCGGTCTTTGCCTTATCCGGGCTTGCGCCCATGTCCCCGAATGGCCAGATGCCGAACGCCTTCAATATCTGGTCTTCATGTTTTTTGGTCAGCATGGCGGCAGTCTGCTGCGGGGACCATGGGCTAGCCAGCCGCTCCGGCCGGTCGGCAATCCAGAAGGCGGTGAGCGCCATCAGTGTGCTGTCGCGGGTAAGCAGGTCGGGCTTTACCTTGTCGAAGGTGTCCACCGCCGAGTGATGGGTGAACTTATATTCGGGCGAGTCCTGGCCCATGTTGATGCCGGGCAGGCCCTGCAGGATGAAGGGCCCGGCGTCGGTGCCGAACACGGTGCGGTCATCCACCTTGACATCGCCAAAAGCCTTTACCGAATCGGCGAACTTTTTGACTGCGGCAATCAGGTCATCGCGGCCGCCCAGGTTCAGGCTGACCACCGGCCCCTGGCCGTTATCCAGAATTACCGCGCCCACATGGTTCTTCATTTCGTTCTTGTGCATTTTGGTGTAGGCCAGTGAGCCCAGCAGGCCCTGCTCTTCGCCGGTAAAGAGGACAAAGCGCATGGTGCGACGCGGCCGCTGCCCGGATTTGATGATGGATTCTGCTGCGCCCAGCGTGGTGGCCACGCCTGTGCCGTCGTCGGTTGAGCCCTCGGCCAGGTCCCAGGAATCCAGGTGTCCGCCAATCACCACTACTTGCTCGGGGTGCTCGGTGCCGGCGATCTCGCCCACCGCGTTAGCGCTCTCCACCGGCCCGCTTTTCCGGTTCTGCACGTTGAGCTTGATGCGCACGGTTTTGCCCTGATCGAGGAAGCGCTCCAGTTGTTCCTGGTCCTCGGCGGTCATGCTGACCACGGGAATGTCATATACGGTGTCGAAGCCCAGCACTCCGGTGTGCGTCAGGTGCATGCCGGCAGCTGTCGAACCGCCCTGACCGCCGATCACGCCCATGGCGTGAGCGGCATAGGCGGCTTTCAGAAATGGTCCGAACCTGGCGAACATCTTCATCATCTCTTCCCGGCTCGGCTTATCGCCCTTTTGCACGATCACCAGAATCTTGCCCGCCCACTTGCCGCTGTTGTCCTTCATCTCCTGGTCAAGCTGATACATATTGACCGGCACCACTTCGCCCTCAACCCCGCCCTCAGGTGTCGAGCCCACCCAGCCCATGGAATCCACGCTCAGTTGTCGTTGGATGGGAGCGGTGAGTTCGGCGCTGGCGGAAATGCGGGTCCAGCCATGGGAAAGCTGCCACTTTTCGGCGTGCACGTTGCTCAGCCCGATGGCCCGCATGCGCGCCAGACCCCACTGGATGGCCTTCGCCGCCTGCGGCGAGCCGGTCACGCGTCCCCCGATGTTGTCGCTCAGGTCTTCCAGTTCATCGTAGGCATGGCTGTCCATCATGCCTGCGCCGGCGATGGCGGTCAGGGCGGGCATGGTTCCGTCCTCGGCCGGCGAGGGCGGCGTCGCCGGCGCGGGGGCAGGCCCGGAGGCGCCCAGCGCCAGACCGGGAACCAGGCATAGGGCTAGAGCAACAGTCAGGCTACGAAAGGTTTTCATGGCTTGTCTCCGGCGTTTCCAGGGCCGAATGCTGATTGCTGAGTGCTTCTTTTTCGCTCGCCCATTGTACTCGACTCCATTTTCCTCACCCGGGCGGCCGGCAACCCGCATCTAATCAGCACAGAATTCCTGGAAGCGAGATAATACTGGTTATGCGGAGATGGTTCTCCATTGCGGCCACCGCTCTGCTTGCCGTTGCCCTGCTCCCGCAGACGCAGGCGCAGGAACTGGCCAAGCGGCTGATCCTCAAGGACGGCTCCTACCAGGCGGTTACCAAATGGGAAATTAAAGGAGACCGGGTGCGCTATTACAGCGCCGAGCGCAACGATTGGGAAGAGATGCCGAACTCGCTGGTGGACTGGAACGCTACCAATAAGTACAACCAGGCCCGGGAAGCGGGCGCGCCCCCGCCAGAAATTCAGCAGCAGGTGGACCAGGAATTCAAAGCCGACACCGCCGATGAGGCTCCCACCCCGCAGGCGGCTCCGGGCCTGAACCTGCCCGACTTCGAAGGCGTCTTCGTGCTCGATTCCTACCAGGGCCAGCCTCAGTTGCTGGAGTTGCAGCAGGATGCGGGTGACCTGAACAAGAACATCAAGCGCAATGTTCTGACCTCGGCCATCAACCCCTTGGCATCGGCGAAGCAATCCATTGAGCTGCCCGGGGAACATGCCCCGGTGCAGATCCACCAGGGCCAGCCGGCGATATTTATAAACATGGCGCCCGACCAGTCCGACGCCACCCTGCAGCAGAAAACCCAGGAAGCTGAGCAGGCGACGCAGGCAAAGGACACGAAGAAAGAGAAAAAAGGCCACGAGGCGGAGAAAGCCGCCGACGCCGGGGCCGCTCAGCCTTATCGCCTGGTGCGCCTGGAACCCAAGAAGGGCAGGCGAGTTCTGGGAAATCTGAAAATCGCGGTTTACGGCAAAGTCAGCCAGGAGCAGAAGTTCGTTCCCTCGAGCTTCGAGCGCCTTACCGGCAATTGGTTGAAGGTAACCCCAAGCGCCGAGCTGCAGCCCGGGGAATACGCAGTAGTTGAAATGCTCAGCCCCAAGGAGATGAATCTGTACGTGTGGGATTTTGGCGTGAATCCCAACGCGCCCGCCAACCCCCTGGCCTGGAAGCCCGCGGCCCCTGCCCCCAAGCCCGCCAATAGCCAGCCTCCACCGCTGCAAACCCGGCCCAAAAACTAATGGAGGTTAGGGCGCTGCAGGAGGCAGGCCCTGTTTCGCTTGCGGATGACTCGAAATTCTCTTTGCCTAGCTTCGTTTTATGAAGAGGTTCCGTGCTAGACTCCCAGGAAATTAGTTCGTGGTTCAGAAAGCCTCCGCTCCTACGCGCAATTACAACTTCCCGGAGTGGCTCTTTTCCACTCCGCCCAGCACGGAGGGAAGCATGCCTATCAAATTGATCCTTGAGTCCGTTGGCGCCATCGCTGTCCTGATCTGCTTTGCCATTGCGGCACAGGCCTTGATCAAGCTGAGAAGATTGAATCGAGCTGAGAAGCTTAAGGCCGCTGTGGACGCCATGCCGCAGCCGAAGCAGCCTTTGCGGCGAGTGGGTTGACACCCCGGCGACAATTCCACCCAACCCCACTGCTGCAAGTTCTGAGCAACCTTCTACTCTGGATTTTCCTTCTGAGGCATGGGGCCGCACGGGCCCCCTGCCAGCACGGCAAATGACTGGACCAGTGGTATTCTCTCCGGGCACTTAGTCGAATTCGAAAACGAGGAACTTTGATGCGCCGCCACTTGCTCCTTGTGTGCTATATCGCCGCCCTTTGCTGCAGTTCCTACGCGGACCAGGTTGTTCTCCACAACGGCGACCGGCTTAGCGGCACCATCGTCAAGTCCGACGACAAGGAACTTGTAATCAAAACCGACTATGCCGGCGAGGTCACGGTCAAGTGGGAAGCGATCCAGACCTTGGCCTCCAGTGCGCCATTGCACTTGGAGACGAAGAGTGGCCGCACGCTGGTGGGGCAGGTGGTGGCACAGGATGGAACCTGGAAGGTGCAGCAGCCAAATGGGGAAGCGGTGCCGGTTTCCAAGGCCGACGTCTCCCTGATTCGTAACCAGTCGGAGCAGGCGTCCTATGAGCAATCGCAAAACCCCGGCTTGCTGCAGAACTGGGAAGGCGGCGCCAATCTCGGGTTTGCCCTGACCAGAGGCAATAGCCAAAGCAAGAACCTGTCGCTGAGTTTCACCGCCGACCGCAAGACCCTGCATGACATGGTGGCCTTGTATGCCAACTCAGTCTATGCCACGAACGATCTGGCCGGCGCCGTTCCCAGTACGACGGCCAATGCCATCTTGGGAGGAGCAAGGTACGACCGCGACCTCGACCATCGCCTGTTTGCCTTTGGCAGCGCCGACTTTGCGACCGACGACCTGCAAGGCCTGGACCTGCGTTCCGTTCTGGGCGGCGGCCTTGGCCTGCACCTGATCAACACGCCGGCCACGACCTTGGATCTGCGTTCCGGCCTCAACTACACTCGCGAGACTTATACGGCGTTCACGCGCAATTTCCCCGCCGCCATCCTGGCCGAGGAGTTAACCCACAAGCTGGGAGCAAGCACCCTGCTTTCGCAGAAGTTGGGCTTTTTCCCCGACCTGACCAGCCTGGGGGATTACCGCGGCACTTTCGATTTTGGAACGGTGACGAAGATCAGCAAGTGGTTGGGATGGCAGAATTCATTCAGCGATGTGTATGTGACCAATCCGCCGCTGGGGAAGAAGAAAAACGACCTGATTCTTACCACTGGTCTCAATATTTCCTTCACTCGACCGTCGGAGTCGGCCAAATAGCAGGCGCAAAGCTCTCACCTGGGCACGGTTCCGGGTGATTCTCGTTTGGCGAACCAGCACGTGTCCTCAGGAGCGAAAGCCCGGATGTCTTCTGCCTCTGGACGGCACGGCTGACGCCGAGCCCTTCCGAAAGCGATCATGAGGTATCAGGGGGCGGGGCTGATAACTGGCAACTGAGAACCGACCACTGGCCACTGACTTACTTCACCACTCCGCGCTGAGCCACGCTGATGTTGTCGCGGGTAGTGTTCTTCACCGCATACATCATCTCGTCGGCCTGGCGGATGATGTCGTGTGCGGTCTGCGCGTCGGCGGGGAAGGTGGCCAGCCCCATGCTGGCGCGCACGTTCAGCTTGAGCCCTTCCGGGCCGCAGAAACCGCTGCTGCGGAACAAATCGCGCAGCCGCTTGGCCACGATCAGAGCCTGGTCTTTCCCGGTCTGCGGCAGCAGCACCACAAATTCATCGCCGCCGTAGCGGAAGGCGGAATCAATCAGCCGCAGGTTTTCCTTGATGGCGTTTCCCACCTCCGCCAGCAGCTTGCTTCCGACCAAGTGTCCGTGGGTATCGTTCACTTGCTTGAAGTGGTCGAGGTCAATGAACAGCACCGTGAACTCGTGCCCAAAGCGGGCCGAGCGGTAAACCTCGGCGTCCAGCATCTGGTAGAGATGGCGGGCGTTAAACAGGCCGGTGCAGTCATCGGTGATGGTGAGTTCCTGAATCTTTTCGACTGCCTTGGCGTTGTCAATGGCGATGGCGGCGTAGTCGCACAGGGCCTGCAGGAAGAAGAGTTCGTTTTCGCCGAAACCCTCCATGTTGACGTTGATCAGCTGGATAACAGCCAGCACCCGGTGCTTGGAACGCAGCGGGAGGCAGATGATGGAGCGCGTTTCCCACTTGGTCATCTCGTCCACGCGGCGGGCAAAGCGCTGATCGTTGTACACGTCGGGCACCACCAGGCCTTCGCCATGGCGGGCGACCCAGCCGGCTATTCCTTCTCCCACCTTAAGCCTCATATCTTTAAGGCTTTGCGCTGCATCGCCGACGGCGATAGCGAAATATAATTCGTCCCGTTCCTCATCCACCATGAGCAGCGACCAGGTATCCGGGCGGAAGTATTCCGCCATCTTCTCCATAATGGTTTGGAGGACGGAATCCAGATCCAGCGACGAGGTCAGGGCCTTGGCCACATCGTGGAAAATGCTGAGTTCCTGGAGGTACCGCTTCCGCTCGGTGCCCGTGGCCTCGGTCATCACAGCTTCCTCAAGAGCTTGCAAAGGGGGTGGGCGTATTATAGGCAGCGCGCTTGTGCGGGGGCAACAAACCTTTGTAACCCCCGCATCCCCGCTGGCAATCCTTTCCGGCAACGCTGGATTCTTCGCCCCTCAATGCACAAATGGGCCCATCCGCTGAAGGTGCCATTGCCCCCTCTCGGGCCCCTCTGCTACCCTCAGTAAGCCTGTTTTTCCCAGGCCCGCCGTTGGGGGTGCTAACTCCATCAATACCCGCCTGATAAGGAGATTTCGACGTGTCTTCTAGAAAGCGTTACCTGTTTACCTCGGAATCGGTCACCGAGGGGCATCCGGACAAAATCGCCGACCAGATATCCGATGCCATCCTGGATGCCTGCCTGGCCGAGGACGCCTACAGCCGCGTAGCCTGTGAGACTTTGGTGACCACCGGCCTGGCTTTCATTGCCGGCGAAATTACCACCAATGCCTATGTGGATTTTCCCGCCATCGTGCGCGGCACGGTGAGCGCCGTCGGCTATACCGACGCGACCTATGGCTACGATTGCAATACCTGCGCGGTTATCTCTTCTATCCACGAGCAGTCCCCCGACATTGCCCAGGGTGTTGACCCGGGCGGCGCCGGCGATCAGGGTATGATGTTCGGCTATGCCACCCACGAAAATGACCAGCTTATGCCCACGCCCATCATGCTGGCTCACAGGCTCACGCAACGCCTGTCCGAGGTGCGAAAGAGCGGGGAGCTGGAGTGGCTGCGGCCCGACGGCAAATCGCAGGTCACCGTGGAATATGACGAGAACCACAAGCCCATGCGTGTGGATGCCGTGGTTATCTCCACCCAGCACTCCGAACTGGTGGACAATCACAAGATCCGCACCGACGTTCTTAAACACGTCATCCAGCCCGTAATTCCCGGCCACATGCTCGACGCCGACACCAAGTACCACATCAATCCCACCGGACGCTTCGTGGTCGGCGGTCCCATGGGCGATACCGGCCTGACCGGGCGCAAGATTATTGTGGATACTTACGGCGGCATGGGCCGCCACGGCGGCGGCTGCTTCAGCGGCAAGGACCCCACCAAGGTGGACCGTTCGGCCTGCTACATGGCGCGTTACGTGGCCAAGAACGTGGTGGCGGCGGGCCTGGCTGAGCGCTGCGAAGTGCAGGTGGCTTATGCCATCGGCGTGGCTGAGCCCGTCAGCGTGCTGGTGGATACCTTCGGCACGGGCAAAGTGGGTCCGGAAAAGCTGCAGGAGTTGGTGCGAGCCAATTTCGACCTGACCCCCAAGGGCATTATCACTTCGCTCAATCTGCGCCGCCCCATCTTCAAGAAAACGGCGGCTTACGGTCACTTTGGGCGGCCCGATCCTGATTTCACCTGGGAACGTACCGATAAAGCGGCCAAGCTGCGCAGCGATGCCGGGGTGGGTGAAGCTCATGAACCCGCTCACGCGTTGAAGAGATAGAACCGCAGGAAAGACGCCAGGGGCGCGCTGTAGCGCGCCCCTTCTCATCCCCCCGGCTTTCCTTTATTCTGATGGGCAGGACGCTTTTGCGGGCAGGTTGCGCCCGCCGGTACCTACCAGGTCCAGAACTAATTCATAGTTTCAGGTAAGGAGCCTATGTCTACCACACCCACTTCCGTCCCCTGCGATATTAAGAATATTGAACTGGCGGATCTCGGACGCAAGCGCCTGGACTTTGCCAACCAGTCCATGAAGGTGCTGCAGATCATCCGCAAGGAATTCATCAAGAACCAGCCGCTGAAGGGCATCCGCATTTCCGCCTGCCTGCACGTGACCGCCGAAACCGGCAACCTGGCGGTTTGCCTGCGCGATGGCGGCGCAGAGGTGGCGCTGTGCGCCTCCAACCCGCTCTCCACGCAGGACGATGTGGCTGCCTGCCTGGTGCGCGACTTTGGCATTCCCGTGTTTGCCATCAAGGGCGAGGACAACGACACCTACTACAGCCACATCACCGCCGCCCTCGACCACAAGCCGCACATCACCATGGACGATGGCGCTGACCTGGTGAGCTGCGTGCTCACCAAGCGCCTGGACGTGGCCGATGACATTATCGGCGGCACCGAGGAAACCACCACCGGCGTGATCCGCCTGCGCGCCATGGCCAAGGAAGGCGTGCTGCGCTACCCCATCATCGCGGTGAATGACGCGGCCACCAAGCACCTGTTCGATAATCGCTACGGCACCGGGCAATCCACCGTGGATGGCGTGGTCCGGGCCACCAACATCCTGCTGGCGGGCAGCAAGTTCGTGGTTGCGGGCTACGGCTGGTGCGGCCGTGGCCTGGCCATGCGCGCCCGCGGCATGGGGGCCGAGGTCATCGTCACCGAGATTGAACCCACCCGCGCGCTGGAGGCGGTGATGGACGGCTTCCGCGTGATGTCCATGGTGGAAGCAGCCAAGCTGGGCGATGTTTTCGTCACCGTGACCGGTGATAAGAACGTACTGGCGCGCGAGCACTTCGAATTGATGAAGGACGGCGCCATCGTGGCCAACTCCGGCCACTTCAACGTGGAGATTGATATTCCCGCGCTGGAGCGCATGTCCTCTTCCAAGCGCACCACCCGGCCCTTCGTCGAGGAGTACTCGCTGAAGGATGGCCGCAAAATCAACCTGCTGGGCGAAGGCCGCCTCATCAACCTGGCCGCCGCCGAAGGCCATCCCGCGGCGGTGATGGATATGAGCTTCGCTAACCAGGCGCTCTCGGTCGAATACCTGGTGAAGAACTACAACCAGCTGCAGCGCATGGTTTATGCCGTGCCTGAGGACCTGGACAAGCGCGTGGCACGCCTGAAGCTGGAATCCATGGGCATCAAGATTGACCGCCTTACTCCTGAGCAGGAAGAGTACCTGGCCAGCTGGTCGGAAGGAACGTAAAGGCGGGAGTCAGGAGCGGTAGTCAGAAGGGCGGCGAAGGGCCGCCCTTTTCTTCAATTTACGCGGGTCGTGACCGACTTACGCGACTTTGGCGCTCTGCGACAGCGGCGACTCTGAAGCATCGGCAGTCGGCTCTGGGTGGACTTGAGAACTTTCTGCCTGCGTCAGCCTGCGTGCCTTGATTGCCGCTCTACTGACTTTCTTGCTGGCCTCTTCTGCTTTTTCCCCCTCGAGGACATCCCGTTTTAAGACCTCCCGCTCCAGAACGGTCCTGATTTGCGCAAGGTCAATTCTCACGTTGGGAGAAAGCTGCCGGATTCGCCTTCTTATCACGCGGAGAAGGGGATCACTGGTGACGATCGCTGCGATGCAAAACCGATTGAGAGCCTGCCTGCGGCTGTCAAATTCGTCCAGTGCCGACCTGCTCCACCCTTCCTTCGCCAACAGGTAGAGGATCTCCAAGTCAATGGGTGACTTAGGGTCCAGGGTGAGGAGATCGAACTCAACGACCAATTCATGGTCTACCGGTTTACTGAATGTGACCTTGTAAACACGCCATAGCCACCCATTGCTTAGTACCACCCAGTCAATTCCCTCATTGGCGGCGTACTCGATCGCTTGCCGGGTATGTGTGTCTTTTAGGTCAGACCCAACAGCCTTCGCTTCAATTAGGAACTGAATTTCACCGTTTAGCTTCGTGGCTAGGTCGCACGACGTTCCCCTAATTGAAATTTCAGACGTCAGCTCGGAATATTTCTCATATCCAAATAGCTCGGACAGGATGTCCGTCATCAGAATTACGGTATCCGACTCGTTGACGTCACGCGCCTTTGCTGATGTGACGACCGACTGAAACTGCTTGAGCCCCGTCGCTAACCGTTTCGCAACTTTGCTGGGAACGATTGGCATATGGACTCCTTCTTCTTTCATTCATGCAACTAAGAATGCGTTCAACTGGCTCGGTCAGTCTGTGAGCACGGTCAAAGCTCGGTGTGATACTGCGCAGCAGTATTCCAAAATGGGACTATGAGACATTCTTGCTTACGAGCGCCTTACCAGGTGCAACTTGCGCGGGGTAGAGTATTCCTCATCCGGCGCGAGGAACGTGCTTTCGAGCGGAGGCTCGGCGGGGGTTCCGGCAGGACCCTCGGCGAGGGCCGGAACGGGGTGCCCCGGAGCT
>DATJEH010000234.1:0-3188 GCA_035496875.1 Terriglobales bacterium | reverse complement strand
CCTGCGGGGGCTTGGTCTTTGGTGACGTTTCCGAGGTGGTGCGCACTTGGTACTGTGCCTCCCGGAGACGTTCCACACAACCAAGCCATGCCTAAACCAGCTCAGCTTTCCATTTTGTACGCAGAAGATGACCTTGAACTGCTTGCCTCGCAGGCCGCGCAGATACAAAAAGTCGGGCACACGGTTGACCAGGTCACTGGTCGCAAAGCGGTGGAGGAATCGGTGCGCCGCAAGAGTTATGACCTGGTAATCCTGGGCGACACGTTGAACAAGAATGACCGCCATCACCTGCCTTACATGGTGAAGAAGGCCAACCAGGCCACCAAGGTACTGGTGCTGCATTCCACCCATGGACATCCCAGCGTGGATAAGGAAATTGATTCGCCCTATACCTCGGAAAAGCTGCTGGAAGCGATTGCCGCGCTGATGCCGCAGAAGGCTGCCGCCGCTGCTGCCGGGCGCTGATTCGATATACACCGTGGGGCGGCCCTCAAGCTGAGAATCAGGCGAGCTGCGCCGCCCGCACAGCCGCGGGCCGCGCGATTCCTGATAGCTTTCGCCTCCCCCTTCCCCCTACAATCAGCCGTATTCATGGCTAACATTCTTTACGGGGTGAACGGCGAAGGCTCGGGCCACTCCACTCGCGCCAAAGAAATCATCACCCACCTGCAACGGCAGGGGCACAGGATGCACGTCGTCTCCTTCGACCGCGGCTTGCGCAATCTCAAATCCGAGTTCGAAGTCAGCGAAATTTATGGTTTGCGCCTGGCCTACGTGCGCAACCGCGTGCGCTATCGCAAGACAATCATTGGCAACCTGCTGAAGGCGCCACGCGCGGCCAGAAGCATTAAGGAGCTCACACGTCTTTCGGAGCAGTGGGCCATTGACCTGGTCATCACCGATTTTGAGCCGCTCTCCTGCCGCGTGGCCCACCACCAAGGCCTGCCGGTAGTTTCCATTGACAACCAGCACCTGCTCACGCGCGCGCAGACTTCCTATCCGCGCAAGTACGCCAGTGCCGCTGCCGCAGCCAAACTGGTGACCCGGATGATGACGCACGACTGTGACGCCTACCTGGTCATTTCGTTCTTCGACGCGCTGGTCCGCCGCAGGAATACTTTCCTTTTCCCTCCCATCCTTCGCCGGGAAGTCCTGCAGGCCAAAGGCACAACCGGAGACTACGTGCTGGTGTACGTGACTTCGCCCTCCGCGGAGCTGGTGGAGCTGCTCGGCCGGATTCGCCAGCGCTTCGTCTGCTACGGCTTCGACCGCGAAGGCGAAGAGGCTAACCTGATCTTCCGCAAGCCCAGCCTGGAGGGTTTTTTGGTGGACCTGGCCGGGTGCAAGGCGGTGCTGGCCAACTCCGGATTCTCTCTTCTCAGCGAAGCCCTGCACCTGCGCAAGCCTTACCTGGCTTGGCCGCTGAAGCGCCAATTCGAGCAGGTGTTCAATGCTTATTACCTTCAGAAGATGGGCTACGGCGCGTGGTGGGACGACTTGAACAAGGAACGCATCGAATCGTTTCTATTTAACCTGGATGAATACCGCGAAAAGTTGGCGACCTACCCGGCGCAGGATAATTCGCGTATCTTCGCCAAGCTGGATGAGCTGGTTGCGGGCTTCGGTTGCAATTGGGCGCGCAAGAGCGCAGCCGGCAAATAGCGATTGCTCTTCGCTAAGCACTCAGTGCCGCCCGCAGTCTCTGCAGCGGGATATTGCGTCCGCAGAGAAGAATGGCCACGTTCTGGCCGGAGTAGTTCTTCGCTTCCTGCAGGTAGGCGGCGACGGGCAGCGCGGCCGCTCCTTCTACCGTCCAGCGCTCCTTCTCCAGGACGAGCTTCATAGCGGCCAGAATGCCGGCCTCTGAAACCAGCACGCAGTCGTCAATCAGGCTGCGGCAGAGTTCGAGCGTAATAGCGCCTTCTTCGACGCCGCCGGCGGTGCTGTCGGAAAGTGTTTCTTTTTCTGGAAATTCAATCACCCGTCCCGCCTTCATACATTCGTACATAACGCGTGAGTTCTCCGGCCAGCAGGCCACGATTTTAGCTTTGCTGTTTACCGCCCGCAGATAGCTGCCAATGCCGGAAATGAGCCCGCCGCCGCCCACGGAGATGAACACCGCATCCATGTGCGGCAACTGGCGCTGCAACTCCACCCCCAGGGTTCCCTGCCCGGCTATGACCTGCGGATCGTTGTAGGGCGAGATGAACACCTGGCCGTTTTGCCGCGCCGCCTCGCGCGCCTTATTTTCCGCGTGCACGGGGTTCTCGCCGTGGAACACGGTGGCGCCCCCAAAACCTCGGATCAAATCAACCTTCTCCGGCAGCGTGCCCTCTTTCATATAAATCGTGGCCCTGGCGCCCAGCTTGCTGGCGGCATAGGAAACCGCCATGCCATGGTTGCCGGTGGAGGCGGCAATCACGCCCCGGCTGAGCTGGTCGGGAGAAAGCGACAACAGCTTGTTGCTGGCGCCACGCAGCTTGAACGAGCCGGTGTGCTGCAGATGCTCCAACTTGAGGTAGACGTTGGCCCCGCCCCTCTGACTGAGATAAGGGGAGCGCTCCAGCGGGGTCTCCAGCACATGCGGCCGGATGCGCTTTTCCGCCGCCTGGATTTCAGTCTTCCAGTCCATGCTTCCTTTTTAACATGGCGGCGGCAAGCGCGGCCTGACCCGACATGCCCGTGAACGGGATTGCCGGCGTGGCGAGTCGGCTCCGCCGGTTTCGCCGCCCAACGTAAGTGCCTTAGCACGTGAGCGAAGATGGTAAACTGTTGCTGGACAATCCCCGCGGAGAGGTGGCCGAGTGGCTGAAGGCGGCGGTTTGCTAAACCGTTATACGGGCCAAAACCTGTATCGGGGGTTCGAATCCCCCCCTCTCCGCCATGTCTTTTCGTAGCTCAATCAGGCCGATGCAGCAGCGGCAACAGTTCAGGAGGTCTTGGCCTGCAAGCTGGATGCCTGGAAAGACTTTGGAGAACTAGGCGATTTCTGGTTTCCAGCACGCAATCCCGGCAGTACGTTTCGGTTTGGAGGCCGTGCCGGCCGCGCCATTGACTACGCCAATTACGAGATCGCCGACGCGAAGTGTTTGAATGCTGGTTTGCATGCCTTCGCTGAGCAACCCCCAAAATGATGAAGACACTTTCGGATCCTGTTATGCAACTCGAGGCTCTGGCGAAAAAGCCGT
>DATJEH010000233.1:0-4722 GCA_035496875.1 Terriglobales bacterium | reverse complement strand
CGCAGTCCCGGCGCGGTTTGCTGGATGCGGAGTTCCGCCTGATGGACTTCAGCAGCGATCAGGGCGTGGTTTCGGCGGCGCAGGAGCGCGACATGGCATTGCAGAAGCTCAGTGATGCCGAAGCGAACGATCGCCAGACCCAGGTGACGATCGTTGAGACCCGGCGGCGCATCCGCGACCTGGAATCCAAGCTGAGGTCGCTGCCGGAACGGACTTTGACCGTGATCCGGAACTCCGACAACCCGCAATTGACGGAAAAAATGAAGTCAAAACTTCTGGAACTGCAACTGAAGCGGACTGAGCTGCTGACCAAGTTCCAGCCCTCGTACCGCCTGGTGCAGCAAATCGATCAGCAAATCGCCGAGACCAAGGCCAGCATTTTGGGCGAGGAGCATTCGCCCCTGCGCGATGAGACCACCAACCAGGAGCCCAATCACGAATGGGCCAAATCCGAACTGATCAAGGCACAGGTGGAATTGGGCGCGCTCGAGGCCCATGGACAGGCGGTCCGCATCCAGGTAACAGGCTATCGCGAGGTCGCCCAGCGGCTCGGCGGGAACGCCCTCCGGCAAGGGGAGTTGCTGGCGGAATTAAAGGTGGCGGAGGAGAAATATCTGCTGTACGTGAATAAACGCGAAGAGGCGAGGATCGAAAACGCGCTCGACCAGGGCGGAATTCTGAACGTCACCATTGCTGAAGAACCGAGGGTCCCGGCGCTGCCAGTCCGGGCGGGGTGGGTGTTTGGCCTGATCGGCGTAATGCTCGGAAGCACGCTGAGTACCGGCCTCGCCTTTACGGCTGATTATCTGAATCCGGGCTTCAGGACTCCGGATGAAGTTGTGGACTATCTGGGCGTACCGGTCCTCGCATCGCTACCCAGGTGAGTGCGTAAGGAGGAAAATCGATGAGCACACGGCCGGATCTGCTGGAACACGCACTGGCGGGCGACATTTTCGAGACGGAAGCAACCCAGCCGCAGACGTCAGCGGTGCGCGAATCGATTGCGTGGAGCCCCGATCGCTTCGGCGAAGAGCAGCTTCGCAGCCTGGTGCGGCAGGTATTTCTTCCGGGCTGGCCAAAGCCCGCCCGGCAAGTCGTCTTCTGCGCCGTCGAAGATGGCGATGTTGCCGGAATCTGTTTGCGGGTGGGGCAAGTGCTGGCCGCCCAGATTCCGGGAAATGTCGCGCTGGTCGAGGCCCACCTGCAATCCAACGAAGAGAACGGGGACTATGAAACCTCGCGGCCGGTGTATCGTCCGTCCGGCCTCAGGCCCTTGCGCGACACCGCGCGGCGTGTTTCCAGCCACTTGTGGCGCGTGCCGCGCGAAATGTTCATGGGCGAAAACGAGGCCGGGCTTTCGGTGGAGTGGCTGCCGGGAAGACTTAGGGAACTGCGGCTCGAATTCGACTACACCATCGTTCACGGTCCTCCGGCCACGCTGTGCAGCGACGCCGCGTTGCTGGGCTACCTGAGCGACGGAGTCATTCTGGTACTGGAGGCGAATTCGACCCGGCGGGCTGCGGCCCAGAGAGCAGTCCAGGTGCTGCAGGCCACCAACGCGCGCCTGTTGGGATCGGTTTTGAGCGGGCGGACCTTTCCTATTCCGGAAGAGATTTACCGGAGACTGTAGAGAGGGATCGAAGCGGCGCCGGCGTCTGACAGGGATGCAGTGACGAACTCCCACCCTGTCTCTCCACAAGACGGAGAGACGAGGGTGGGGCACCCACTTGAATCATTGGGTTTCGTTCCAGGCAGTCTTTAGTTGTGAAGTATTTTGCGGAAAACAGGCAGTCAATTCGAATGGGACTCAAATAGCAGAGCTTCGTCCGATACCCACTCGCTTTCCATGACAACCTACCCCAACCGGTTGCTGCCGGCCACTCCGGGGGAAGGAACATCTTCAACCGCGCCCTGGTACGTGGTGCAGACCCGATACCGTTTCGAAAGCAAGGTTGCCTCGCACCTGCAAGGCAAAGGCGTCGAGGTTTTTCTTCCTCTCTTGAACGAAACGCATCGCTGGAGTGACCGTCAAAAGGTCATTTCTCTTCCCCTGTTCTCGGGATACGTCTTTGTGCGGTTGCAGCCGTCAGCTTCGTGGCGCACCAGTGTCCTGCGCACCGAAGGGGTCATGGGGTTTGTGCAGGTCCGCGGCGATGCGAGTCCGATTCCTGCCCGGCAGATTGACGGCCTGCGCTGTCTGCTGGCGCAGAACCTTCCGTGCGCCCTGCATCCATTTCTGAAAGTTGGCCAGCGTGTCCGGATTCGAGGCGGATGCCTCGACGGTCTGGAAGGCATCCTGGCGCAAAGCACCCAGAAAACCCTGGTCATTTCGATGGAATGCATTCAGCGATCGGTGGCGGTCACCCTTGAAGGATACGAACTGGAGCCGGTCTAACATGTCCTTCCCGGCGCCGTTCAATCCGGAAGGCTTTCGCGGCCGGGCCCGGCCGGTTCCAGCAAAAAATCTGCAGTCCATCGCATGGAACGGGGCGTTGGCCGCGCCACGCTCCGGATTCGAATGGTTAGCCGGGCAGGAGCAGCCCGCGCCTCGACGCCGCGAGCGCGGGCAAGCCCGGAATGTCCTGATTGTGGGAGCAGGGCCCATGGGACGCAGATTGGCCGCAATCCTGGAGCGGAAGCACATCGACGGCCGCGCCGTCGTGGGCTTCCTGGACGAAAGCGAACTGGTGGCGGGCGATGTGCTCGGCCGGGTGAAAAATCTTGCCCGCATCGCGCGCCGCGAATTCGTGGACGAAGTCATCCTGGCGATTCCTGACCGGCGTGACCTGGCGAAATGGGTGGTCCGCGAAGCCCGCCGCAACCGGCTCAACATCCGGGTCGTTCCTGATCTTTATGACTATGACTGCGAGTTGGCCCATGAACCGCGCCATCAACCAGGTCAGCTGGCCCTGCAGTATTTCGGGGACGTGCCCGTACTGACCCTGCACGAAGAGAAAGCTCCGGCGTCCGGCCTGTTCTGGAAGCGCGTGCTCGATATCACGCTGTCTGCGGTTGCCTTGCTGGCGGCTGCGCCCTTGCTGGCCGCGGTCGCCCTGGCGATCAAGGTCGCCTCGCCGGGAGCAGTGCTGTACCAGGCCAAACGCGTAGGCCTTAAGGGACGAAGATTCATTTGCTACAAATTCCGCACCATGGTCTGCGATGCCGACAAGTTGAAAGATGGACTGCGCGCAGAGAACGAGCGCCGGGGCCCGTGCTTCAAAATCGCCGCCGACCCTCGCATCACCCGCGTCGGCCGGTTTCTCCGGCGCTATAGCCTGGATGAACTGCCGCAGTTGTGGAACGTGTTGCGGGGCGAGATGAGCATGGTCGGCCCCAGGCCGCATCCCCTCGACGACTTCGAGCAATATCGCCTGGAGCATCTGCGGCGCCTCGACGTGACCCCGGGGATCACCGGGTTATGGCAAGTCACCGCCCGCCGCGACCCATCGTTCCAGCGGAACATGGCCCTCGACCTGGAATATATCGAGCACTGGAGTCTGGGACTGGACCTCTGGATTCTGTGGAAGACGATGTTCGTGGTCCTGCATGGAAGCGGCGCCTAGATTGGCCTCGAGCGGACAAATCACGCTGCGAAATTCCGTCCCCGCCCTGGCGCACTGGACCCTAGCCGCCGCATTCCGCCCCCTCCATGCCCTGATGGCGGCGCCCGCAATGCTGTTTCTCGCAACCCTCACCATCATGCTCTTCCGTCCTCCAGACATGCAGTTTTACTGGTTGGACCGCATTGCTTTTCTGCTTCTCCTGGCTGTGGTGCTGTTGCGGGCGCTGGTGCTGCGCCGGCAATTGACCATCGCCGCTCCTGCCATGTGGCCCATGGCCGGGTTGTTGTTGCTGGCACTGGGCAGCCTTCTTGCCCAGCCGTATGACGCCCAGAGTTGGAGCGTGTTTGCCGCCAAGTGGGTCGTGCCCTTCGCGCTCTATCACCTGGCAGGATCGGTGTTCGACGACGCGGCCTCGCTGCGCCGCCTGGAAACCTTCGCGTTGGTCGTCCTGGGCTACTTATGTGTGATTGCGATCCTGTTTCTTTGCGGCGTCAAAGCGCTCATCTTCCCGCGCTTCATCCTCGACGAAAGTCTTGGCATTCACGCCGATCGCGCCCGCGGGCCGTTCCTGCAAGCGGTGGCAAATGGCGTCACCTTGAACCTGCTGGGGCTGATCGCGCTGGACTCATTCCGCCGCGGACGATTGAAGGGCTTGTCTGCGCTGTTGTTCCTGATTGCGCTGCCGCTGGCGGTCCTCGCAACCCGGACCAGGGCGGTTTGGCTGTCGTTCGCCGGCTGCATCCCCGCTTTGATTTTCCTGTCTTCCAGCCGGCGGGTTCGCCGCGCCTGCCTCCTTCTGATCCTGGCCGGAGGAGTGGGTCTGCTGACCGTTCTCAGTTTCGATGACACCAATACTTCTTTCTTCGACCGCCTGGAAGAGCGCAGCCCGGTGGAATTCCGAGTGGTGATGTACCAGACCGGCCTGGAAATGTTTCTGGAAAAACCGCTCGCCGGCTGGGGAACGAGCGACCTGCAATCCGAGTTGGCGAAGCGCGTCCACGACTTTCGTCAATCCGCCTTCTTCTTTCACAACACGTATCTGGAGATCGCCGTGCAGCACGGAATGCTGGGGCTGATTTTGTATCTGTGGATTGTCATTGACCTGTTTCGCGTGGGCGGAAAAAGGCGCCCGCACGCTGCCGCCCCGGACGGCACGCTC
>DATJEH010000232.1:0-4981 GCA_035496875.1 Terriglobales bacterium | reverse complement strand
TTCCAATGTGGCGGTAAGCTTTCCCGCAGCGCCCGCCGGATTTTACCGGGTGCGGGTGGATGTGAATGCCACCGTGCCTACATTCTTCCTCAGGATTCTGGGGCAGAAGTGGCGGCAGGTTCCCATCGGCGCGCACGCCATTGGAGAAGCGGCGCCTGGCAGTGTGGGGGGTACGACCTGCCTGCGGCCGCTGTGGATCACCAAATCGGCGCTCTATGGCGGCTCTTGCACGAATCCCACGCCGAACGTGGGCGACTCAATTACATTGTGGCAGTCAACCGGAGGCGGAGGTGGAAACGGCAACGGCAACGGAAATGGCGGTGGAGGGCTTTGCGTCAATTCGACGAATTGTGCTGCCTCACAATGGGGGCTGATTGACCCGGTCTCTATTGGCTATCCGGCCTCTGACCTTTCCTCCTGGATTTTGAGCTGCAACAGCGTGCAGATTACGTGCAACACACTGATGGGACCGAAAACCGGGGCCACCGTGGGGGATGTGGGGAGGGGGCAGCCACCCCCGGTACAGACCCTGATCGGGCAGCTGGGCGTCAACAATGACTGGACATGGCCCTCGCCTTATATTATTGGGCACTACTACTACGTCCCAGGAAACACTTATTACAGTTCCAGTCCTTCTGTGGTCACCATGGCCATTTGGGACGACTGCTCCGCTCCTCCCACCGGCTATCCACCGATTAATGGCAGCACCCAAACCATACCTGTTGCCGGTTTTGCACAGATATTCATTGATTCGATAACGCTTAATGGGAGCAACAAATACGTTTCCGCCCAGTTCATCAGCATGACCAACTCCTGCACGGGAAATGGCAGTGGGAGTGGTCCAGGGTCGCTAGCATCCGGGCCGGGAGCGATTCCAGTGCGTTTGATTCACCCCGATACGAACGCGGCAAACTGAGGGCTCGAACAAGGTGAGGCGCGCAGTCTCTCCCTGGAGGAGCGGACCGGTTTGCCGCAACTGGCGCGGGGCCGCCCGCGCCACAAGGGCGGCGGTTTGGCAGGCGATGTCTCTTCGGAAATAGCCGCAAAGGCTAACGCAGCAGGCTCTGCGCGGAGCGAGTGGCGAACTCCAGCACCCGGCCGGGCAGGATCCCCAAATAAATAACGGCGGCGGCGCTACACAGCAGGGTAGCAGTTACGCCTACGGGCACTCTCATGACGGGAATTTCCTGAGTGGGCTCGCGCATGTACATCGCCACAATCACGCGCAGGTAGTAGTAAGCGCCGATGGCGCTGTTGACCACCGCAATGATGGTCAGGCAAACCAGATTGGCCTTCAACGCGGCGCTGAAGACGTAGAACTTGGCGAAGAAGCCGGCGGTGGCCGGAATCCCAATCAACGAAATCAAAAAGATAGTAAGGGTCATCGCCAGCAGGGGCGAGCGACGGCCCAGGCCGGTGTAGTCATCGAGGGTGACGTAGCGCTCGCCCGCGTTCGCGAAATGGCTGACCACGATGAAGGCGCCCAGGTTCATAGCCGTGTAGGAGGCGGCGTAGAACATGGCAGCCGAGATGCCGGCCTCCGGCGCGGCCGCAAAGGCCACCAGCAGGTATCCGGCGTGGGCGATGGCCGAGTAAGCCAGCATGCGCTTGACGTTGTTCTGCACCAGCGCGCCCAGATTGCCCAGGGTCATGGAGACTGCCGCCGAAGCCCACACCCACCAGAACCACACGGGACGCGAGTGCACTAGCAGCGACGGCCCTTCGGTGACGAACAGAATCCGCAGCAGCACGGCGAATACCGCCATCTTAGGGGCGGTGGACATGAAGGCCACCACCGGGGAGGGCGCGCCTTCGTAAACGTCGGGCGTCCAGACGTGGAAGGGAGCGGAGGCGATTTTGAAACCCAGGCCCACGAATATCAGGGCAAAGGCCACGTAGGCCATGAGCGGCGCACCATTCAGGCGCAGGGCGCTGGCGATCTGGGGAATGTCGGTAGAGCCGGTGGCGCCAAACATCAGGGCGATGCCGTAGAGAAAGAAAGCGGTGGCGAAGGAGCCCAGCAGAAAGTATTTCAGCGAGGACTCCACGCTGCCCGCGTCGCGGCGGCGGAATCCGGCCAGGATGTAGGTAGAGATGGAAGAAATTTCCAGGGCAATGAAAATCAGCACCAATTCCACAGCCGAGGACATGATGGCCATGCCCACAGTGCCGAACAGGATGAGCCCAAAATATTCGCCGGCGCGGATTTCCTGCACCCGCAGGTACTCGAACGAGGCCATGATGACCAGGGCGGCGGCAATAGTGACCAGCAGGTGGAAAAAGATGCTGAAGTTGTCAACGATAACGAAATTCCAGAAGGCGGGCCCGGCATAGCGCATCTGGTAGATGCTGGCGGCTACCGCGCCCAGCGCGCCGACCAGCGCGATGATGCCCAGCGGCTTCACGTTGCGGTCTTCCGGCAGTAACGGGTCCACGAACATCACGATCAACCCGAAGAGGGTGAGCACGATTTCCGGCAGGATGCGGATGTAATCTGCGGTGGTCAACATCAGCGCACCACCTGGGCCGTGGTCTGGGCCAGCGGCATGAGCACGCTGTGCACCGCCGGGTCAATGAAGCTGAGCCAGAGCACCGGAGCCACGCCCATGGCCAGGGCGGCAATGGAAGCCGGCCATAGCGCGGTGCGCTCGCGGGCGCTCAAGTCAGGCAGAGTGTTGTTGATCGTATGTTTTACCTTGCCAAAGAAAACGCGCTGATACATCCAGAGCAGGTAACAGGCGCTCCAGATCACGCCCGAGGCGGCCAGGATGCCCCAGATCATCTTGGCCTGGAAGGCGCCGCTAAGGACAAGGAACTCGCCGACAAATCCGTTGAGCAAGGGCAATCCCACCGAAGAAAGGGTTATGAAAAGAAAGAAAGCGGCGAAAATGGGCATAGGCGTGGCCAGCCCGCCAAATTCCTTAATGTCGAAAGTGTGGCGCCGCTCATAAATAATGCCCGCCAGCATAAACAGCGCGCCGGTGGAAACGCCGTGGTTCAGCATCTGGTAAACCGCGCCGTCCACCCCTAACTGGGTGAAGCTGAAGATGCCTAGCACCACGAACCCCAAGTGGCTGACCGAGGAGTAGGCGATCAGTTTTTTGAGGTTGGGCTGTACCAGTGCGACCAGCGCACCATAAATGATGCCGATGATGGCCAGCACCATAATCCAGGACTGGTTCTGGCGGGCCTGGTCGGGGAAAAGCCCCAGGTTGAAGCGCAGCAAGCCGTAGGTGCCCATTTTCAGCAGCACGCCGGCCAGCATGACGGAGCCGGCGGTGGGCGCTTCAAAGTGGGCGTCTGGCAACCAGGTGTGCAGGGGGAAGATAGGCACCTTTACCGCGAAGGCGACAAAGAATCCCAGGAACAGCCAGCCTAAGGCGTGGCCGCTGATGCCGAAGCTGGCGCCATCGCGCACCGCGCTCTGAATGGTGACGTAATCGAAGCTGCCGGTCTTGGCGTACAGGAAGATGATGGAGGCCAGCATGAAGGCGGAGGCGATCATGGTGAAGAGGAAGAACTTCACCGCCGCGTAAACGCGCCGTTCGTGGCCGTACATGCCGATGATGAGCGCCATCGGGATGAGGGTGAATTCCCAGAAGAAGTAAAAGAGGAAGAGGTCGAGGGCGACGAAAACGCCGAGCAGCGCCGTCTCCAACACCAGCATGAGGATGAAGAATTCCTTCACCCGCTCGTGCACCGACTTCCAGGAGATGAGCACGCACAAAGGCGTGAGGAAGGCGGTGAGCACCACCAGCCACATGGAGATGCCGTCCACTCCCAGGTGGTAGTGAATGTTGGGGGTGGGGATCCAGGGAATGTTGATTTCAAACTGAAAGCCGGGCTGGTTGCGCGCGAAATAAGTGGGAAGGTGCAGGGAGAGAGCGAAGGTGATGAGCGAAACCAGCAGAGCAAACCACTTGATGTCGCGCTCGCGCCGCGGAAAAAGCAGCAACAGCGCCGCTCCCGCCAGCGGGATAAAGGTGACCAGCGTCAGAATCCACGTATTCCAGGCGGAACCGCTCATCGAACTCCCATCCAGATCATGTAGGCGATAGCCACCGCCGCTCCCACCGCCACCCAGGCGGCGTAAGAGCGTACATTGCCGGACTGCATGTGGCGGAATTTGTCGGAAAGCGAGCGTGCCGTCTCGGCGCTGTCGTCGGCGGTGGCATCAATGCCGGCCACGTCCACGCCGTGCCACAGCACCAGCTCCGAGCCCTTCACCAGCGGCGTAACGATCGCCGCCTGATAGATCTCATCCACGTAGAACTTGTCGCGCACGGTGTTGTAGAGCCAGCCCAGTCCGGCGGCAATTCGGTCCGGCAGGTCGCGCTTTTTGTAATAAAGCAGCCAGGCGAAAAATAAGCCGAGAAAGGCCATCACGATGGAAACGGCGGTGGCGATGAGTTCCGAACGGCTGGCGGCAGCCTCCGGGACAGCCTCGCTGCTTCCCGAGGGCAGCGCGCCGGCGGCGGTCGTGAACACGGGCGCCAGGAAGTGGTCGAAGCGATTGTGGCCGCCCAGAGCTTTGGGCACGCCGATGTAGCCACCTACGACCGCCAGAATGGCCAGGATCACCATGGGCACCAGCATGACCCGGGGGCTTTCGTGGATGTGACCACGGTGCTCGGTCTGCATGGCTAAGGGGCGCACCAGCACTTCCGCCTTGCCTTCCTTTTCGGGCGCGCGCTCCGACCAGGTGCCGCGGGCGCTGGTGTGTTCGCGCAGCCATTCTTCGTAATGCGTCATATTGGCGGCGGGCACGCTGGCCTGGAGGATGGTCATGCCGCCGCGCTCCTCGAAGCTCACCACCATGCCGCTGCGCTCGATGATGTTGCTCATGACCGTGCTGACGAATTCGGCGGGCACCACAATTTCCGCCAGCACGTCCTTGGCGCTGGCCAGCGTGGGGTGGGCGTGGCCGGCATGCTCATAGCCGTGGCTTCCCGAACCGCGATACTCGCCGAAGAAGGTCATG
>DATJEH010000231.1:0-5508 GCA_035496875.1 Terriglobales bacterium | reverse complement strand
CGCGGTTTCCATGATCGTGAACGGCTTCTGCAAGCAGGTGTTCCGCGAGCTGCCCATGGAGTTTGCCGTGGAGGCGCAGAAGCTGTTGAGCGTGAGCTTGGAAGGCAGCGTGGGGTAGGGCCGCTGGAAGGCTTTGGAGCTCCCTCGCGGTGCTCGGGATTTCGCCTGCGGGCTCCGACGCCCGCAAAGCGGCTCAACTTCGACTCGGACTGAAGTCCTCGCTCAGGATGACAGTCAAAATTTTCTTACGAGGAAAGCATGGCACTATTAGAAATCAGAAATCTTCATGTAAAAGTGGAGAACCACGAGATTCTCAAAGGCATTGACCTGACCATTAATGCCGGCGAAGTGCACTCCATCATGGGTCCGAATGGTTCGGGCAAGAGCACGCTGGCGCAAGTGCTGGCGCGGCGGGAGAGCTTTCAGGTCACCCAGGGCGAAGTGCTCTACAACGGCAAAGACCTGTTGGCCATGAAGCCGGAAGAGGCGGCCTGCGAGGGCGTGTTCCTGGCCTTCCAGTACCCGGTGGAAATTCCCGGCATCAGCAATGCTTACTTTCTGCGCTCGGCGCTGAACGCGGTGCGCAAGTATCGCGGCGAGGATGAGCTCGACGCCATGGACTTCATTCCCATGTTCAAGAAGAAGATGAAGCTGCTGGATATGGACGACAAGCTCATGAACCGCTCGGTGAACGAGGGCTTTTCCGGCGGCGAGAAGAAGCGCAACGAGATTCTGCAGATGGCGGTGCTGGAACCCAAGCTTGCCATCCTGGACGAGACCGATTCCGGCCTGGATATTGACGCGCTCAAGATCGTGGCCAATGGCGTGAACGCGCTGCGCAGCCCGGAGCGCGCCATGGTGGTGGTCACCCACTACCAGCGGCTCTTGAACTACATCGTGCCCCACTTCGTGCATGTGCTGGTGGACGGCAGGATCGTGAAGTCCGGCGGCAAAGAATTGGCCCTGGAACTGGAAGACAAGGGCTACAGCTGGGTGGAAGCGGAAGCGACCGCGTGAGGAGCGAAGAAGAAATGAGCAACATCGCGACCACATCCCGGGAGCTGGGCAACTACCTGGAAATGTTCACCGAGTTTGCCAAGCGCGCGCCGGGGCAGAACCAGGGCTGGCTGCGCAAGCTGCGCGAAGACTCGTTTGCGCGTTTCTGCGAGGTGGGATTTCCCACCACCCACGATGAAGACTGGCGCTTCACCAACGTGTCGGCGATTGCGCAGACGGCGTTTCGCTTGCCGGAAGCTGCAGCCAAGGTCAGCGCGCAGCAGATCGAGCCTTATCGCCTGCCGGGTGCGGCATGCCAGCTGGTGTTCGTAAATGGCAGGTTCGACGCGAAACTTTCTTTCGTGTCCTCGCTGCCCAAGGGCGTGAGCGTAGGCAGCCTGGCGGAAGAAATCCGCCGCGATCCCAAGCCGCTGGAAAAGCACCTGGGGCAGTATCTCAATACCCAGCGTGATGTTTTCTGCGCCCTGAACACCGCCTTTTTGGAAGACGGCGCCTATGTGCACATCGGCCGTGGCACGGTGCTGGAAGCGCCGGTTTACCTGCTGTTTGTTACCACGGCCAGCGACGCGCCGCTGATGACCCATCCGCGCAACCTGATTATTGCCGAGGAAGACAGCCAAGCCACCGTCGTCGAGGATTACGTTTCACTGGGCGGAGGCGTGGCCTTCTCCAATGCCGCTACCGAACTGGTTGCCGGCGAGCACACCGTGCTCTCGCATTACCTGATCGAGCGCGAGCACACCGACGCCTACAACGTTTCGACCTTGCGCTTGCAGCAGGGGCGCAGCGCCAACGTAGCCTCCCACTCTGTGCTGCTGGGAGGTGGCCTGGTGCGCAACAACGTCCACCCAGTGCTGGCGGGCGAAGGCGCGGACTGCCTGATCAATGGCTTGTTCATTGGCAACGGCCGCCAGCACATGGATAACTACATGCTGGTGGAGCACGCCAGCCCGCATTGCGGCAGCCGCCAGTTCTATAACGGCATTCTGGACGGTCACTCGCGCGGAGTTTTCCACGGGCGCATCATTGTCCACAAGGACGCACAGAAGACAGACGCCAAACAGACCAACCGCAACCTGCTGCTCTCTGACGATGCGCAAATTGACACCAAGCCGCAGCTGGAAATCTACGCCGACGACGTGAAGTGCACGCACGGCGCCACCATCGGCCAGATTGAAGAAGACGAACTGTTTTACCTGCGCTCGCGCGGCATTGATGAGCCCGCGGCACGCCGCCTGCTGCTGCTTGCCTTCGCCAGCGAGTGCCTGGAGCGCATGAAGCCGGGGCCGGCGCGCACTCGCGTTGAGGAACTGGTCAACGAATGGCTCTTCCACATCAAGCCGGGTAGTCCCGAACACGGCAAAGGCGCCCCTGACCGCGCCCCGCACTGGGAGGAAGTAGGATGACAACCGCCGCCAACACCTACACCGATTTTGGTCCGTCTCCCGCGGCTGCTCACGCCGGCTACGACGTGCAGCGCGTGCGCCGCGACTTTCCCATCCTGGCGCAGAAAGTACACGGCAAACCGCTGGTATATCTGGACAATGCCGCCACGACGCAAAAGCCGCAGCAGGTGCTGGACGCGATTATTCGCTACTACAGCGAGGAAAACTCCAACGTGCACCGCGGTGTGCACCTGCTCTCCGAGCGCGCTACCGAAGCCTACGAGCGCGCGCGCGGCGTAGCGCAGCGCTTCCTGAATGCGGCCCGGCCGGAAGAAATCATTTTCGTGCGCGGCACCACTGAGGCCATCAACCTGGTGGCGCAAACTTATGGGCGGCACAATGTAGCGGCCGGCGACGAAATCATCATCACCGCCATGGAACACCACTCCAACATCGTGCCCTGGCAGATGCTGTGCCAGGAAAAGGGCGCGCGGCTGCGGGTGGTTCCTATCAATGACCGCGGCGAACTGATTCTGGAAGAGTACGAAAAGCTGCTGGGACCCAAGACCAGGCTGGTGGCGCTCGGACACGTGTCCAATGCGCTCGGCACCATTAACCCGGTGCGACGCATCGTTGAATTGGCGCACCAGCAGGGCGTTCCGGTGCTGGTGGATGGCGCGCAGGCGGCCCCGCGCCTGAAAGTGGATGTCCGCGAACTGGACGCCGACTTTTACGCTTTTTCCGGACATAAGATTTACGGTCCCACGGGCATTGGCGTTCTCTACGGCAAGACCAGCCTGCTGGACGCCATGCCCCCCTACCAGGGCGGCGGAGACATGATCAGTTCGGTCACCTTCGAGAAGACGCTCTACAACAAGCTGCCGCACAAGTTCGAAGCGGGCACGCCGCACATGGAAGGCGCCATCGGCCTGGGCGCCGCGCTGGAGTATGTGAGCCGCCTGGGCATTGAGAACATCACCGCACACGAGCAGGAGGTGCTGGCTTATGCCACGGAGCAGGTGTCGGCGGTGCCCGGCGTGCGCTTGATCGGCACGGCGCGGGAGAAGACGGGCGTGCTTTCCTTTGTACTCGAGCCCATCCACCCGCACGATATCGGCACCATCCTCGACCAGGAAGGCATCGCCATCCGCACCGGCCATCACTGCGCTCAGCCGGTGATGCAGCGCTTTGGTGTGCCGGCCACGGCGCGCGCCTCATTCGGCCTCTACAACACGCGCGAGGAGGTGGACGCGCTGGTGCGCGGCCTGAACAAGGTGCGGGAGGTCTTTGCCTGATGGCTGACCTGCGCGATCTTTACCAGGAAGTCATCCTGGAGCACAGCAAGCAGCCGCGCAACTACCGCGAGTTGGGCGACGCCAATCACCAGGCGGAAGGCTACAACCCGCTGTGCGGAGATCATTTCACGGTTTATTTGAAGATGGACGGCGAGAAAATTCAGGATGTAAGCTTTCAGGGCTCCGGGTGCGCCATCTCCAAGGCTTCGGCTTCCATGATGACCCAAAGCGTGAAGGGCAAGACGCTGGCCGAGGCGGAGAAGATTTTTGAGCGATTCCACAAGCTGGTGACCGGCGCCGGGCACAATGGCGACCAGGAGGAACTGGGGAAGCTGGCGGTTTTTTCCGGCGTCTCCGAGTTTCCCGTGCGCGTGAAATGCGCGACCCTGGCCTGGCACACGCTGCACGCCGCGCTGCAAGGCAAGCAGGAAACGATCTCCACGGAGTAGTTATGAGCAGCACCTATCAGCCAATACGACTCAGCCGTCCGGTTGAAGTCACCGAAATTCCCAGCGGCATCCGCGGGCAGATTCCCGAAGGCACGGTGGCCAAGGTCATGCAGTCGCTGGGCAATGCCTACACCATCATGACCGAGTACGGCTACATGTACCGCATTGACGCCAAGGATGCGGATGCGCTGGGCATCGAGCACACCACGACGGAAAGCGCGGCGGCGGCCAGCGGCAAGTTCAGCGAAGAATTGGCCTGGGAAGAGCTGAAGACGGTGTACGACCCGGAAATCCCTGTCAACATCGTGGACCTCGGGCTGGTTTACGAGTGCAAAGTTGGCGATGTGGAGCAGGGTGGCAAGAAGCTCGACGTCAAGATGACCATGACCGCGCCCGGCTGCGGCATGGGGAACATTCTTAAGGCCGACGTGGAGAATCGCCTTTCGAAGCTGCCGGAAGTGAAAGAAGTGAACGTGGAAGTGGTATTCGATCCGCCCTGGACGCCGCAGCGCATGACCGAAGCCGCGCGCCTGCAGCTGGGTCTGGATATTTAGGGCAGGCTTACCAGCCTCGCCTTGCCAAACTGAGGAGCGTTAACCTGGAAGCTTTGGGCAACGGCGAGTCCAGCCGTGGCTACCCCAATTGACCGTCCAGGCCGGGAGCGTGGGCTGGCATGCGCCCCTATCTCCGCTTTTTCTCCAGCCTCCCTTGCCGGGGACAGCGCCTTTGCGAACGAGACGACCGCGGTTGCCACCACTCCCGCCAGAATGACAAGCAAAACTGACAGCGGAGCAATCGGTTCGGGCGCCCGTCGCGGAGGAGTCCGCACCGTATCCTGTGCCACCTGCCGGGTGGCTACCGCTTTGGCCTTGTGGGAACGCCTCTTGGTCCGGACGTGAGCCGCCGCCGAGCCGGATACCAGAAGGAGCGCAAGCATCGTGGTCAGCAGGCGTTTTCCCATAGTCGCTCCTCCGGAAGACAGTCTAAAGTGGCGGGAGGGCGCGGCCAAATAGCTTCGGTAATGAAGCAAGTGTCACACTCGTAATTGGTGAACTTATTGAAAACAAAGTTCTTCCCTTCGTAGCCCGCTCTGCCCTGAACGCGGCCGCGCCGGGCCGAAGCGGCGCGTTAAGTCGGCAAGAGATTTTTGCTTTTGCCGGTCTACTCCGCCTCGGCGGGGCAAGGGGATTTGTAAAGTATGCTAAGGCCTTTTCTCGCCAGTTAATGCCCAAGCGCATAGAATGCTGCCTAAAAAGGAGATGCCCATGCGATTTGCGATGCTTCTATGCGCTGGGGTGTTGATTACGCTTCCTGTAATGGGCACGGAGAAGGACAAAGCGATGTTCGTCAAGCACTGGCAAA
>DATJEH010000230.1:0-13849 GCA_035496875.1 Terriglobales bacterium | reverse complement strand
TGCCAGTTCCGTACAACTCGCGAGTTATCTGCTTTTGAAGCCACCAGCGTGAGGCGCAGCGTTGTGGTACTACTATCCACTCCAACAGACGATGGCTATTGCAATAGACACGGTGAAGTATCGCGGCTGGGGCAAGGTGGTACGGATTGCGAACGGCACCTCTGAACTTCTGGTGCTCACCTCAGTAGGCCCGCGGATCCTCTATTACGGATTTGGCGGCGGCGAGAACCAGCTCCACGAATTCGACCAACACAGCGGCCTCACCGCTGACGGCCAGTACCACAGCTACGCCGGCCATCGTCTGTGGGCGTCTCCGGAAGTGGAGCGCACCTATTATCCCGATAACTTTCCTGTCCAGGTCACGCCCTTAGCCGGCGGGGCCAAGTTTTCAGCGCCCGTGGAAAGCGCGCCGCCTGGCACCGGACTGCAGAAGGAAATGGAGGTGCGGCTGGCGCGCGAGGGCACGCACGTCACGGTCGTCCACAAGATCACAAATATGAGCGCGGTGGCGACCGAAATGGCCCCCTGGGCGCTCACCGTGATGGAAGCAGGCGGGCGCGCCATCCTGCCGTTCGCTCCCAAGCAGCCCATGAGCAAACAGCATCTGCTCCCCGAAGGCGTGATGGCGCTGTGGTCTTACAGCGATCTGGCAGATACTCGCTGGAGAGTGGGGAGCAAGTATCTGCAGCTGACCACGGAGGTCTCACCCCGGGCGCGCTTTCGCGAGCAGATGCTCGGCATCTACAATCCTTCCGGCTGGGCCGCATATTTCCGCAGCGGCCATCTTTTCGTGAAGCGGGCGGCGGTCGAAGCGGGAAGGACTTATCCCGATTTTGGCTGCAATTTCGAAACCTACACCGAACCCGGCTTCCTCGAATTGGAAACCCTGGGACCATTGCGCATCCTGAAGCCCGGCGAAACTGCCGAGCACACCGAGCACTGGTGGTTGTACAAGGACGTGCCCGCGGGCGAGGACGAAGCCTGGATTGACCAGGTGGTTGTGCCCCTCGTGAGTGGAAGCCGACTGCAACCGGAGTAGTGCGAACGGCTACAAACCGGGAATCCAGTGCTGGGCGTTGGCGCGGAAAATCTTCCGTAAAACTTCGGGCGGAAGGTTCAAGCCGCGAATTTGCTTTCCGTTGTAATCGAGCGTCTGGTCGGTGGCCAGGAACTTCCAGTCTCGCGCGTAGGTTGACTCCCAGTCCTTCAGATCCTGGGGCACCTTCGCATCCGGCGACAGATCCAGATCGGTGCCGTAGAGAACGCGGTCCTGGTACTTAATGAGAAATGCGCGCACCTGGTCACGCGGAGCCAGCATCAGGTACTCCATTCGCGCCGCCATATCTATGGCGAAGTTGGGGTAGCGGTCAAAATCTCGCGCGATATTGTCCAGGCTCTTTTCCATGCTCCCCAGGTGAACTCCTACCATGCGCAGGTTAGGGTTCATGGCGAGGACGTGATCCCGCGCCTGCAGTATCTCCTGCTTGGTGGGAAAACCCGGCTTCTTGTACAGGAACCATTGTGGGTTCTCCTGGTAGTAAGACCACGAGGGATCGGAGGGATCGGGCGGACCCCAGGCCACGTCGGGTTCCGCCTGGTGGGCCATGAGGGTCTTGCCGTGCTGCGCAATATCCTTGTAGATGGGCTCGAACTGCGGGTCATCCGCAAACACGAACTTGCCATTGTGCTTCAATTCCATGCCGATGTTTTTCCAGATCTTCACCGCGATGGCGCCCTGGGCGAAGTTTTTATTCAACTGCTCGATGGCATTGGCATCGAAGTTGGGGCTGCCGAACTTATAGGGATCGAAGGTGGTGCACCAGGCAATATGGCCGTGGCTGGATGCAACCAACTGCCGGGCGACCTCAACCTGGGCCGCAAGCTCCCTGCGGTAGGGCAACGTGTCGTCCATCACCAGGATGTTCATTACCTTCAGATGCAGTCGTTCGAGCATTGCCTCGAAGGCGGGATCGGTCTTGAAGACGTGGACGTGAACATCAATGGGCCGAATGGCGGCGAAGCCTTGCAGCGCCTGCTCTGTGCTCATTTCTTTGGCGGAGGACGGCGACGAGGAGGCGTCCAAAGGACGAACCCAGCAGGCTATGATCACGAAACCTGCAATCAACATGCTGTTAAGGACTGCGCGCGTTGTAGCTCTCATTGTGGCTCCTGACCTGAACCTAGGCTTGCGCTTCAAATTACAGAAGAATTGGTTTAATTCCCGTCATTCCGCAGAAATCCGCCAGGGCGCGGTAAAGCTCGGGGCCGTAGCCCAGGCACGCGTACTCGTTGGTCCAGTGCTCGAGCAACTGCTCCACGTCGCAGTGGACGGTGACAAACCCGTGCGGCCAGAACGGAATGCCGCATTCATTCAGCCGCTCCTTCACGTGCTTGCGCGGCGGCTCGAAGACGGTGGCCCGCGTGACCACCATCTGAAATTCTCCCTTTACCCTGCCCAAGCGAGCCAGAACGCCCTCACCCACTTTGCAGATCAGCTTGACGGAAAGGCCGCCGGCCTCGCCTTCGGTGGGGATGCCGTGTTCGGCAAATCCGGCCGGGCCAAGCTGGCTGGCCAGCGAAGGCGGACAGGCGCCGTCGCCGATGATTTTGATTTCCTTCTTCGACTTGTCCAGGTGCTGCAGGTCGCCGTAGTAGACGCGCTCTTTGCTCAGCTTGGTAAGCAGATACACCGTGAGCGCGGTGTTGAAGTCGCCCAGCGTGGAGGTGCCGTGGCCATCCTCCAGCATCATGCTCTGGGCGAAGCAGGTAGCGGAATAGTCGTCGCCCAGCCCGGGAAAAGACTGAATGGTGTAAAAATCAAATTTTTCCTTTTCTATCATCTGCTTGAGCGCGAGATAGAGGCGGATCGAGCGCTCGTTCACCACGTTTCTGTCGGGAGCCTGGCCAAACAGCTTCTTCAAACGCGGTTCCAGAGCTGCGACCCGCCTGGCAGGAATTTTGTCGGCGGTTCGAATTAGTTCGGTGGTGTCGCGGGAATCAATGTCCACGCCGAACATACGCATCCACTGCGACGGATCCGCGACGCCGCAGGTCTGGCCCATGCCGCGGCCGCCGAAGGCGCCGAGGGTGGCTCCGTTCAGCCGGTTCTTCAAATGCGCGGCCCGAGCGAAGCTGGCAATCTTCTCCAGCGTCTCCTGGTCCGCCACATCGCCGTAAACGAACTTGTGTTCCACTCCAATCTCGAGCAATGCCCCATGCATGACCAGGCCGCCCACGGGGCGCCAGCCTTGCGAGCCGGGATGCGTCCACAGCAGCAATCCTTTTCCGGTGGCCGCGTAATCACGCAAGGCGGCCGCCAGGTGCGCCGCCCACACCCAAGTACCGGAGAAGAGCACCACACCGTCTATCTCGTCATCCATCTTCATCTTGCGCATGGCGGCCCGCGCCTCTTCCTTGCTGGCAACCACCACCTCGTGCTCTACCAGCTTGACTCCGCTTTTCTTGAGTGCCGACTTCGCGTTCTTCACCACCTGGGCGTCAATGAACGGCACACCCATGGGATCTTTAAGGCCATCCTTGTGCACGCCATAAACGATGAAGCCGAGGACCGGCTGAATCATTGCGGTTCGCCTCCTTGGGCGAAGTGAGCAGCATGTTCACGCACCGGCGCCAGAGCCGGATATAACGACCGGTATTGCCCCACCTGATGCGCATAAGCGGCGGCCAGCGCCGGGTCCGGCTCGACCACGCTATCCTCGCGGACCAGCGCCCCAATCGCCTCCGCAAAGCTGGAATAAATTCCGGTGGCCACGCCCGCGAGTATGGCCGACCCGAGGCACACCGCCTCCGGGCAGCGCATGACGTGAAAACGGCGGCGGCTCAGGGCGGCCCGCAAGCGGAGACCCAGCGTCGAGCGCGCACCTCCGCCGCTGCCATACACATCCGCGAAATCGCCGGCCGCGCGCGAGAGTATCTCCGCCATCTGCGCCAGTTCGCAGGCAATCCCCTCCAGCACCGCCTGGTAGAGCTGCTCGCGTGTGGTCGCCGGCGTGAGCCCGAAGATCGTACCCCGTGCCTTGGGGTTGAAGTCGGGATTACAGGTGCCGATGAGATGAGGCAGCACGCATATTCCGGAGGGCTCATCCGAAGCGCGCGCTTCCAGCCGGGCATAGCCTTCCACTTCTGAAACATTATTTCCCGAGCTGTCGCCGCTACCATAAAGCAGATCGTGCAGCCACTTCACCATGATTCCTGCGGGAAAGTACGCCAGCGTGACGAACTGTTCGGGAACAACATGACGATAGGTATTCAGGGAAGCGGAAAACGCTGCGTCCGACAAACTCGGTTGAGGCGATGCTGCCAGCAGGCATTCGTAGGTACCCATGGAATCGGCCACGCGTCCCGGTTTGACCACGCCCACTCCCAGCGCGCCACAGGGCTGGTCGTGGCCGCCCACTACGACGACTGTCCCAGAGGGCACTCCGATTTGCGCCGCCGCCTGAGCGGTGAGCTTCCCCGCAACTGTCCCGGCCGGAACGGGAACAGGCAGACGTTCGCCGGCGATGCCGGCGGCGGAAAGAATTTCTTCCGACCAGCAGGCGCGTCGCACGTCAAAAGCTAAAAAGCGTGACGCCAGGGAATAATCAATGTAAGGCGGCAGGCCCAGGCGGGTGAGCAGAAAATCGGTGACCCCTAGAAAGCGCTCGGCTCCGGCGAAAGACTTCGGGCGATGCCGCTTGAGCCACAGAATCTTCGGAATCGGATACATCGGATGCACGATGAGCCCGGTGATTTCAAAAATACGCCTCCGACCGATTTTTTTTTCGCACCAATCCGATTCGGCAGCCGCACGGCTATCCATGTTCAGGATGGCAGAGCCGAGGGGCTGACCCTCGTGGTTCACCGGCACGAAGGTTTCGGCGTGCGAGGAAATGCACAGTGCCTGCACCGGATCGCGATGGCTGCAGCGAAGCGTTTCTTGCGCGGTGGCCCGCAGAGCGTCCCAGAAAACCAGCGGGGGAACTTCGGCGAATCCAGGTTGGGGAAACTGCGGCGAGTATTGGCGGGCGCTTTGCGCCAGGATTTCGCCGGATGAGGAAAACACCACAGCTTTGCACCGGCTTGAACCGACATCCACCGCCAAAATGCTCATGTGGTGATTAACCCGCCGAACCTGATGCCGCCGGATGTTTTCCTTCCCCGCCCGCCAGCGCGGAGCGGGCTTTAGCCAGAAAGCTCTCCACGTCCGCCGCCTGAAACACATTGCGTCCAAAGAAAACTCCAGCTGCCCCGGACTGCGCGATCTCGCGCACCGTCTGCAGCGCCTCCTCGTCAGAACCAGTCCGGCTGCCGCCCAGCACCAGGATAGGGATGGGACAATCCTTCACCACCCCGGCCATGGACGCGACATTGCCGGCGTAATCGGTTTTGATGGCATCAGCGCCCAGCTCCGCCGCAATGCGGGTGTGATACTTGATCCACTGCGGGTCGCGATAATCCTGCACCTTGGGACCGCGGGCCAGCGATTCCACGATCAGCGGCATACCCAGTGTCTCGCATTCGCGCGCCACCTCGGCGTTGCGGGCGATCTCCCCTGCTTCGAATTCGGAATCGCCCGTACCCATCACCAGGTAGGTGATCACCGCGTCGGCCCCCAGGCGCAGGGCCTCCTCCGGCCGGGCCAGCAGGCGACTGCGTGCCTGTTTGGCGGCTATGGTTTCCGGGGCACCCCAGATAGTTGACCAGTCAATGCGGGCGATGATGCCGGGCATGGCGGGAGCCAGCAGGGCGTCGGCGCAATGCCGCAGAAGTCCGGGGCTCAGCAGAATGCCGTCGCACCCCGCCTTGACGAAGCGGCGAATCTGGCCGGCCGCATCTTCCGTTCCCGGAATGGGACCGAGCACCAGGGGGTGATCGAAAGCGACGACCAGGATGCCGCGGGCGCGGCCGTGGAAAATACGATTGAGCCGGAGTTTTTTGGCGCTCACAGTCACAGGCTATTAAAACGATGTAATATGCTGTGCGCAGCCAATCTACCGTCTGCCGGAAAGCTTGTCAATTTGCGCCAGCGCGCTGGCGAACTCGGCGCGCACGCTGTGCTACACTTCGGCGCGAGACGACGGCGGAATCCAAGCAACATGCGCGTGACCAAAACCTCCACTGTGACCATAAGGGATGTAGCCGGAAAAAGCGGGGTCTCCGTGACCACCGTCTCCATGGTCTTGAATGACGCGCCGCTGGCCCGCCACATCCCGCTCACCACTCGCAACCGCGTCAAGCGCGCCGCCAAGGAACTGGGCTACCGCCCCAACCTTTTTGCCCGTTCGCTGCGCAGCAATCGCAGCCAGACTCTGGGCGTGGTGGTTTTCGATATCACAGATCCCTATTGCACGCAGATTCTGCGCGGCATCGAGGATTCGCTCTACCACTCCGGGTATCTTCCTATCTTGACCGATATTCAGAACCAGCGGGCCCGCTTCCAGCGCTGCGTGGAACTGCTGCTGGAACGGCGAGTGGAAGGGGTGATCGCCATTGCCAACCCGCTATACCTGGAAAGCGACCTGCTGCAGGACTTCGCTCATCGCGAGGTGCCGACGGTGGTAATTGGGCGCCAACTGGGGGAGGATTCGCTCAGCTCCGTAGTGGTGGACAACCAGGCCGGCACCTTCGCCGCCCTGGAGCACTTGTACAAACTGGGCCACCGCAAAATTGCCTTCATCCGCGGGCCCAAGGCCCTGGCGGACAGCGCCCCGCGTTGGAAGGGCCTCTGCGACTTCGCCCGCCAGGCCGGACTGAAAATAGATCCCAAGCTGGTGGTCGAAATCCAGGGAGGAAATTCCAGCTATCCGGTGGGCGTGGAATTAACGCAGGAATTGCTGAGCCGGGGGCGCCCGTTCACAGCGCTGGTGACGTTTGACGATTTGACCGCGTTCGCCGCTATCGGCTGCCTGACCAAGGGCGGCCGCAGGATTCCAGAAGACGTTTCCGTGGTCGGCTTTGACGATATTCCCGGCGCCGCCTTTTACAATCCGCCCCTGACCACAGTGCACCAGCACCTGGAGATGCAGGGCTCCCTGGGAGCGGAGATCATCCGCGACTTGATCCACGCCCGCAACAGCAACCAGAATGTGAAACCTCTGCACCGCCGGGTAGTGCCGCGACTGGTGGTGCGCCAGTCCACCGCTCCGCCGCAGCGCCCACCAGCTTAATTGTCGCTTGACAGCTTGCCGCTGATATCCCACAGTAAATGGTTTTAATGAGCGAGGCGGGCATGGCGGCGATTGACCGCAGGCAACTCTACAAATGGTGCAGCATTCCCGGCCACGAACTGCCGCAGCACCCGGCATTGCGAGTGCCCTTTCGCCTGATTCGCGATTCCCGCGCAATGGGCGAACTGATGGCAGGGGAACTGGTGGAAGTTATCGAGCAGAACAGCCAGCGCGGGCGGCCCACTCGGGCCATCATTCCCTGCGGCCCCACCTGCTGGTACAAGCCGTGGACCGACCTGGTAAATTCCCGCGCCGTCTCGTTAGCCAACTTCTTCGCTTTTCACATGGACGAGTGCCTGGACTGGCAAGGCCGGCTTTTGCCCCGCAATCATCCTTACAATTTCCGCACCTTCATGGAAAAGCATTTCTATGGTGACATCCGGCCTGAGCTTGCTGTTCCTGAAGCGCAACGCTTCTGGCTGACGCCGGCCACCGCGCAGAAGGTGGCGGAAGCGATCGCTCAGGCCCCCATTGACATCACTGTCGGCGGCTGGGGTCAGGATGGCCACCTGGCCTATAACCAGGCGCGCCGCAATTTTTATAACCAGGTAACGCTCGAAGATGTGGCCAACTCCACCATTCGCACCCAGGAAAACAACCCGGACACCATCCTGGCGCTGGCCCAGCGCACCTTGGGCACGGCTTATCAGTTTGTGCCGCCCATGTCCATCACCCTGGGCGTGCGCGAATGCCTGTCGGCGAAGAAAGTGCGCGTTTACAGCGACACCGGCGCCTGGAAACAGACCGCCTTGCGGGTGGCCCTGTTCAGCGAACCCACACCGGAATATCCCATCACTCTTCTGCAGAGCCACCCGGACGCTATCATCACCGCCACGGAAGAAACGGCTCGCCATCCCATCAGCGAGAACCCAGACTGGGAGCTGTTTTGAACGGCGGACTGCGGCTGCGCCTGGAGGACCCGCCGGGCTACCGGCGCTTGATCGGGATTGGCGGAATCGGCAGCGGGATTTTCTTCGCTCTGGCCGGCGGACACACGCTGGGACGAGATGAAAGCCGCCTGGGAACGTTGCTGGACGTCCGTGACTACTGCAAGCTGCACATCATCAGCCACTACGTAGCCAAGTTGCTGGATACGGCCTCGGGGAGCGGATTCCGCGTGATTCCTGTCGGCAAAGTGGGCGACGATGCGCCCGGGCGGCAGATGATCTTGGAAATGAAAACCGCCGGCATGGATACAAGCCGAGTTGAGACCGTCGCCGGGGCTCCCACCTTGTTCAGCGTCTGCTTCCAGTATCCCGATGGGACAGGTGGAAACATCACCACCAGCAACTCGGCGGCCGCCCAGCTGAAGAGTGAAGATTTGAACGCGCTGGAGGACCTGTTCGCTGAACCGGCCGTCGCGCTGGCGGCCCCCGAGGTTCCCTTGGAAACGCGAGCGCATTTTCTGGAGATGGCAGGCAAACACCGCGCCTTTCGTGCCGCCTCCTTTACTGCTGCCGAAGTGGCCCCGGCACTGAAATTGGCCATGTTCCGCAATCTGGACCTGGTGAGCCTGAACCAGGGTGAAGCCGCGGTGCTGGCGGGGGTCAATTTCGATCCCTCCGACCCCAAGCCTTTTCTGCGCGCTTGTGAGGCCGTCTTGAAGGCGAACTATCCCAACCTCCGCTTGGCGGTAACGGCGGGCGGGATGGGCGCCTTCGCTTATTGGCAGGGCGCGTGGGATTTCCGCGCTGCTCCCCAGGTGCAAGTCGCTTCTACGGCGGGCGCGGGCGATGCCCTGCTGGCCGGACTCATCGCGGCAATCGTGGCCGGCATTCCCTTCATTGACGGTGCGCAACCAATCTCTTCCGCTCCGGGAGGACCGCTCGCCGACGCCTTGGATATTGCAGTGCTCTTAGCCAGCTACAAGGTCACGTCGCCGCACACCATCCATCCCCAGGCCAGCGTGGATGCCCTGATGGCGTTCGCCGCGGAGCAGGGGCTGAAATTTGCCAGCACGATCAGCGGGCGTTTGCAAACCAGCGAGGCTGGTTCGACAGCCTGGTCCTAGGATGGGGATTTTGGCTTGACAGAGAATACAATCCTCAAGCGGCAGGATGAAAGATTCGCAGCCCTGAGTCCGCGAGAGCACCTGCGGGAGTTCGGCTGTGGACTATTCCCGGAACCGGCCGCATGGAAAAGTTTCCTATGGCGGATGGGACCTCGGTTTCCGTAAAAGCGGCGCCCCGGTTGCGGCGCACCCTGGGTTTGTGGGACCTGGTGCTTTACGGGCTGATCGTAATCCAGCCCACGGCGCCCATGCCGGTGTTCGGGGTGATGACGCAGCGCGCGCACGGCCACGCTGTGACCACCGTTCTGATCGCCATGGTGGCCATGCTGTTCACCGCCATCAGCTATGGGCGCATGGCACGGGTTTACCCGAGCGCGGGCTCGGCCTTCACCTATGTCGGCCAGGAGATCCATCCTGCCCTGGGCTACGTCACCGGCTGGAGCATGGCCATGGACTATATGCTCAACCCGGTGATCTGCACCATTTTGTGCAGCAAGTTCGCGCTCAACTTTGCCCCCGGCGTTCCTTATTTTGTTTGGGCAATCTTTTTTGCTTCTCTGTTCACCTTGCTGAACCTGAACGGCATCCGCACTTCGGCCAGGATTAATGACGGCCTGGCGGCGGCCATGGGCATAGTCATCGCGCTATTCTTAGTGATTGCGGCGCGCTATATATTCCACACGCCGCATGACGGCCTGGCGTTCTTCACCCGCCCCTTCTATGACCCGCAGACTTATTCCACGCGGGCGGTGCTGGGCGGCACCTCGCTGGCGGTGCTCACCTATATAGGATTCGATGGCATTTCCACGCTGTCGGAGGAAGCGGAAAACCCGCGCCGCAATATTCTGCTGGCCACCGTGCTGGTTTGCCTGCTCACCGGCGCGCTGGCTTCCATGGAGGTCTATGCCGCCCAACTGGTATGGCCGGCTTCGACCTTTCCCGACGTGGACACCGCTTACGTCGCCGTGGCCGGGCGTGCCGGCGGCCCCTGGATGTTTGGCGTCATCAACCTGACTCTGCTGGTGGCCACCATCGGTTCCGGCATGGGTTCGCAACTGGGGGCGGCACGCCTGCTTTATGGGATGGGGCGCGGCAATGCCATTCCCAAATCATTCTTCGGAGCCATTGACCCCAAGCGGCGCATTCCCCGCAACAACGTTCTGCTGGTGGGCGCTCTGGCGCTGCTGGGCGGCCTGACTATCAGCTTCGAGCGGGGCGCGGAATTGCTCAATTTCGGCGCCCTGCTCGCCTTCATGGGCGTGAACGCCTCCTCCTTCACTCACTATTTTCTGCGTGAGCGGGAAAAGAAATGGAGCAACTTCCTCGTCCCCATGCTCGGGTTCCTAGTCTGCTTTGTGCTCTGGCTCAGCCTTAGCGTTCCGGCCAAAATCGCGGGCGCGGTATGGATAGGCGTGGGCATCGCCTACGGCGCCTGGCGCACCCGGGGCTTCCGCAGCAAACTGGTCAACTTTGATATTCCCGAAGAGGAAACAACATAACTTCCGTCAGGGAGGCCACTAGAACCTTGTCCCGATCATTCCTCATCTGTTTGACCGTGGTTTGCGTCGCGGCATCCCCGGCCTTGGCTGCTGCCCCTGGCCGTAGCGGTTCGCCCCAGCTGCTCCTCCGCAACAACTGGACCATTGCCTCCTCGGCAGACGTGCGCGACGATGGTGTGGCGATTTCCCTTCCCGGCTATGCCACCCGTAACTGGTACCCGGCCACCGTCCCTACCACTGTTGTCAGCGCGCTGGTGAAGGACCAGGTTTATCCCGATCCCTATACCGGCATGAATCTGCGCTCGATTCCCGGCACTACATACCCCATCTTCGAAGATTTTTCCAACATCCTGATGGCCCCGGACAGCCCCTTCCGGCAGGCTTGGTGGTATCGCACCGAGTTCACGCTGCCACCCGAATTCAACGGGAAGACGCTGTGGCTCGCCTTCGATGGCATCAATTATCGCGCCAACGTGTGGATGAATGGGGTGCAGGTTGCTACTTCTGAAAAGCTCGCCGGCATGTGGCGCCTGTTCGAATTCGATGTCACGGGCGCGGCCCGGCCCGGCCAAGTCAATTCTCTGGCCGTCGAGGTCTTTCCGCCCCAGCCGCGCGACCTCGCTATCACGCTGGTGGACTGGGCGCCCATGCCGCCCGACAAGGAAATGGGCATCTGGCGGGAGGTGCACATCATCGCCACCGGCCCGCTGCGGCTGCGTTATCCCGCGGTTCTCACAACGCTTCATTCCCCAGCCAATGACCAGGCCGCGCTAACCGTTAAGGCCGAGCTGACCAATGCCGCCGATCACCCGGTGTCCGGCGTTTTGAAGGGTACGATTGAGAACATTGCTTTCCAGCAGCCGGTGCAGCTTGGGCCCAGGCAGACCCAGGTCATCCACTTCACTCCCGGCGCTTTCCCTCAGTTGACCCTTGCGCACCCACGCCTGTGGTGGCCGGCCCCGGTAGGCCCGCAGAACCTCTACTCTCTCGACCTGCATGCCGAGGTGGACGGCCAAGTTTCCGATTCCAGCCATATCCGCTTCGGCGTGCGGCAAATAACTTCGAAGCTTGACCAGCAGAACCACCGCGTGTTTCAGGTCAATGGCAAGAACATCCTGATCCGCGGCGCCGGGTACAGCTTTGACCTGCTGCTGCGCTCCAGTCCGGAGAAGCAGCTGGAACAGCTGCGGTACGTTCGCGACCTCCACCTCAACGCGGTGCGCATGGAAGGCAAGCTGGAAGACGACCACTTCTTCGATCTGGCCGATGAGATGGGCATCCTCATGATGCCGGGGTGGTGCTGCTGTGATCAGTGGGAAAACTGGCCCACCTGGGACACGGAAGATGAATACATCGCGGCGCAATCTCTGCGCGACCAGATTCGCCGTCTGGAACGACATCCGTCCATCTTGGTATGGCTCTACGGCAGCGACTTCGCCCCGCCGCCCAAGGTCGAAAAGATGTATCTCCAAATCCTCAGAGAATCCGACTGGCCTAACCCGGCCATTGCCTCGGCTGGGGGCCGGACCACCACCATCGGACCCACCGGGGTGAAGATGACCGGGCCGTATGAATACGTGGCGCCCTCGTTCTGGTACGTGGATCACCGCCATGGCGGCGCCTTCGGCTTCAACACGGAAACCAGCCCCGGACCTGCCATTCCGCCGATTGAGAGCCTGCGCCGCATGCTCCCGCCGGACCACCTGTGGCCCATTGACTCAGTATGGGAGTACCACGCGGGTGGAATGTCACGCACTCTGAACGTGTTTACCGAAGCCTTGAACCAGCGCTATGGGCCCTCCCACTCGGCCGAGGAGTACTCTCGCAAGGCCCAGATGCAGGCCTATGAAGCGCACCGCGCCATGATGGAGGCCTACGGACGCAATAAGTACACCTCCACCGGGATCATCCAATGGATGTTAAACAACGCCTGGCCGAGTATGATCTGGCACCTCTATGACTGGTATCTGCGGCCCGGCGGCTCCTATTTCGGCGTAAAAAAGGCTTGCGAACCGCTGCACGTGCAGTATTCCTACGATGATCGCTCCATCGTGGTGGTCAATTCGTTTTACGCGAGCTTTCCCCACGTAAAGGTCATGGCCAAAATCTTCAACCTGGACATGACGGAGAAATTCTCCCGTGAGGCCGAACTGGATGTGGCGCCGGACAGCAGCACGCGCGTGTTCACCTTGCCTGATATTCCCGGCCTGACCACCACCTACTTCGTTAATCTCACGCTGGAATCAGGGGGAGAGGTGAAGAGCAGGAATTTCTACTGGCTGTCCACCAGGCCGGAAACGATTGACTTTGCGCGGGAACAGGAAGACGCGACCGGCCAGTACGACATTTCCACCTGGGCGCCGACCAGGACCTTCGCCGACTACACCGCGCTCAACCGTTTGCCGCAGGTGGACCTGCAGGTGACCGCGCGCACGCAGGTACAGGGCAAAGAAAGCTCAACCACGGTCACCCTGCGCAACCCGCGGCGCACGCTGGCTTTCGGCATTCGCCTGAAACTCGATCGCACGGTAAGCGGCCGCGTCAGCGCAGATGCACCCGCTGATGCCGAAATCCTTCCCGTGCTCTGGCACGACAACTATTTTGAACTGCTGCCCGGTGAAACGCGGCAGATCACCGCCACCTACCGCACCAGTGATGCCGGCAAGGTCTCGCCTGCGCTTGAAGTCGAGGGTTGGAATGTGCGCCACCAACTGGTTCCGGTGCGGATTTCAAAAATCACGCTTACCGGCCCGGAGCTTACGCTCTGGAAGCTCTCTGTTCCAACTGCTGGTCTATCTGGCGCAATTCCCTGATCAGAGAACACAGACAGCGGAAGTAGACGAGAGCCGCATTGCGGTTGCGAATATCGCTGGACTCCGCTTTGAGGTGTCTTTGCAGTTCCTGCGCCGCGTAAATTGCCAGGGGAACAATACCGGTCTCGGGAGTCATGCCGGCCACGCGCATCTCGCACTCCAGGTCGCGAAGCGCTTCAACAATCATCTTGGCGGAGGTCTCTGGCCAGCCGGCAAGCACGCCGGACCCCGTTCCCCGCAGGAAATCGCCGATCTTCTCCAGGGCATAACGCACGTTATGCTTCTTGAAAATCGCGC
>DATJEH010000229.1:0-8700 GCA_035496875.1 Terriglobales bacterium | reverse complement strand
TCCCCTCCTCCTCAACATCGACACTGCCCAAATCCTTTATGAAGACCCCCCACAGGTGATCCTCAAGGGGGGTCGCCACCATCGAATAGAAGACCAGATCGCGCTCCTCCCCTTGGCACGTGTCGAATGTCATAATCTTCAGCTTTAGGTCGTTGAAGAAATAGTCCCTCTCCGGCAGTCGGCTGATGGACTCAATCAATAGTTTCTGCTGATTTGTGTGTGGGGTGATAATGCCCACAGACAAGGTCGCCTTTGCATCTCTCAATTTCTTCAATTCTTGGATAATGTAGTCAACCTCTCCGGGATTAGTGTTCAATCCAGATCCACGCATTCCAGAAGGGGTCAATGGTGAAAACTGAAGCACCTCATTGATGCCCTTGCCTCGAACCTTCATCACTTGCAAGCTGTCTTGGTAGAAATACTTATTTGAGTACGAGATCAATTCTTTATAGCCGCGAAAATGTTTTACTAGCTGAGTGTGATAGTTGCTGATGTATTCAAAAAACTCCAAAATAGAGGTTTTGATGTTGAACTTTTCGAACCGAATCAGCTTCGAGCTGTCATGGGCAACAGAAGTCGTGAATACCGTCCGAAGATTGTTCTGGTATTCCCGATTCGTATCGGATCGAGCTTGCGCGGCTTTGATGTTACTAAACTGCTTTTTGTCCCCGAGGATCAGGATCTTTTTAGCTCGAAGCAGCGCAGGAAACGCCTGTGCGATGCTGACCTGAGAGGCCTCGTCGATTATAAGCAGATCGAATACTTCCGGCTCTAACGGAATGTACTCCGCATAATCGCGAATCCCCGCCAATATGCAAGGAAATGCCTTTTTAAGCTTGCTGAACTCCTCCTTCGGAAAACGCTGTTTACTTCGGATAATGTCCCGCAGCGACTTTGCTGTTGCGCGGTTGTGTTCATAGAAGTCGATTACCCGGCCGTCAAGCAAGTACGTCATCTTCACGGTTACAAGGTCTTCGATGGAGCTTTCCTGTTCCGGGTAGCTGTAGGAAGGCACCGATTCGAATGACTTTCGAAGTTTCTGCGATAACCCCACATACCGCACCAATCGTTCGAATTCTGCATCCGGGTTGTCGGCATTTCGAAACCGCACGGCTGGCTTTCCGTGTGTTCCACGACCGAGCCAATGGGCAAGTCGGTGAGCGCGGAACCGATGACTCCTTGCTTAGTCCAAACCCTGCTTCGGGATTGCACGTAGACCCGCAGGAGCGAATCGTAATGGAGATTGGCGATCGCCTTTCTCTTTGCTTCTGAAAAAGCAGAGTCCAACTCCAGCTTTCGCAGAACTGAAAACGGAATGGTCAGAATGACGTGGTCAGCCTCCAACTGCTGCTGTGTACCACCATGTCGGAAAGAGACGCGCGTTCTCGCTCGGTCCTGCCCAACTTTCAATACCGCAGCTCCGTACTGAATGCGATCTCCTAGTTTTCGCGCGAAAGCAGCCGGTAGTTGGTCGTTCCCGCCACGCAGACTTGTCCAACTCGTGTTGTGCGCGACGAAGCTCTCCAACGCGAGGGTCTGGAGCGCGGAAAGGTGACTGTAATCTGTGCCATCCAGACGGAGTCGAAACATCTCGACAACGGCTTCCGACGCACCCTGCTTGCGGATGATATCGTTCAGAGTTCCGCTGTCCAATGCGAGAGCCCGCGAATTGGGCCAGCTTGCGTCGAGGGGATCTCCGATTTGATCAGCCGCAGAAAGGGCATACTTCTGCCACAACTGATTCATACCGAGCTTTCGTTCATCCGGGCTTAGAGTGAAGGGCCATTCGGGTTCCTGTGGCATGAGATATCGACGACCACGTGCGTAAACGACTGTTTTGATATCGGTATGAGATGGCTCAGCCATTGGCAGATCAAAGAGACGAATGTAATGCAGCAAATGGGTGTAAGAGGGACCGAAGTCGACAGCCCCGGCTTCCGCATACAGGCCGTCGGCAAACGGGTCGCGGATCGTATAAACGCGACCGCCAGGACGCATACGGGCTTCCAGTACGGTCACGTCGTGTCCAGCCTGCATGAGCTCGAAGGCGGCGGTTAAACCGGCCATTCCCGCACCAACAACGATCACCTTCTTGGATTCACTTGCCTTTGGAACTGGGACGACCTGTGTTGAAAAGCCTTGAAGAGATACACCAAACGTTGCGCCGCAATAAGCAGATGCTTTCAGGAATGTCCTTCGGCTCAAGGAGTGGCTCATACACCCTCCAACCGTGCAGGACAGGAGTATAGCGCTCCTTTCCGGGAAAAAAGGGCTTAATGGGAGTGCTGGTATTAGGTGACTTCCCGACTCCGACCGGATCTCGTTATAGAGGCTTGGCTGCGTACCTGCGCTTCTTACCCGTGTTGCGGGTACAAAAACTGAAAAGACGGTCCTCTGAGCGTTGTAAGTTGTTGCATTTCTTAATCGGGGTTAAATGGCATGGAAGAGGTCGTCGGTTCGATCCCGACCAGGTCCGCCAAACTTTCTTTTATTTCCTAACCGCCAAGGGTGCATCCGTCTGCACGATTGCAGGCAGTTCATGCGGTGTGGGCAACAAGCGTTGTCTTGGGGTGTTCATAGGCCTCAATCTGCCGCATCATTGCCAGCTGATCCCAGTTGTCCCAGCCCTCAATGATTTTCCCGTCTTGAATGCGAACCATCGTCATCCCGGTGATTCGGACCGGTTTGCCGCTGGGGGGGATCCCCAGGTGAGCGCCTCGGTGGGTCATGGTTGCCGACCACCGCACTGCCACCTTGTCGCGTGCTCCAAAAGTGTCCTCGACGGTTACTTTCACATCGGGAAATGCCCCGCGAATCCGCTCAACAAAGCGGATAAAATCCGCCGGTCCACGAATCTTGGCCCCAGGCTCGCCTTGGCCCATTCCCACAGCATCCTTGGCCAGCAGTTCTTTGACCGTCGCAATCTTCCCCTGATTCCACACTTCCTCAAACCAGCGACGCATCAAAGCCACGTTCTCTTTGGCTGACATGAGTTCTCCTCCCGGGAAGCGTTCAACAGGGTACTCCAAGGCTGGGGGATGAAACCGAAATTTCTAAGCGCCATATCACCCCGGAAATCCACAGAGATTCCCCCCTGAACCAAGGGGATTACTTCCCCTCGGCACCCAAGTTCACGAAAATCAAGAGCACACTGGGTAGCCGGAACGCACGGCGAGCGTCAATGGGAGGAGCACAACCGAGTATGGCGGCGAAAGAAGTCATCCTCTATTTCGAAGATCCAAGCGATGCCCTGCGCTTTACGCTGGCGGCAGGTTCGGTCATGGCCGGCGACCGCCTGGCTGACGGCATGACCCGGGAGATGAGGCGAGCCACCCGCATTACGCTGAGCACCGCCGAGGAAGATGCGGCGAAGCAACTGAACGCCGACCGGGCTTCCTGATTGGGCTTACCTGGCGCGCCGATCACCCGCCCAGCGTGGCGCTGTTGAGGGCGGCGCGCAGACGTTCCTGCTCCGTGGCTTGTTCCTGGTTCACGGTAAAAAACTCCACGCCGTAGCTGTATCCCTGCCGGTTCCGCACCATTCCCTGCACACGTATGGGTCCCCCGTAGGGCGGGGTGAATTCAACCTCGATTTTGTCCCCGACGCGTAGCTCCACACCCGCAAACACGGCCATGCCGCCTTCACTGATTTCCTTGCCGCGCCCGCTGATCACCCGGCTCTTGTCTTCAAGATGGACGATTACCCGAACGGGAACATCCAGTTTGTGGCGGGTCCAGCGCCGTGCCACTGGATGGATGACCTTCTCTCCCAAAGCTGTACTCGACATCAACAAGCCTCTCGCCCATGGTAGGGGGCTGGAAGAGAAGCGCAAAATTACGAAGGTGCCTTGGGAACGTCCCCCCACCCTCGAAACCGGTTACTTGGGCATAAGTTGCTTGACCAGCTCGGGAGAATCAATGTTCCAGTCGTTGGCCAGAACATAGGCTCGGCGCAAAATCATTTCGCTGCGGTAGTCCAGGTCAAGCGGGACATCCTGCAGTGCGAGTTCCACCGCATTCAGAACCTTCTGCGGTATTTGCAGTCGGCGTGGACCCGCTTCCCCACCCCAGGTGGATGCGATAGGAGTCCAATTGACCCGTCACTTCCAGCATGACTTTCGCGATTTTGCAGCGGTTCCGAGCCAGGCGCGCCTAGTCGCCGGCGACGGCGTGGGCGGAGGTTTCCTGGGGCAGAACCGCGACGCCATCGCGGAAGGCGACCGTCTTGCCGGAGATGGCGGGCACGCGCTCGCCGGGCACGATGATGCCTACCAGGTTGAGGGGGTCGGCAGCAGAGATGGTAATGCTCTCTCCCGATGGTTCGGTTTTGCGCATGGCGCGCAGCGACTCTACCGCCACCGGCAGGGCGAATTGCTCGCCCAGAAAGCCGCTGATGAAGCGCCCTCCGCGCACCTCGCCGCGGTCCTCCAGCCGGCGGAACGCCATGGCCAGTTCGCGCCACTTGGGCACAATAGCCTCTCGCGCCAGCAGGTCGCGGAAAACCACGCCATAGCGGCGCAGCAGCATCCAGCAGGCGGCTTCCACCTGGCGCGTGCGTTCCGCCGCTTCACCGGGGTAAAGCAACGCCCAGCGCCCTGAACTGTGGCGTGGCCGGTTCATGCGCCCGCTGCCCTGGCCGGAACGCCGCTTGGGATCAATCAGCGAGCGCAAATTATCGAAGCCGTCGGCGGTGACCAAGCCCGCCGCCACCAGCTCCCAGAGTGAGGCTTCGATTTCCGCCTTCAACTTTTCCGTGCCGCGCACGATATCCGCGAAGAACGAAGCTCCGTGCTGGCGCAGGAATTCCAGAACCTGGCGCGCGCCGTGGCTCAGGCCGCGACCATCCTGGTGGTCGGTATGAGGGGGCAGCCAGTCAGCCTCTTCGCGCACATAAAACGTGATCGGCGCCACGCTGGTGGGGATGACTCGACGCTTGCCTTCAGCGGAGTCCTCCAGGGTCGCGGGATGCGGCGAGAGCCGTCCCCAGCCCACCGCGCCGGTGAGGCAGAGCTGGTCAAGCACCTTGGGATCGTAGTCGGCAATGCGGCGCGCCAGCACCTGCCGCTCCCAGGCGCTGGCGGGAATTTCGAAGCCTTGCAACTGCTGCAGCACCTCCAGCGTGCCGCGCTCGCCAGTAGTTTGTGTCCCGGGTGCGATGTGTTGCCAACGCAGCAGCCAGCGCATGAACTGCGCCGCCGTGACCGGTTCTACCTGTTTGCGCAGCGTGCCCAGCGTGAGGCGGTGAATTCGCGCCAGCAGGCGGCGCTCGCACCATTCCACCTCTTCCGAATGGGTGTCGGTGAAACTTCCGCGCAGAATCGCGCCGGTGGCCTCCAAACGCAGCAGCGCCTTGTCAATTTCGGCAGGCGGAATCCCCAGGATCCTCCCCAGTTTGCTCGCGCTGGTCGGGCCCAGGTGCCCCGTCCAGCCCGTAACCATCTGCAGCAGGGCATCGTCGGGAGAAGGTGTTGCGCCCTCGAGTTTCGGCAGTGCAGCTTCGAATTGAGCACCGGGATAAATTTGTGCGAAGATCGCGGCTCGTTCGGTGCTGACCCAAAAAGCCTTGCCACCCTGAACGGCCCGCCCGGCGCGCCGGGAAGCGGCGAGAATTTCGAAGTAGGGATACCACGTGTTCCCCAAATCTTCCGGTAACCCAATCAGCGTCTGCAGCGCATCATGCAGTTCATCGGCGTCGCGCACATCCGGCCAGGCTTCCTCGCGCACCTGGGCGATGGCGGCGGGATCCAGTTGGCCCACTTCCTCCAGCACCGACTCCGGCAGCAGGCGCCGCATCTGCACCGCTCGTGCGCGGCGCTCCTCCAAAGGAGCGTCGTCGAGGTAGGCATAAGGATTGGCATTCAAAATTTCGTGCGAGAACTGCGAGGGCACCGGCGTATCCACCGCCAGGCAGCGGATGCTGCCATCCTCGATGCCGCGCAGCACCGCGCGCAGGCCGTCAATGTCCATGGCCTCCGTCAGCACATCCTTCATCACCTCGCGCACCAGGGGGTGATCGGGGATCTGAATGTCGCCAACGATGTTTTCCTGGCAGGCGGCCACGTCGGGGAATACGGAAGCCATCAGGTCGTCGGAGCGCATGCGCTGAATTTGCAGCGGCAGCTTCTTGCCGCCCTGGAAGCGCAGCAGGGCCAGTGAACGCATTGCATCCCAGCGCCAGCGCGTGCCGAAAATGGGCGAGCCGGTAAGCACCGCCTGCTCCACCACTGGCTGCACCGTTTCCGCTTGCAGAAAATTAAACACATCGGCCAACGGAAAACTGTGCTGCTCAGCCAGCGCGATGTTCAGCCCGTCGTCGGTGGCGGCGGCCTGCAGCTCGAAATTGAAGCTGCGGCAAAAGCGCTTGCGCAGCGCCAGTCCCCAGGCTTTGTTGATGCGCCCCCCGAAGGGGGCGTGGATTACCAGCTGCATGCCGCCGCCTTCATCAAAGAAGCGTTCGGCAATGATGGTCTTTTGGGTGGGCACGGCGCCCAGCACCGCTCGTCCCTGGATCACATATTCGATGGCCTGCTCGGCGCCGGAATCGTCCAGGCAGGATTCCTCTTTCAGCCAGCGCACCGTCTCCGCCACTTCCGGCTGATTCTGCGAGATGCCGATGGGAGAAGTCCTGGGCAGCATGTCGCTGATCTGTTTTCTCAGTTCCGCCACATGTTCCGAAAGCTCGCTGGTGCGTGCCGGGGCCTCACCACGCCAGAAGGGCACGCTGGGCGGCGCGCCGTGCGCGTCTTCCACCAGTACCCGCCCGGAGGCGCCTTCGATGCGGCGAATCTGCCAGGAGGTGTTGCCCAGCAGCATGATGTCGCCCTTGTTGCTCTCAACCGCGAAGTCTTCATCTACGGTGCCCACCACCGTGCCCTCGGGTTCGGCTACCACTGTGTAGAGCGCATTCTCCGGGATGGCGCCGCCGCTGGTGATGGCGGCTAATCGCGCGCCGCGGCGAGCCCGCAGCCGGCCGTTCACCCGGTCACGGAACAGGTAAGCGCCGTAACGCCCGCGCCGGGCGGCTATGCCTTCCGAGAGCATGGTCAGGATTTCGTCGAACTGTTCGCGCGCAAGCTCGCGGTAGGGATAGGCGCGGCGCAGGAGATTGAAGAGGTCATCCTCCAGCCATTCCTCGGCCGAGCAAGCTGCCACTATCTGCTGCGCCAGAATGTCGAGGGGCGATTCCGGAATCATGAGCCGATCCAGGTCGCCATGGCGGATGGCGCGCGCCAGCGCGGCGCATTCCATAAGCTCGTCTCGCGTCGTAGCGAAGATGCGGCCTTTGGGCACGGCCCCGCGCCAGTGACCGGCGCGGCCAATGCGCTGCAGCGTGACCGCGATAGACCGCGGCGAGCTGATGTGGCACACCAGGTCCACGAAGCCGATATCAATGCCCAGCTCCAGCGAAGCGGTGGCCACCAGCACGCGCACTTCGCCGCTCTTCAATTTCTTCTCCGCTGCCAGGCGCAGCATGCGGGCCAGGCTGCCGTGGTGCGCGGCCACCGCGTCTTCGCCCAGGCGCTCGGCCAGCTGATGGGCTACACGCTCCGCCAGCCGACGCGTGTTCACAAAAACCAAGGTGGAGCGATGCTGCCGCACCAGTTCGCAGATGCGGTCGTAAATCTCATCCCACATTTCATTGGAGGCCACCGGTCCCAGCGGGCTGGCCGGCACTTCCACCGCCAGGTCAAGCTGGCGTTTGTGGCCGATGTTGACGATGGCGGGCGCGGGCCGGCCGGCGCCGGTGAGAAACTCCGCCACCTGCTCGATTGGCTTCTGTGTCGCCGAAAGACCGATGCGCACCGGCGGGCGATTGGTTAATGCTTCCAGGCGCTCCAGGGAAAGCGCCAGGTGGGCGCCGCGCTTGTCGTCGGCTACCGCGTGAATCTCATCCACAATTACGGTTTCCACATCGCGCAGGATGGCGCGGCTCTTTTCCGCAGTGAGCAGAATGTAGAACGATTCCGGGGTGGTGACCAGAATATGCGGCGGCCGCTTGAGCATGGCCCGGCGCTCATGCATCAGGGTGTCGCCGGTGCGCACCGCGGTGCGAATTTCGGGCATCAGCAGCCCGCGCTCACCGGCTCTTTGCAGGATTTCCCCCAGGGGGATTTCCAGATTTTTCTGGATATCGTTGCCCAGCGCCTTGAGGGGAGAAATGTAGAGCACCTCGGTGCGGTCCTGAAGGTCGCCCGCCAGCGCCTTACGCACCAGGCGGTCAATGCAGGCGAGGAAGGCGGCGAAAGTCTTGCCCGAGCCGGTGGGTGCGGAAATCAGGGTGGTGTGGCCGGCCAGAATGTGCGGCCAGCCTTGCTCCTGGGGTTCGGTGGGCGTGGCAAAGCGCTCCACGAACCAGTCGCGCACCAGCGGGTGCGCCCATTCCAGGCTGGCGGGGGGACCATCGGGCATCTTGATATTGTAGCACATCGCTTTCGCTAATTGTTCGCCGCGGAAGCAGCCTTAGCAATTAGCACTTGGCATTTAGCCCATTAGCATTTTTGCTGGCGCCTGCATGAAGCTCTGCTGGCCACATGCTAAGTGCTAAATGCTAAGTGCTTGTTGCTAAAATCCCCACATGCCGCTGCTCACGCTCAAAGAAATCGTCCGCTGCCCGCAATGCGGCGGCAGCGACATTGTTTACTCCTGCGAGCCCAAATGCTGCTTCAACCACGTTTGCGCCGACTGCCGCAGCACCTTCGA
>DATJEH010000228.1:0-20982 GCA_035496875.1 Terriglobales bacterium | reverse complement strand
AGGGCCTCCTGCACGGCGCGGCGCGTGTACACCTGGACCAAATGGCGGCGATACTCGGCCGAGGCGTAATTGTCGCCCAGCGCCTCAACTTTGTCGGCGGCGTGCTTAGCCGCTTCCGCGATGGCGCTGGCCGGCTTGCCGCGCAGAGCACTTTCCACCGCCTCCGCCCGGTAGGCGATTTCGCCCACGCCGGTAATGCCTACGGCCGCCTCTTCAATTTTTGCGGTCGAGCCGCGGACCACCGCAGCAACGCCTACCACGGCATAGCCGGAAGCGGGGTGGGCAAACTTCTTGTAAACCGTTCCCGCGCCGGCGGTCTTGGGCACGCGAATTTCGGTGATAATCTCGTCCGGGCGCAGAGCAGTGGTCAACATTCCGGTAAAAAATTCGCGCGCGGGAATCACGCGCTCGCCAGACTGGCTGCTGGCTAGGATTTGGGCATCGAGCGCCAGGACCGCCGCGGGATAGTCGGCGGAAGGATGCGCCTGGGCGAGGCTGCCGCCGATGGTGCCGCGATTGCGCACCTGGATGTCGCCGATATTGGCGGCGGCCTGGGCCAGTAGCGGCGAGGACGAAAGCAGCAACTGGGAAGAGGCCACGGTGCCGTGCGTGGTGAGGGCGCCGATGCTGATGGTATCGCCGCCATCGCGAATGTAGTCCAGCCCGCCGATTCGGCCCAGGTCAATCAGCAGCGCCGGGTTGGCCAGGCGTAGCTTCATGGCGGGCAGAAGGCTATGGCCGCCGGCCAGCAGTTTGGCATCCTCATGCGAGGCGAGCAGGCGGAGCGCTTCGTTCAGGGTTTTGGGCGATTCGTAATCGAACGATGCCGGGATCATGCGGACCTCCTGGCGGTGCGGGCAGAAGATTTAGTGGTTGCCACCGGCGGTGGAACCGCCGCCTGGGCGGCGGCAATGGCCCGCCACACCCTCTCCGGTTTGAGCGGCATATCAATGTTAGTGATACCAAGCGGCGCCAGCGCGTCACAAACCGCATTGACCACACAAGGCGTGGAGGCGATGGTGCCGGCCTCGCCCACGCCTTTTACACCCATGGGATTTACGGGGGTGGGCGTGACCGTACGGTCGAGGATGAATTCGGGAATGTGAAGCGCCTTGGGCACGGCATAATCCATCAGAGAGCCAGTAACCGGCTGGCCGTCTTCGTTGTAAACCATTTCCTCATACATGGCCTGGCTGAGTCCCTGGGCGATACCGCCCTGGACCTGGCCATCCACCAGCAGGGGATTGATGACATTTCCGCAATCATCCACGGCAACGTACTTCTCGATTTTGGTTTCACCGGTCTCCGCATCCACTTCCACCGCGCAGATGTGAGTGCCGAAGGGAAAGGTGAAGTTGGAAGGCTCGAAGAAGTGTGTAGCCTCCATGCCCGGCTCGAACCCGGCAGGAATGCTGCGTGCAGTGTAGGCGGCGAGGATAAGCTCACCCCAGGACATGGACTTCTTGGGATTGCCCTTTACACCGATGCGCCCGTGGGCGATCACGATTTCGGCAGGCTTGGCGCTAAGCAGATGGGCGGCCAAGGTGGAGATTTTTGTTTTCAGTTTCTGAACAGCATAGTAAATGGCAGTGCCACCGACGGCGGTGCCGCGGCTGCCGAAGGTGCCGATGCCGTAGGGCACAGCCAGCGTGTCACCATGGATGACGGTAATGTCGTCGGGGCTGATGCCGAACTGGTCAGCCACCAACTGAGCGAAGGTGGTTTCCTGACCCTGCCCATGGGGGGAAGCGCCAGTGAGCACGGTGACTTTGCCGGTGGGCTCGATGCGCACGGTGCCGCTTTCCCAGCCGCCGGCGGGGGTAGCGGCGGAGGGGCCGATGGCGCAAATCTCGACGTAGGTGGAAACGCCCACGCCGTAGTATTTACCCTGCTTCCAACCGGCTTTCTGGCGGGCGCGGAGTTTGTCGTAGCCGGCAAGCTGCAAGGCGCGCTTCAGGCTCTGCTGGTAGTTGGCGGAATCGTAGGTAAGGCCGGCGGCGGTGGTGAAGGGGAATTCCCTGGGCTGGGGGAAGTTCTTGCTGCGGAACTTGGCCGCGTCCATGTTCAGTTCGCGGGCGGCGCAATCCATGATGCGCTCGATATCGTAGGCGGCTTCGGGGCGGCCGGCGCCGCGGTAGGCGTCGGTGGACATCTTGTTGGTGAAGACGCCAACGATTTCGCAGTCGAACGCTGGAATCTTGTAGCAGCCGGGCAGCATGAGCGCGGTGAGCTGTGGAATGAGCGGCGTAAGTAGCTGGTGGTAGGCGCCCATGTCGGCGAGGACTTTGGCGCGCAGCCCGAGAATGGCGCCGTCCTTCTTGAGCGCGAGTTCGAGATAGTTGATGGTGTCGCGGCCGTGAATGGTGACCAGCAGGCTTTCGCGGCGGGTCTCCGTCCACTTGACCGGGCGCCCCAGTTTCATGGCCAGCCACGGAACTACCCCGTCCTCGGCGTAGACATTGAGCTTGCTGCCGAATCCGCCGCCCACTTCGGGGGCGATGACGCGCACTGCCGTTTCCGGCAGCCCAACCATAATTGCCACCTGGGTCTTGAGCAGGTGCGGAATCTGGGTGGATGCCCAGATGGTAAGCCGGTTTTCCCCGGGCAGGTATTCGGCGACAATGGCGCGCGGTTCCATGGCAGTGGGCGCCACGCGCTGGTTGAGCAGGCGGACCTTCACCACGCGATCGGCCTTCTTGAATGCGGCATTGATGTCGCCGCTCTTCATGGAGTGAGTAAAGGCCTGGTTGCTGCCGAAATCCTGGTAGATGAGTGCGCTGTCTTTCCCCAGAGCCTTCTCCATATCAAGCACGACGGGAAGGGGCTCGTAATCCACGGCGACCATTTCGGCGGCGTCGCGGGCAGTGTAAGGATCTTCGGCTACGACGGCGGCCACGGGCTCGCCCACATAGCGAACACGGTCCTTGGCCAGCGCGGGGTGCGGAGGAACCTTGAGGCCGGGCATCTGCATGGCGCAGGGAATCATGCCCAGGCCCTGGAGATCGGTGGAGGTCACGACCGCCAGCACGCCGGGATGGGAGCGGGCCGCATCCGCATTGATGGAGAGAATGCGGGCGTGCGCGTGCGGAGAGCGAACGAAGACGCAGTGGGCCAGGTTTGGTAGCTTGATGTCGTCGGTGTAATGGCTGATGCCGCGCACCAGGCGCGGGTCCTCTTTGCGCTTGAAGCGCTTGCCCACCCACTGCCCGTTACCCTTAGGTTTGCCGTTGCTTTTTCCGTTGGTGGCCATGGATTACCCCTCTCAGTCAGCGGCGCGGGCTGCCGCGCGCTGGCGCTGATTCATCTTGCGGGACGCCGCTTTCACGGCATTGACGATGTGCTGGTAGCCGGTGCAGCGGCAGAGATTCCCGCCAATGCCGTCGCGGATCTCTTCTTCGGTGGGGGAAGCGTTCTGCTGCAGCAGGTCGTGGGCGCACAGGATCATCCCTGGGGTGCAGTAGCCGCACTGCAACCCATGTTCCTCCCAGAAGGCTTCCTGGATAGGGTGCAGGTTCTCGCTGGCCGCCAGCCCTTCAATGGTAGTGACAGAGCGGCCGTCGGCTTGCACCGCCAGCACGGTGCAGGACTTCACCGCCATGCCGTCGAGCAGCACGGTGCAGGCGCCGCACAGCGAGGTTTCGCAGCCGATGTGAGTTCCGGTCAAGCCCACCACTTCGCGCAGGAAATGAACCAGCAACAAGCGGGGCTCGACTTCGGCTCGGTGCTCGGCGCCGTTAACGACGATGCGGACGTTCTTCTTCATAAGGCCCCCAAAGGAATGAGAAGGTAAGCAGGGGTGCGGACTAACGGGCGCCAACGATAGCAAAATGCGAGGGCTATTTACAAGTCGGATGGTCGCACTGATTTAGGTGCAAATGGACGATCTCATTGGCTATTACCGCTGAGTCGAAAAAAGCGCAGGGTTAAACGGCTAATGTGTTTGCCCAAGATCGCGGGCGGATATTCCCTACGGTAACTTCCCGGGCCGGGGGGGCGTTCAGGCATACTACAATGACCTAACCGACACATGGGGAAATCTCACCAAAAGACCATTTTTGCGGCGTTAGCGGCGCTGCTGCTGCTGGCCATTGTGGGCCTGATCCTGACCAGCGGGGGAAGCGCACCCACGGCGGTTCCGAACCACAAGCGCAGCCAGGCCGATGAGACGCCGCTGGTGGACCAGCGTCCTTTGCAGACGGCGCGCAGCCTGGCCAGCACGGCGGCTACCCCCGCCGAACGGGAACTGGCGCAGGAAGCCGCCCGGGTAGCCGACCATGAGGTGGACCTGGCCTTCGCCAGCGCTTTGCGGGAGGCGGCGCAGCACCCGGGCGCGGTTTCCCCGCAAGCCCGCCAGTTGGATGCCCGGGTAAAAAAGCTGACGGCCAAGGTTGGAGCAGAACAAGACTGGGTCAACAAGCTGGGTCAGCTGGCGGCCAAGGCGGCAGAGACGGAAAAAGCCAGACTGGAGCAGCAGCAGCAGTTGATGGCGGCGCAGTTGGAGCTGGATAAGGACGAGCTGGGGGATGCGCAGAATGATCTGATGCGCGCCGGCGGCAATCCGGTGGGCAAGGTCGAACGCATGCGCGAGGAGCATGAAGACGCAACTCATGCGCCTGCCAACACTCCCTTGGCCAACAGCGTGGCCGCCAATTCCGCATCGGCGGCGAATGCGGCGGCCAGCAACACGGGCAGCCTCATAGACGAGGTGCAGGCCTGGAGTTCAGTTCGCAGCGCCTTGACCCAAGTGAGGCAGGCGCAACAGGCGGCGGTAAGCGCAGCGGCAGCGCTGGCCCATGGTCACGAGGCTCTCGAGCAGGAGACGCAGCAGGAACAGGGCGGTGTTTCCGCGGCCATTACGCCGGTTGTGACCGATGCGCCGGCGGTTTCGAGTGCAGCCGTGGGCACCGCGGCGACGGCAGCCGCGGCGAACCCGACTGGCACCGCTGCCGGGCCCAGTCTCGCTACCCTGAAACACTTGGCCGGTGATCAGAAAACCCTGGCGGAGTTCGACCAGCGGGTGCAGGACGAGCAGGAACTGGCGGATGTGTACGCTTCCTGGGTAGCAGTTCTGCAGGTGCGGGAACGTGCGGAGGCGCACGCTATTCTCCAGTCCTTGACGTGGATTCTTCTGGTGTTGCTGGCGGTGCTGGTGGCCGACCAGTTGATTGACCGCTTTGTCAGTAAGCTGGGGACGGACCGCAAGCGGTTTCTGGACCTGCGAGTGGTGCTGCGCTTTGCGGCGCAAGCGCTGGGCGTGCTGGCGGTGATATTTATCGTGTTCGGCAAGCCGGCGCAGATGCCCACCATTCTGGGCTTGGCTGGCGCCGGCCTGACCGTGGCCCTGAAAGATTTCATTGTCGGCTTCTTCGGCTGGTTCGTGCTCATGGGACGCAACGGAATCCGGGTGGGAGACTGGGTGGAAATTGAGGGCGTAGGCGGGGAAGTGGCCGAAATCGGACTGCTGCGGACGGTGCTGCTGGAGACCGGGAATTGGACTGAAGCCGGACACCCCACCGGGCGCAAGGTGGCTTTTGTCAACAGTTTCGCTATCGAAGGCCATTACTTCAACTTCTCCACCTCGGGACAGTGGCTGTGGGACGAGTTGCGGCTGGAGATTCCGGTGGATCGCGATCCTTATCCCCTGATCCAGGGAATCCGCGATGTGGTGGCCAAGGAGACAGAAGCCAGCTTTCGGCAGGCGAAAGAGGAGTGGCAGCGAGTTACACGCCAGTACGGGGTGAAGGCATTTTCGGCCGAGCCTGCCATTGACGTGCAGCCTACAGCTTCAGGGGTGCAGCTAGTGGTGCGCTACATCGCGCGGGCTCACGAACGGCACGAACTCCGGGCACGGCTCAACCATGCCATGGTAGAACTGCTGCACGGCAAGCGAGCGGAAGCGATTATGCGGTAGTACCGCGGAAGTTTAGCTGCTGTAGCCTGTGCCATGCGTAGGTCGACAACTGAGAACCGAGAACTGATCCCGCTTCTTGCAAAGCAGAGCAGACGGGTGTATGCAGGACGGTAGCCGCGGGCGTGGGTGCTGCTGAATCCAAGCCACGGTTCAGAACTGCATCCGGGAGCCGACCAGCCCATGAGCACTGCCGAACTGAAGAACCCCTCGCCCGATGAGTCCTACGAACAGCTGCTGAATTCGAGCCTGCGCGGTTTCGAGGCCGCGCGGGAAGCCGCGGAAGCGCTGGCCAAAGGTGTGGGCTCGCCCACCGATGCCCTGGCCGGGAAAGTGCGCCAGTACGAGGAGGAATTGGACAAACTCGACCATGACATCAACGACGCGGTGACGGCGGCTATTAGTCATGCGCCGGCGGAGCGCACGCGGGAGTTGCTGGCCTGCCTGAAATTCATCATCGAGCTGGAACGGATCGGAGACCTGCTGCTGAACGTCGCCAATCGCGCGGTGGCGGTGGGCTCGCGGCTGGAGGCGCAGGAGGTGAAGGAGCTTTCCACCATGGCCGGCATTTTGGCCCGCATGCTGGCGGAATCGCGGGAGGCGTTCGCACGCCGGGATGTGAAGCGTGCGGTGGACGTGCTCAAGGCGGATGCGGAAATGGACAGGTTGCGCAACCTGGTTTTCGTCCGCCATATCGAGAATCCGGAACACCAGCTGCATCGCGAGAGCTTTCACGTGGTGTTCATGATCCAGAGCCTGGAACGGGCCGGAGACCATGCCAAGAACCTGGCCGAGGAAGTGGTTCATCTGGTGAGCGGGCGCAGCGTGCGCCACGTCTTGCGGCAATACGACAAGCCCGACGAAGTGGTATTTGTGGAACGTATGCGGCGGCAGGCGGGCAAGAGGTAAGCCATCAGTCCCCACTGAAAAAAGTAAATCCAACAATTCTTATGTTGCCGGCGGGCAGGGTTCTGCAACCGGATATCGCGGGGCGGCGTCTGATTCGCCGAATAGCGGCCGGAGCGATTCCAGCACGAACATCGTGGCCTGCACAAACGGCCGCGTGTTTGCGTGCGGCCGACGGGGAGAACGAAATGGACCGGGGCCAGACTCACAAAATTCAGAAGCATGCTGCGGGCGCGACAACAAGAACTGGCCCGTATTGTGAATGTCAGACAATCCCAGAAGTGGATGGAGCAACTGATGGGGGAGCGGCGCGCGGCCTAGTTCCCGCAAATTGTTTTCGCAACGGTGATGCAGTGCCCACCCGGTTGTAAAAGAAACTTACACTTCATATTTTTTTTATTTTCGCAATGGTCCAATAGCGCGAAAACAGGGATAGGTATATACTTTCCCAACTTGCAGCTTGGGGCTGTCTCAACAATCACAAAGACGGAACAACGGCACAATGGCTAATCGAACGAAAAGGAAGAGTGCTGATATGGGCTTGAGACAAAAATTTGCTCGGCACCTGCGTAAACAACGAGAACAGCGTGAATGGTCGCTGCGGCAGATGGCGCAGCAGAGCGGGATTTCATTGACCCGGCTATGGAATTATGAACAAGGCAATCATAGTCCCAATCTGACCGCCTTGTCGAAAATGGCGCGGGCCTTTGATACTCCACTCTGGAAGTTCATCAAGGCGCTGAGCTAGCCAACACGGCCCGGAGAGGCACCGGCAGCTGACCGAGTGGGTTTCCCGCGATTATGATGTCGCGAAGGGGGCCGAAGTATGCTCGAACTGCAAAGCGTGCGCATGGCGTTGCCGGCAGACGCTAACATCATCGTCGGCCAATCGCACTTCATCAAGACGGTGGAAGACTTGTATGAGGCGGTGGTCACAACGGTGCCGCAGGCCAGGTTCGGCGTGGCTTTCAACGAAAGCTCCGGACCCTGCCTGACGAGGTCTGAAGGCAACGACGAAGAACTGCGGAGCGCGGCGGTGCAGAACGCCCAGGCGCTGGGGGCGGGGCACGTCTTTGTGCTGCTGCTGCGCCATGCTTATCCCATCAACCTGCTGGCGGCGGTGCGCAACACCGCGGAGGTGTGCTCCATTTTTTGCGCCACGGCCAATCCGGTGGAGGTGATCGTGGCGCGCAGCGAGCAGGGTGGAGGCGTGCTGGGTGTAATTGATGGGAGCGCGCCCAAAGGTGTGGAAGGCCCGGCGGAGGTTACTGCCCGGCACGATTTTCTGCGCAAAATTGGATACAAACGGTAGTCACCAGTGGAGGTCAGCCCAGAGCGCGAAGCGGCCGAAATTTGGCGCTCCGCTGAGAGCACGAGTCTGCACGCGAAAGCCTTCGAGACTGAAGGCCCTCAGGATGACGCAGCCCGTTCTGTTTCACTTCCTACCTTAGCTTACGAGGCGGGTTGCATTCCTGCAGAAAGATCGCCCTGAAAATTTTGGATGGGATGGGAGTTGAACAAAGAAAAAAAGGCGGGAAAAATTAAAAGGGCCGTGACTTTGGTTATGCTCTAGCTGCCAGCTCCTTGCGAGGGAGCCAACCGCGTGGAAACATGCACCATCACAGCCCCTGATGCGACCACTGCTTTCGCAGTTCCAAGCCCCAGCGGCTTCTCGCAAAGCCTGCCGGTTTTTTCGGGCCCGGTTGCCCAGCGGCTTGCGCCACCGAGTTGATCACCCAGCCTACTTCGGATTGGCCATATTGTGTACGCCAACCCTTTCAGCCGTCGACGGGAGCTAAGTTACAAAAGCTATCAAATGGAGTCAACGCCCGTTTTTGGTGCAACTGTGGAAGAAAATGTGGAAATTGCGGCGGAAATTGCGAAAGCCGCGGAGGGGGCAGTCTTCTTGCACAGCAAAATCGCGGTTTAGATAGCACCCCAGCCGGGAGGAATGCCGCCCTCAGCGGCGGGAGCGGTGGGCGGCGGGTTCAGAGAGCGAGATGCTGCGGGCCGGCTTGCGGGAAACGCGGTTGGCCTCGGCGACGCTGCGGATCTCAATCCGAAAAAAATCCTTCTGCTGCTGGGTGAGCATGTCCCACCACGGAGCCAGCAGAGAAAGCTCGGGATGGTGACCAGCCAGAGCGTGGGGGATGCCGCCGTATTTTTTTTCGATGCGGTCGGCGACCGCCAGATTCTCCATCTCTTGCGGCTGCAGCTGCAACACGCGGCAGAGTTCCTGCAGGGCGAGCCGGGAAGGGTGAGCTTCGCCTTTGGCCAGCTTGCGAATGTGCTCGTAGGTCAGGCCGGTGTGGTGGGCGAGCTGGCGGATGGTGAGATCAAGCTGGTTCATGCGCTCGACCAGAGCGCGAGCCAGGCGTCCTTGCGGGTTGAGATCCACGGCGAGCGGCATTTTTGTTCCTAGGCTGCCATCCTGGGCAGGCGGGAGAGAATCCTAAATTTTTTGCGGCCCTGGTGCAAGAAGATAAACAGGTACTATGGGTACACATAATTTTTGTGTATACTCCGGTATTATGTCGTCGCCCTGGGTGGCATACGTGGACGGTGGTTCGCGGGGAAGCCGCGGCCCGGCAGGTATCGGAGTGGTGATCGAGCATCCCGGCGGCCGCCGGGTGGAAATCAGCGAAACCATCGAGGCCGGGGACAACAACTACGCGGAATACTCCGCGCTGCTGGCGGCCCTGGAATACGCCGCCGAGAATCAGTGTTCCCGGCTGTGCGTGTTCAGCGACTCGGAAGTCGTGGTCAAACAGATCACCGGCCACTACACTTGCCAGAGCGCGGGCCTGCGCGAGATTCACGAGATGTGCAAGGAATTGATCCACTCGTTGCAGGAGTTCACCATCCTCCACATCCGCCGGCAGGCGAACAGCGAAGCCGATCGGCTGGCCAACGCGGCCATGGACCGGACACGTAAACTGAAATCGCGAGTGGGCGCGGCCATGGTGCCGGAGCCGGCATAGGCAGTGGCCAGTTGTCAGCGGCCAGTAAGAGCTGCCTTTAAACGTCCCCCGTGGCAGTCCCCTCATCATCTTCCTTTGCGCAATTCCTCCAGCTCGGCCTTAAAAAACTTCTCATAACATTCGGGGCAAATGCCGTGGGTGAAGGTAGCCTGGGAGTGGTCGCTCATATAGGTTTCCACCTGCTGCCAGTAGTCGTGATCATCGCGGATGCGCTTGCAGTAGGAGCAGATGGGCAGCAGGCCCTGCAGTTGTTTGACCCGGGAAAGGGCAGCCTGAAGCTGGGCTACGCGGCTGGCGAGGACGGCCTGCAGTTCGACCACGCGGCGGCCAACGCGCAAGCGGGCGCGCAGTTCCTGGGCATGGAAAGGCTTGGTGATGTAATCATTGGCGCCGGCCTGGAAGCCGGCCAGCACGTCGTCGAGGCTCTGGCGCACGGTGGCCACCACCAGGTAGAAGCCGTCCATGGCGGGATGGGCGCGGACCTTGCGGCAGACTTCCAGGCCATCCAAGCCGGGCATCTGCCAGTCCAGCAGGGCGAGATGGGGAGCTTCTTCGGCCTGCAGTATTTCCCAAGCGCGGTTGCCATCGGGCGCAATGACGACTTCGTACTCTTCGCGGAGCACGCTTTCCAGGATGCGGCAGTAAAAGCCGTCATCCTCGGCGACCAGCACCTTCATGTTGCACCTCGAGAACTTGCAGCAACTGCGGGCGCAAGCGATCCAGTTCTTCCTGCAGTTGCTGCAGGGCAGCGGCCGTGCCCTGCAGGTCGCCGCCATGGACAAACTGCCGCAATTTTTCCAGTTGCACCAGCGCCGGCTCCAATCCGAAATAAGCCAGTTCGCCCTGCAGCAGGTGAACGGCATCTCGCATGGCCTGCTGATTGCCTTGGGCCCGGGCGGTGCGCAGTTTCTCCAGCGTCCCTGGGTATTCATCCAGGAAGACCGAAGTGATCTTGCGCAGCAGTTCCAGATCGCCATCCACCCGGCCCAGAGCCTGCTGGGGAGTCCAGAGGGAGGGCGGAGGGGAAGGGGGAATGCCGCACAGGCGTTCGATTTCCTGCTGCACCAGGTCGAACTTCAGCGGTTTGGCAATGTAGCCGTCCATGCCGGCAGCCAGGCAGCGCTCGCGGTCGCCTTTCAGGGCGTGGGCGGTCATGGCCACGATGGGAAGACGGCTGCTTCCGTTCTGCTCGCGGCGGCGGATTTCGGCAGTGGCGGCAAAGCCGTCCAGTTCCGGCATCTGCACGTCCATAAAGACCAGATCGAACTTCTGTGCCTGCAGCAGGGTGAGAGCCTCGCGGCCGTTGACGGCCAGCATGGGAACGTGCCCCAGTTTTTCCAGCAGGCGCAGCATGAGCGCCTGGTTGACAGGATTGTCCTCGGCTACGAGGATGCGCAGGTGAGAACGGGATTCCCGCAGGGTGTGACGAGTGAGAACCTGTTCCCCGTTCTGGGGCGTTGCGGGAGTGCCGAGAGCGGCGCGGATAGCCAGCAGCAGTTCATTTTTGTGGAAGGGTTTGACCAGGTAAACGGAAATGCCGAGCTCGCGGCAGCGGGCAGCATCGCCGCGCTGGGCGTCGGAGGTCAGCATCATGATGATAGTGCCGCTGAGCTCGGGGTCTTCATGAATGCGCTGGGCGAGGGTAAAGCCATCCATGCCGGGCATGCGGCAATCGAGGAGCAGAATGCGGAAAGAGGCGCGCTCACGGCAGGCAGCCTTCATGATCTGCAGCGCCAGTTCGGCGCTGGGAGTGGCCACGGCGCGCAGGCCCCAGCCGGTGGTGAATTCCACAAGCACCTTGCGGTTGATTTCGTTGTCGTCAACGATGAGGGCGGGAACGCCGCGCAGGTTCACGTTATCTTGGCAGGCTGAGGGCGGCTGCAGGGGTGCGCAAGGGAAGCGGAGGAGAAAATGGAAGACGCTGCCCTGCCCTTCGGCGCTCTCCGCCCAGATGCGGCCACCCATCATCTCCACCAGGCGGGCGCAGATGGCCAGGCCCAGACCGGTGCCGCCAAAGCGGCGGGTGGTACTGCTGTCCGCCTGGTAAAACTTCTCGAACAGATGGGCCTGCTTCACTTGGGGAATTCCTATACCGGTATCGCTAACTTGGAAATGGAGCTGGACAGCTCCGCCGTCGCCTGTTTCCTGGCTGACCTGCAAGGCCACTTCGCCACGCTCGGTGAACTTGATGGCATTCCCCATCAAATTCACGGTGATCTGGCGCAGTCGGCGGGGATCGCCGATGAGCCGGTTGGGAATCTCGGGTGCGATGCGGTAGACGATCTCCAGACCTTTCTGGTGGGCGGCCAGGGCCATGGACTTCACCGCTTCACTGATACAGTCGTGCAACTCGAAAGGAATGGACTCGAGATCGAGCTTGCCGGATTCGATTTTAGAAAAATCGAGAATGTCGTTAACTACGGTGAGCAGGGCGTCACCGGATCTCTTGACCGCGCCCAGGTAATCGCGCTGCTCCGCGCTTAGCTCGGTGTCCAGGGCGAGTTCGGTCATACCCATGATGCCGTTGATGGGGGTGCGGATCTCGTGGCTCATGTTGGCCAGGAACTCGCTTTTGGCGCGGCTGCCGGCTTCGGCGGCTTCTTTGGCGAGAACCAGTTGCTGGTTAACGGTGAGCAGCTCAGAGGTGCGGGCGGCAACTTCGGATTCAAGATGGTCGCGGTGCTTCTGCAGAGCCTGGTCGCGAGCCTGGATTTCCTCCAGCATCTGGTTGAAAGCGGAAATGAGCCGGCCTATTTCGTCCCGGCCGCGGGAAAAGGCGCGCAAGCTGTAATCCTTATCGCGGGAGATGATGGTGGCGGTTCCCACCAGTTCGATAATGGGCTGGGAAACCAGGCGTTGCAGGCGGGAAGCCAGAAAGGAAGCCAAGCCCAAAGAAGCGGCGATGATGAAGGCCACAATCCCCAGGTAGCGGTCGCGGCGGCTGGCGAGTTCCTGCAGGTCGGACTCGATGAACACTACCCCTAAAGGTTCGCCGGCCAGAGAGATGGTGTGGAAGTGCAGCAGGCTGCGCGAGGTGAAATAACTTCCCTCAGGCCGAAGGGGCTGGCAAGGGACAGGGGAGTTGGGCAGGCGAGAGTAGCGGGCAAACTGCTTGCCGTCGCGGGTGAAGATGCAAGCCGACTGGATGTGGGGTTCGGAGCGCAGGGCGGTAAGCACGTCGCGGGCGGCATTGGCGTCGTTGAAGGTGAGGGCAGCGGTGCTGTTTTCGCCCACGATTGCTGCGATCACGTGCAAATCGCTGGCCATACTGCGCTTGAGATCGAGCAGGTCGTAAGTGCCCACCGCCAGGCAGGCCAGTAGCAAAGCAGTGCCGCTGGTGGCTATGATGACGAAGGTGAGCTTACTGCCAATGGAGATGTCACGGAAGCTGCGCATCAGTTCGTTTCTCCTCCTCCAACGTTGACGACACGGGCTACCGCCAGGAGCTTGGAACTGAGCTTGAGGTGGTGCTGTTCGGCGGCTGCGAGGTTAACTTCAAAACGCACGCGGTCCTGCTCCAGCACAAAGTTGATCATGCCGCCGAGCGGGAGAAAGCCAGCGCTTTCGCCCACGGTCAATATGGGGAGATCGCGGAGTCGTTCGAGGCCTTGCTTTAGAGTTTCCGGATCAGACTGACTCAGGAAAAGAACATGGCAGGAGCGCGCTTCGGCGGGAGATTGGACCTGCATATTGTGGATGGAACGGCCGGAAATCGTCTTCCCCTTAACGATGTTGCTCACGGCATCTCCAAAAGGATCGCGACCCAGCACGCAGATGCGGAAAGGGGCAGAGGGGCTGGGGAATGCCTGCGAGGGCCATTCCACAAACCTGGCGAAATTGTAGAGGAACGCGGCCTTGACCTCGTATTCGGGAGCGCGGGCGGACTGCGCCTCCGCCGTCACCGCGAGGGCGAGAAAGCAGACAAGAATGGAGATCGGGCGCATCGTACCTAAAAGTGAAACGTAAGCTTTACGCGAAAATTGCGGCCGTCCTGGCGGAGCGCGTCCTGCAGATGCTCCTCGGCGCCGGGATCGGCATAGTCTTTGTCGAAAAGGTTGTAGAGGCCGGCGGAAAGCTCAGCGTGCCGGCCCAGGTTGCGGGAGAGCAGGTTGGCGTTGAAAACGGCAAAGCCACCGACGGAAGCGCCAGAAAGCGTGCGACGCCGGCTCATGTACCAGGAATCAAGAGAGGCGAAGAGCTTGTTGCCCACCACGGGCGCGATGAAACCCAGCTTAGCCAGATGCAAGGGAGAATTTGTCAGCACCTGACCAGTGGTGCGGTCACTGGTGCGTTGCAGGTTGTAGCTGCCACGCCCCTCCAAACCGCTCAGCCACTTGGCTGAGAGCTCCAGTTCCAAACCTTTGGAACCGACATCATCCATATTGAGAAATACGTATCGGTGCTCCAGGGGCTCGGTGTATTGACTGATCAGGCTGTTTATGTGGTTGTAGTAACCAGAGGCGGCTAGGTGGAAGTGACGGCCGAGGCCATGTTCCAGGACGATCTCGGTAGTCGAGATGGACTCAGGCTGGAGAGCGGGGTTAGCTATCTGGGTACTTGATTTGTAATAAAGTTCGTAGCTGTTGGGAGCCCGAAAGGCGGTGCCATAGAGGAATTTCAGAGTGGTTTTTTCGCGAGGGCGGTAGATCAGGCCGAGGCGCGGATTCGAACTGCCACCAAAGGTGGAGTATTGGTCATGGCGAATGCCCAGATTGAGCAGGAACTTGGAGGAGACGGCAAACTCGTCCTGCACGTACAGGGCAGCCAGCCAGGAACTGCGGTGGCCGCCCAGATACAGCCAGGAGGGTTGCACATCGTAGTTGCTTTGGTCTTGCCGCAGGTTCTGGCGCAGTTCCATACCAGCGGTGACATGATGTTTTTCAAACAAGTAGTGGCTGAGGCGTGCCTCCCCACCCCACCACTCTCCCCGGCTGGCGTCCACATTCAGGATGGGATTGGGCTGGGTTGGGTCCTGGTATGCATATTTGCCGTCATACTTGTAGAGATCATGGAATCCGCGCAGGCTGACTTCCCAGTCGCGGTGAACGGCGGTCTGGTACTGAGCGTCGAAGGAGCGGAGAGTATCAAAGCTACGGCTGGCCGGATTATTGAAGATGTCGCCAAAGGCGGCCGTGGGGATGCCCTTTTCGCGTTCCACGTAGGCGGCTCTCAAGGTGAGCTTTCGTATGCTGAGTTCGCCAAAGAGATTGCGAGAACGATCATCGTCTCCCTGCGCCGCGACACCAAAATTGTTTTCGGGAGTGTTGAACTCAGGGAAAAAGAGGTTCTGGCCGGCACTGGTGTAGTAGGTGCCGGAGAGCAGCAGTTCGAAGGGCTGGAATTGCTTGCCATAGCTGGCCCGTCCCTTATAGGTGTTGAAGCTGGCCGCCGCGCTGGACAATTCCGCTCCATTCAGCTGTGCGCCTCGTTTAGTGATTACGTTGATCACGGCGAAGAAAGCATTTGTTCCGTAGAGAGAGGAACTTGGGCCGCGGATAACCTCGACCCGCTCGATAAGATCTACATCGAGGACAAAGTCCGTGCCTACGTAGGCCATGTCATAGATGGCGTCATTTAAGCGATGGCCATCCAACAGGAGCAGGATGCGAGTGTTGTAATCGCCTGGCCGATTGAACCCGCGCACGCCAACATAGCTGTAGTTGCGGTCATAAGTGACGTAAAAGCCGCCGACGCTGCGCAAGATGTCGGCCAGGGTGCGATAGCCGTACTTGCGGATCTCATCCGCTGTGACCACTGTTACCAGGGAGGGGGCGGACTGGCTGCTCTGCTGATACTTGGAGGCGGTAATGACCTTGATGTTCATCAACTCTTCGAGGCTGGCCTGGGAGAGATCGGGGGCTTGCGCGAAGCCCGCAGCGGAGGCCAGGAGGAGGCAGGCGATTGCGATAACAGGACGACAGAGCGGCATGGGCATAGGGATACGCCGGGGGCGGATCGCCTTACCTGATTGTCAAGCCAGGAAGCGGGTTCCACACGCGAGCCCTGGGGCACGAAGGGCTAAGATCAGGTCTTGGAATGGGCGAAGTTCAGATTGGAACCGGGTGAGTGGCCCGTCGGTACTTGTGCTTTAGAGGTCGGCCTAGGGCTCAGAAGCAGGAGAAGCTGATGAATGACTGCCGGCCAGTTGCGGTTTCTCGGTAGTGAACTCAAGTTCTTTCTTGAACTGCTGGACTAAACGCTTGCCTTCCTCAGTGTTGGCCAGGTTGTCCATTTCCGGTGTGTTGGCACAACAACGGAAAAGTTCTTCGCCGGCCTTGCCGCCGGAGATGTAGTGCCATTGGGGCGTAGTGATGGAAGTCAACGCCCCATAGTAATTGGGAAACAGAGGCGTCAATTTCGCCTGCGCCAGTTCAGAAACTACCGGCATCAGCGGCACGCTTTCACCTGGGTTGGTCCAAAGCTTGGAGACAGAAATGCCGGGTAGCACACTGGAGTTTCCCTTGGGAACGAGGCTGAGCAACGTAGCCGGGAGGCTTACGCTCGAAACCGGAGTGGCGATGTGGACGCCCTCGGGCACCTTGCCAGGTTCCCAGAAGATCAGAGGAACATGAATGAGCTCGCGATAGAGCGCGTTGAGGTGGTCCATGAAGCCATGTTCGTTAAATTCCTCGCCGTGATCGGAGGTGATGACCACCAGCGTGTTCTTGTCCAGGCCGCGCTGGTGCAGTTGCTGGAAAAACTGGCCCAGCTCTATATCCACGTACTGGATGGCTCCGTCGTAGGCGTCCATCTCGGCCTGGCGCTGCTGGGGAGTAAGGGAAGCAAACCAGTCCCAGGCCAGGGGAATAGGGGCGGCGGGATGTGCCACCTTGGTGAAGCGATGGAGATAAGGCTCGGGCGGCAGGTAGGGGTCGTGGACGTCGTAGTAGTTGAGAAAAACGAAGAAGGGGTGGCGGTCGTTCGATTCCATCCAGTGCAGAGCGTGCTGGTTGATCTGGCGCGCGTTGCGGCGGCCAATGCGGTCTTTGGCGAGGTTCAGGTGGTACAGCGCCTGCTCCACGCGTTCGCCGTAATAAGTTTGGGGGAAGGCGCTGGCTGGGGACTCGTAATCGTCCTCGAAATGAATGAAGCCGCGTCCTAACCCGGTACGGCGGGAGAAAAAGTAGGTGCTGGCGGAGAAGCCGGCGGTGCGGTAACCCAGGCGCTGGAAGGCTTCGCCGAGCGTAGGGTACTGCGGGAGCAGGCTGGTGCCCATGTAGCAGGCGCCGTGCTCATGGGGGTAGCGGCCGGTGAGCATGGAGGCGTGAGAGGGCAAGGTCCAGGAGGAGGGAGCCATCGCGTTCTCAAAGAGAATTCCCTCATCTGCAATGCGGCTCAAATTAGGGCTGGTGGGGCGGCCATAACCGTAGGTGGAAAGATGGTCGGCTCGCAGCGTGTCCACCACAATCACCAGCACGTTCGGGGAGCCGGGAGCGGCGGCGCGCAAATGAGCGATCTGCCGCTGCTCGTGCACCCGCTGGAAAATTGGAATGGCGATTACGATTACCGCGGCCACAGCTGCCACCCAGGGCAGGCTGCGCCGCTGCGCCAGGCGCAACCTGGGCTGCGCCAGCATTAAAGCGGTGGTTACAGCCAGCATGAGAGCAATCAGCATTAAGCCGATCGCCTCCGCCAGGGGATGGCTGGCAATCGCAGCGGACCAGCCAGGCGGCAAAGCGGCTTCCCACACCGAGGAAGTTACGCGCAGCCAGTCGAAATACATGAACCAGGCATACAGGCAAGCGGCGCGAAAGAAGAGGGAGGGGCGCCCGATAAGAACATTGCGCAGAGCCGCAATAGGCAGGGCTACGAGGACCGCCAGAACCACGTCAACCGGAATCGGAACCCAGGTGAGATCGAGAATTCGAATGTGGCGGACATGGAAGAATAAGAGACCCTCCACCAGGCCGGTAATCAATCCGAACCATACCGCGATAATGAGTATGTCCCTGCGGGAAGTATCGTCCTGAGGAGCACGGTCGAGAGCTGGATGCATATGGAGGAGCGGGTTGAGGGCGCAAGAGTTCGCCCTGGGATTGTGCAACTGGGATGAAATCCTCAACCCGTATCAAAAAGCATACCACGAGGAATTGGTGGCTTTGAACCAACGGTGCCGCCCAATTCGTGCGTAGTATAATTTTGTAACTTCAGCGAAATCGAAACGCGGACATTCAGTTGAGTTTTCCTGCAACCCAGCCTGCGGCGGCGTCCAGCGGTTCGAACCCTGCGGCGGCGCTCTTCGGCCGGCACGGTCTTCACGATAGAAAATTCTGGATCGTGTGGCTGGAGCACGCGATTTATTTCGCGCTGCTGGCGCTGGTGATTGCAGAACCTTTCTCCACCCCAACGGTCCTCATCATCTTTCGTGCTGCCTTGGGATTGTGGGTGCTGAAGCTGGCTCTGAGCGGTTTCAGGGTGCGACGCGTTCCTCTGGTCCTTCCCTTGCTGCTGTTCTTTGCAGGCGCAGGCGTTTCCACGATATTCACCTTCGCTCCGCTGCTGAGTTGGGTGCGCCTGGGCTGGTACAGCATGGCCCTCATTTTTCTGCTGGTGACGGAAAATGTGAAAACCAGCACGCAGCTGAAATGGCTGGTGACGGCGCTCCTGCTTGCCAGTTCCGTAAGCGCGATTCAAACCGGATGGCAGTTCACGGCGGGAATCGGCACCAAGCTGCTGTACGTGCCCCCGGGGCCGATGAGGGAGGCGGGGTTGCGCTCCCGTGACATCGTGCGCGAGATCAACGGCCACTCGGTGCGGCGGCCCTGGTTGTGGCGTCGTGCTCTGCGCCTGACTCAGCATGACGCCGTGCTGCGCATGCGTGTGGCCCGTCCGTATCCCGGCGGGCTGCATTATTTCTACACTGCCCTGCCAAGGGCGGCGGTGGACGAGTGGCTGCGGAGCCCCGGCCAGTTAGTCACCGAGGGTTATCCCCTGCGGGCGCAGGGGCGCTTCTACCACGCCATTCCCTATGCCGGCATGCTGATGGTGATTGGCGCTTTGTGCTGGGGGCTGCTGCTGACCAGCGGATGCGCCAGAACCCTGGTGCGGGTAGTGCTCACACTGATTTTTGTGGCATTGGCGGCAAGCTTGTGGGCCACAGTCACCCGCTCGTATGTGCTGGCTTTGCTGGTGGGCTGCCTGATCACATTGTGGATGACGGCGCGGCCCAGGATGCGGGTAGTTGCGATACTGGCCGCTATTGCCATCCTGCTGGCGGGCTCGTTCTGGATTCGTGACCAGCGCCGCCTCTCCTGGTTCAGCAGCAGCGAGCCGGGCACCGAGTTTCGCATGATGATGTGGAAGGCCAGCCCGCGCCTGATCCGCCAGCATCCCCTGCTGGGGATTGGACTGGACAGCGTGCAGCTTCCCGGCAACCGGTTTAACATCGCGGCCTACAAGATCTTCCCCCTGCGCGGCGGACACTTCCATTCCACCTACATCGAGCTGGCGGTGGACTGCGGGCTGCCGGTTCTGGGGCTGTGGTTGTGGCTGATGGTTGCCTATTTCCGGCACCTGCGCCGTCTGCTGCGGGCCAGCGCACAGGCGCCCTGGTTTTACCGCGGTCTGGCGCTGGGTATCTTTGCTAGCGCGCTCGCCTTTTATCTGGGTTGCCTGGTGCAGTACACGCTGGGCGATGGCGAAGTCATGCCGCTGGTGTGGCTGTTCATGGGCTTGTCTGTGGTGTTACGGCGACTGCTGGGAGAACGCAATCAGCAAGGCGGAGTTCCGGCCAGCACCGCGTAGCCACTTCAGGATGGGACGCGGGCGATGGTGCCCGCGCCACCAAACTCATCACTTGATTGCCCCGGACACCTCGCCGATGTAAACCCCAAAGGGCTGGAGTTCTGTCTGCACCGTCTTGGCATCCGATAGCAATTTGGCTGAGCTGGCCAGAAGAGTACTCACACGCGGCTGAGCGAATCCTTGCGCCGCCAGATTGAAGCTGGGCTTCTGCGCCCTGGCCGACATGTTCAGCACCACCAGCACCGCCTTACCCCGGTAGGAACGCAAATATGACAGAACGTTGCCGTCGTTTTCGTTGAGCGGCACGTAGGCGCCTTCGCGCAGTTGCAGGTTGGTGTGGCGCAGCGCCAGCACGTGCTTATAGAAATTGAGGATGGAGTTGGAGTCTTTGAGCTCGCTGGCCACGTTGTGAGTGCGGTAAGTGTCGGGCACGGGCAGCCAGGGCTTGCCGTTGGTGAAGCCGGCATTGGGGCTGTCGCTCCACTGCATGGGGGTGCGCTCACCGTCGCGCCCCTTCTCCTTGGGCCAGCCGCGGCGGCCTATGGGATCCTTTACGTCCTCGCGGCGCGTGGGGTCGTTATTGCGCATCCCGATTTCTTCGCCGTAATACATGATGGGCGTGCCCCGAAGGGTCAGGTAGAAGCCGGCCAGCAGCTTGGCAATCTCATCGTTGTTCTGGCCGTCGCCGTAGCGGTCGTAGGCGCGGGGAATGTCGTGATTGCTGAAAACGTAGACCGGCCATCCGCCGGCGGAATCCACGCCGGCGATCTGTTTGCGGAATTCGGGAGCTGAAAGCTTGTCCACCCGTGTGAACAGGAAGTCCATGGGCATCTGCAGTTCGTTATTGTGGGCACCGTAATACTGCTTAAGCTCGGCCACATTCTTGGTCCAGGTTTCGCCGATCAGCACGGCGTCATTTTGGTCGGCCACCTGGCGCAGTTTGCGCAGCGCGTCGTGCACCTCCGGCAGCTTGGTGTTGTACTCGTTGACCATGTTGGGAAGGCCGAAGGCGTTCTTGCCGGGCAGGGTGGGATTGTCGTGCAGCTTGGGATCTTCGAACAGCGTGTCCACCGCGTCCAGGCGAAAGCCGGCCACGCCGCGCTTGAACCAGAAGCGGGGAACATCGAACATGGCCTTCTCCACTGCGGGATTGCGCCAGTTCAGGTCGGGCTGCTGGACGTAGAAGAAGTGGTAGTAGTACTGCTGCGTTTTCGCATCCCACTGCCAGGCGGAGCCGCCGAAAGTTGACTCCCAGTTGTTGGGCGGCTGGCCGGGAGCGCGGCCGTCGCGCCAGACGTACCAGTCGCGCTTGGCGGCGGTGCGGGAGGAGCGCGAGTTGATGAACCAGGGATGTTGGTCGGAGGTGTGATTCATCACGAAATCCATGATGATGCGGATGCCGTTCTTTTTTGCTTGCTGCTCCATGCGGTCGAAATCGGCCAG
>DATJEH010000227.1:0-7342 GCA_035496875.1 Terriglobales bacterium | reverse complement strand
GATTCCTACGACGAAGCGCTGGCCCTGCCCACCGAGGAAGCCGCGCGCATTGCCCTGCGCACGCAGCAGATCATCGCCTACGAGTCAGGCGTGGCCCAGACGGTGGACCCGCTGGGCGGCTCCTACTTTCTGGAACGCATGACGCTGGACATGGAGAAAGGCGCCTTCGATTATTTCCAGAAGCTGGACGCGATGGGCGGCATGGTCAAGGCCATCGAGCGCGGTTATCCGCAGAAGGAAATTGCCGAGTCCTCTTATCAATACCAGCGTGCCGTCGAAGCAAAAGAAAAGGTAGTTGTGGGCGCCAATGAATTCGCCATTGACGAACCGGCGCCCAACATTCTCTACATTGACGAATCAGTAGCCCGCCAGCAGACCGCCAAGCTGAAAGCCCTGCGCCAGCGCCGCTCTAACGACGAAGTGCAGCGCCGCTTGCTGGTGTTGAAGCGAGCCGCCGCCCAGGAGCCTAAGCTGCCCGCTAAAGGCGGCGTCTCTGAAGCCAACACCATGCCCTACATTGTGGACGCGGTGCGCGCCTACGCCACCGTCGGCGAAATCTGCGATGCCCTGCGGGAAGTGTACGGGACGTACACCGAAGTGAGCATCACGTGAATTGAGTGATCGGGTAGTTGTGTAATTGAGCAATTCGTAATTTCTAATTTGTACTTCCCTCCAGCTTGCTTCTTGCTGCTGTCATCCTGAGCGAGCGCGAATTGAGCGCCGCCCACGGAGTTTGCGGTGCATACATCCATGCAGCACGGTAGAGACGTAAGTCGTTACGTCTCACTTGAAACCAAGGAATGTGCGATGGCCGCCAACCGCGGCATTTTCAGTCCGCCGCCATTTCCGCCGGCACAAGGCGTTCTTCCTTCTTGCTCATGGTCACCAGCACCACGCTGGCGATCACGATCGCGGTTCCTACCAGCATATTGGTGGTGACGCGTTCGCCCGCCAGCGCCCAGCCCAGAAACACGGCCACAATGGGATTGACGTAGCAGTGGGTGGTCACCCGGGCGGCGGTCGTCACCTTCATTAGCCAGGTGTACGCGCTGAAGGCCACCAGCGAACCGAAGATGATCAGGTAACCCAGCGCCCACAGCGAACGCTGCGAGACTTCGGCCACGTGGACGCGCTCGCCGGCTGCCCCGCCCACCAGCAGCAGCATGATTCCACCAGCCAGCATCTGCATGCCGGCGAACATCGCGGTAGAGGTGTTGCTGCGCACGCCGCGGGCGTAGATGGCGCCCACCGACCAGAACAGTCCCGCCGCCAGCACCGCCGCCGCGCCCCACACACTTCCCTGGCGTGCTCCGGTTTCGAACAGCACCGCCACCCCTAGGGCGCCTAGGGCCAGGGCGCCCGCGGTGCGGAGAGAAAGCCGCTCCTGGCCGGCCAGGCGCGCCAGGACGACCATGACCAGGGGTTCGGCGGCAACCAGCAATGCCGCCAGACCCGAACTGACCCGGACTTCCGCCCAGGCCAGCAGCCCGTGGCCGCCCAGAAATTGCAGCGCGCCGCCAATCAGCGCCGCTCCCCACGCGGCGCGTCCCGGCATCTTCTCGCGGCGCACTAGCAACAGGCCCAGCAGCAGCGCGCCCGCGGTCAGGTGGCGCGTACCCATCATCAGTAGCGGCGGCAGACCCTCCACGGCGAAGCGGATAGCCAGGTAGGTGGAGCCCCAGATCACATAAATGGCAAAGAACGCCGCCAGGAGCTTGAATGTGGTCACGCCGGAATGGATTTGCCGCATATGAATGCCTGTCCGATGTTTAACCATCTACAATAACTTTGATGGTTAGAATTCTAACTTAGCTTGCCTAACCTGTCAAACCACATTTAGAGGTTATAATAGAAACCAGTGGCTGAAGCTGAAGTCCATCCCGACCCGCTGTGCGTTCGTTTCGTCAACACCGTGGACTGGCGCGACGACCCGGTGCGCCGCAGCGACCCGCTGAAGAGCTATTCCGACCTGCTGCGCTGGGCGAGCGATGCTGGGGCTATTCCGCCGCGGATAGCCCACCAGTTGGACCATGAAGCCAGCCAGCATCCTGCGGCCGCCCAGGCTGTATTCACCCACGCCATCTTGGTGAGGGAAGCGCTGGCCTCGGTACTGGCGGCGGCAGTTCAGGGGAAGCAGCCTCCGGGTGAGGACTTGCAGCGCTTCAATGCGGCGCTGGGACAGTCGGGAGAGCACCTGCGCCTGGCCGGCGGCAAGGGCGAATTCCATCTGGACTGGGACAGCGACAACAGCTTTGAGCGGGTGCTGTGGCCGATGGTGCGCTCCGCCGCCGATCTGGTAACTTCCAGCGATCTCCATCGTCTACGCACCTGCGAGGGCGAGGGGTGCGGCTGGTTCTTCCTCGACACTACCCGTAACCGCAGCCGCCGCTGGTGCAACATGGCTTCCTGCGGCAACCGCGCCAAGGTCAGACGCTTTTACGAGAGGCACAAAGGTCAATGAAACGCGCCATCCGCCACCTGCAGCAAGCCGATCCCGTCATGGCTGCGATTATCGAGCGCATCGGGCCGTTCAAAATGCGTTACCGCGACCCCAGCTTCGACGCCATGGCCCGCTCCATCGTCTTTCAGCAACTGCACGGCAAGGCCGCGGCGACCATCTTTGAACGGGTGCGCTGCGCATGTTTGACCGGCGGCGTTCACAATGGCGACAGCATCACTCCCGCTTCCATCCTGGCACTCAGCGAAGCGCAACTGCGCGCCTGCGGTCTCTCGCGCCAGAAGCTGAGCTACCTGCGCGACCTGGCCCAGCGTACTGCTTCCGGCGAGATTGATTTCGCGCGGCTGCCGGAAATGTCAGATGAGGACGTTATCGAACATTTAACCCGCGTGAAAGGCATCGGCGTATGGTCGGCGCAGATGTTCCTCATCTTCGCCCTGCGCCGCCAGAATGTGATGCCCACCGCCGACTACGGCATCAATGCCGCCATCAAGAGGGCCTACCGCAAGCGCCAGATGCCCAAGCCCAAGCAGATTATGAAGATCTCGCGGCCCTGGCACCCCTACTGTTCGGTCGCTTCCTGGTATTTGTGGCGCTACTCAGAGCTGAAGGCCCCCTCTTAACCACAGAGGACACAGAGGGCAGCAGAGAAATTAAGGTTCAAAGAACTTCGACCACAACCGACACAAGGATTCACGAGGGAAATTATTCCAGCGTTCAATCCTGATGAATCTTTGGCTCTTTTTTTTGTATATGATCCTGCTTCCTCTGTGTCCACTGTGCCCTCTGTGGTTAATCCCGGTGTTTGTGGTTAAATGAAGAGTTCGATGGCGGAGGAGCGCAAAATCCGCGTGCTGGTGGCTAAGCCAGGCCTGGACGGCCATGACCGGGGCGCCAAGGTCATCGCCCGCGCACTGCGCGACGCTGGCATGGAGGTCATCTACACCGGCCTGCGCCAGACTCCGGAGATGGTGGTCAACGCCGCCCTGCAGGAAGATGCGGACGTAATCGGCCTCTCCATCCTTTCCGGCGCGCACAATGCCATCGTGCCGCGCGTGATGGAACTGCTGCACCAAAACAAGATGGACGACGTGCTGGTACTGGTGGGCGGCATCATCCCTGACCAGGATATGGAAGGCCTGAAGAAAGCCGGCGTGGGCGGCATTTTTCAGCCCGGCACCTCCATGGACCAGATTGTGGAGTTCATCCGCAAGAACGTGCGGCCGCATAAAACAGCCGTTAGCAATTAGCACTTGGCATTTAGCCCGTGAAGCTTGCTGCAAAACACCGGCAGGCTGACCGGCTGAGTGCTAACTGCTAAATGCCAATTGCTGCCTTCCCGCCAACACGAACTGATCGAAAACGCCGTCGGGCCCGCGCCCTGGTACTGGATGACTTTTCCCGTGATCGCGGCCAAATCCGGCCAGGAGTTTGAGTGGCGCTATCACGGCGACCAGGGCGAATTGCCTTACCTGGTCACGCTGGGCCTGGCGCAGGAGCCGCACACGCCGCGCCTGGCGCTCAATACCTATTGCCGCGCCTTCCAGCTCCCGCCCAAACTGTTCGGCATCTGGTGCCCGGAGCCACGCTCGGTGCGCCTGCTGTGCTTCGATCCCGACCAACTGAAGGCGTTCTCTTTTGTGGACATCGTGGGCTGGTTCAAGCAGTCCACCGAACGGGTTTACTCCGCCACCGAGCCCGTGGCCGAATTTGAAATCAGCTCGGCCCTGCCCGCAGGCGTGCACAAAGTGGAAGTACCCGAACCTTTTCGCACGCTCGATGAACTGCTGCTGCTCACTTCCTGCCCGGCGCCTAGCCGCGATGATGCCGCCTGCGCCATCTACGTGCTTTATCCCCAGGCCGGCCTGGTGGAAGTGGTGCCCCAGAGATGGTTCACCGCCAACCGGTATGACGTGGGCCGGCAGTGGATTTCGCGGGTGGCCCGCGATCCCGACAGCAACCGCATTCTGGGCGAAGCCGTGCGCGTGGGAAACTTTCAGCTGACGGAAGACGGCACGCAGGTAGAGCGCTGGATGGAAAACAGCGGTTAGCACTCGCCAGTCAGCACTTGGCCCTTGAAGGATTTCAGCCGACTCATTTGTAATTTGGCAATTTGTAATTTGTAATTGAAAATCGCCGGGCCAGCCCTTTCCGGCGAAACTTGCAAATCACAAATTACCAATTACAAATCCGCGACGGCATCCGCGTCCTGCAACTTGCCTCCCCTGACGGCACCAACCGCCTCACTCGCGCCTGCATTCTGGAGCTCTGTGCTGCCCTACGCGACCTAGCCCGCGACACCAAGCCTTTGATTATCACTGGTAACGACAAGTTCTTCTCCGCCGGCGCTGACCTGCATGAACTTGCCGCCCTCGGTGGTGCGCAGGCGCTGGAATTCTCCCGCCTGGGCCAGGAACTGATGAACGCCATCGCCGGCTTCCCGGCTCCGGTCTGCGCGGCCATTCGCGGATATTGCATGGGCGGGGGCCTGGACCTGGCGCTCGCCTGCCACGGCCGCATGGCCTCGCCCCATGCCATCTTCGGTCACCGCGGCGCCGCCCTGGGGCTGATCACTGGCTGGGGCGGAACTCAACGATTGCCGCGCCTGGTGGGCAAAGCCCGCGCCCTGCAGTTGTTTGTGGCCGCGGAAAAACTGGGTGCGCAGGAGGCCTTGCGCATCGGACTGGTGGACGCGGTAGCGGAGGATCCCGTGGGATGGGCAGCAGGCAAGCTGAAGCAGGTAACAGTTGGCAATTAGCGCTTAGCATTTAGCCCTTGGGATTTCCCGTTCCGCCGAGAAACTCGACTGGCTAAGCAGCCACTTGCTAAATGCTAATTGCTTGTTCCCAGGCGTCGGCAGTTTGCGCCCCCTCGCTTCCCTGTATTACCGTAACTAGTTTCTGTCTGTGACCCCATGCCCGACCGTGCCAAGCCCGCCTCCGAAGCCGCCGACAACTTGCTCCTCACCACCATTGACCCCACCTCGCAGCGCTTCGAGAAGAACATGCGGGCCATGGCCGAACTGGTTACCCGCCTGCGCAACGAAGAAGAACAAATCGCCCAAGGTGGCGGCCCCAAGGCCATCGAATCGCAGCACAAGAAAGGCCGCCTCACCGCCCGCGAGCGCATCGCCCGGCTGCTCGATCCCGGCGCGGAACTGTTCGAACTGGGTATCTACGCTGCTTACGGCATGTACGAAGAATGGGGCGGTGCGCCCGCTGCCGGCGTGGTTACCGGCCTGGGCCGCATCCACGGCCGCCTCTTCATGCTCATCGTGAACGATGCCACGGTGAAAGCCGGCGCCTTCTTCCCTATGACCGCCAAGAAGGTCATTCGGGCGCAGAACATCGCCATTGACAACCACATTCCCACCATCTACCTGGTGGACTCCGCCGGCGTGTTCCTGCCGCTGCAGGAGGACGTTTTTCCTGACACCGACGATTTCGGCCGCGTCTTCCGCAACAACGCCGTCATGTCGGCCATGGGCATTCCCCAAATCGCCGCCATCATGGGGATGTGCGTGGCCGGCGGCGGCTACCTGCCGGTGATGTGCGACAACGTGCTCATGACGGAAGGCAGCGGCCTTTTCCTGGCCGGCCCGGCCCTGGTGCAGGCCGCCATCGGCCAGCAGGTTTCGGCCGAAGAACTGGGCGGCGCCAAGATGCATGCCGCCATCAGCGGCACCGTAGATTATCGCGAACCCAGCGACGAAGCCTGCCTCGACCGCATTCGCTCCCTGGTGGAGAAAACGGGGCACCGGGTCAAGTCGCCCTACGACCGCAAGAAAGCGGAGCCGCCGCGCTACTCGGCGGAGGAGCTTTACGGCATCTACGAATCCAATCCCGCCCGCCCTTACGACATGAAGGAAGTGATTGCGCGGGTAGTGGACGGCAGCCGCTTCGACGAATACAAGGCGGAGTATGGCAAGACCATCATCTGCGGCTATGCCCGCATTGGCGGCTTTGCCGTGGGCATTGTGGCCAACCAGCCGCAGCACCAGCAGCAGGTGGACGAGCAGGGGCACAAGCGGGTGGAATTCGGGCGCGTGGTCTACACCGAGTCGGCGGAAAAGGCGGCTCGCTTCATCATGGACTGCAACCAGAACCTGGTGCCGCTCATCTTCCTGCACGATGTGAACGGCTTCATGGTGGGGCGCGACGCCGAATGGAGCGGCATCATCAAGGCGGGCGCCAAGATGGTGAACGCGGTTTCCAATTCCGTGGTGCCCAAGATTACGGTTATCATTGGCGGCTCTTTCGGCGCCGGCCACTACGCCATGTGCGGCAAGGCTTACGATCCGCGCTTCGTCTTCGCCTGGCCCAGTGCCCGCTATGCCGTGATGAGCGGCGAGTCGGCCGCTGGCACGCTGGTCGAAATCAAAATCAAGCAACTGGAGCGCGGCGGCAAAAAGCTGAGCGACCAGGAAAAGCGCGAGTTGTTCGATTCCGTGAAGAAGACCTATGACGAGCAGCAGGACCCGCGCTATGGCGCCGCCCGCCTGTGGATTGACAAAATTATTGATCCCGTGGAAACACGCGCCGCCCTGATTGAGGCCCTGGAGGCGGCGGCGCTGAATCCCGACGTGGCGGAGTTTAAAGTTGGGGTATTACAAACATGATTCACCACGGAGGCACAGAGACACGGAGGAAACTGATTCTTGAGGATTTGACTCAGGAGATAATCGGCGCAGCGATTGAGGTTCACCGCGAGCTTGGCCCCGGTTTGCTGGAATCCGCATGCGCAGAATGTCTGTGCCACGAACTGCACCTTCGCGGCCTGAGTTTTGAACGGCAGGTCTCGTTGCCGGTGCAGTACAAGGTTTAAAGCTTGATTGTGGTTACCGCTTGGACGTGGTTGTTGAGAATGCCGTCATCTTGGAACTGA
>DATJEH010000226.1:0-19037 GCA_035496875.1 Terriglobales bacterium | reverse complement strand
CGCGCCGGCGGTGACCGGCAGCGGCGCGGCTTTGGGGGTGCTCAGGTAGCCGCTGATCTTGTTTTTCTCCACCGTCCACACCACGATCTCATAGAGATAGTGCTGGCGGCCGGTGTAGAACTGGATGGGCTCGTCCACGTTGCGGTTCTTCTTTTCGATCACCCGGTCATCGGAGCGCACGTTGAGGGTGAAGCGGCCGTGCTTCTTATCAGCCTTCTTGAGCTCCAGGCTCACGGTAGAGACGGGGGTAAAGTTCTTGCTCTTGTTTAATGTGAATTCAAAGTAGTTGCGGTCGCCCGAGTGTTTGAGGGTCTCCAGGTCGCCGCGGGTACGGGCAATCAGCCCGCTCTGCACGCCCAGGTCGCCGATGGCGCGCTCCAGTTTGGCCTTGGTAGCTTCCAGGTCGCTGCGGGTAGAGGCTACGTCGGTCTTCACCCCCCCTACTTCGGTTTTGACTCCCGCCACTTCCCCGCTGACGGCGCTGATCTGCTGCTTCTGCTGTTCGGCTAAGCGCTGCTCGGCGGCACGCTGCTGGCGCTGCAGATCGGCAGTGCGCCGCGCCAGCTCTTTCTTGGTAATGCCCAACTGCGAGGCCAGGGTATCGGTATCCGCCTGAGCATCGCCTAATTTCCGATTCAGCTCGTGCACGTCCCCCCGCAGAGACTCAGAGGAGTGCTCCACGTGTTCCAAGCGTCCGCGCAAATCCACAATGAAAAAAATGGACCCAGCCACATACAGGGCAGCGAAGACCCAGACCACCCATTTCCAGACGGTATTCTCGTGGCGGGCGCGTGCCACTTCCGGCGAGACATACTGAGCCTGGGCGGGCGCCTGCTCGTAGTACTGCTGCTGTTGCTGATAAGCCTGTTGCTGCTGATAAGGCTCGGGGTGCTGATAGGGCTGTGACTGCTCCTGATATTGCTGCTCCGGCTGTTGTTGCTGTTGCTGTTGCCGCTGCCTCTCCTCGTCCGGAATTTCCGGACTGGGAGCTGGAGTGATGGACATACTGGCCTCTTCCACTGATTTCGGGGATAGCAGCATTGTTGAGCAGAAAAGAAGCTGTGTCAAACCCCATGCGGCCAATAGCCGGTAATTTGGCCCATGAATTGCCTCCATCCACGTAGATTGCTGACTGTGGAGCAGGTTTGCCACTCGCAAGCAGCTCTGATCAGGGCTCTTGGAGGGGAGAATCGCATTTTGCGGTGGCTTGTTGCCACGGAAGACCGTATCCAGAATTTGGCAGTCAGGTGCTCAGCATTGGCTCAGAAAGTAACAGGCTATTAAGGACATGAAGCGTTACTGGCAATTCCTGATCGTCGGAATTATCTGCCTGTTGGTGGCACTGTTGTGGGCGCAGCCGCCGCAAAGCCAGCGGGTGAGGCCACCCGCCGCCACAACCACGCCCTCGGCTGTGCCGCAAACCACGGCCGCTGGAGCCAAGGCTTCCCGCATGAGCGCTACCGCCCCCCCGGCAAGGAGCCCTGCGAACAATAACAACAATGATGCCGATCCCCTCCCCGGCTCCAGCAGCTCGCTTCCGCTGCTGGCGGTTATCGGCTTCGGCGTTCTGGCGGGTGGAATTACCTCCGCTATGCGTACCCGGTAGCGGAGTCGAATCCAGCAGCCCTGCGGGCGAGGAGAGATCACCTGCTGGTCCCCAGCCACGGTTGCGGTACCCTGGAATTGCGCATCTTATGGTCCAACTGGCCGTCAGGAGACCTATGAGAATAGACCCGGACCGGCTGAAGCGCTCTTGGCCGTCGTTGCTGATTGTGGCGGGTTTCGTGCTCCTGCTCTATGTTGCCTCGCAATACGCCACCATGTATGCGGCCCAGCGGCGTCTCACCCAGGAATGGCAAGAGCAGAACCTGCAGCTTCCTACCCACCCGGCCGGCCTGGTTACTACTCTCACCCGCCTTACCATCCCCAGCATCAAGCTGGATGCGGTAGTGGTGGAAGGCGTGAACCGCAAGGACCTGCTGGTGGGACCGGGCCACCTGCCGGAAACACCCGAACCGGGCGAGCACGGCAACGCCGTGATTTCCGGTCACCGCGACACCTTTTTCCGCCATATTCACGAGCTCAAAAAAGGAGACTACATAATGGTGGAGCGATCGGGCCGCCGCTTTCGCTATGAAGTGACGGGCAAGCAGATCGTGGAACCAACCGATATGGCAGTGGTCGGAGCTACGCCGGACCCGCAGCTCACTTTGCTGACCTGCTATCCCACCTACTACATCGGTCCCGCGCCCCAGCGCCTGGTGGTGTTCTCCAAACTGGTGGACGTGAGCCAGGGAGATGAGCCCGCAGCCCTAGCCAAGCCGGTGGCGGAAGCGGCACAATAAGAAATCTGTAGCCTTTGAAGTTGTCCCTGAGTCTCGGATGCGGTACACCAACCCGCATCCGAACGAAGAACCTGCTTTTCGCGTACAAAGAAAGCAGGTGCTTCGCTGCGCTCAGCATGACAATGCCTTGGGATTACGCGCCAGCGCTGGCTGTCCCCTCCGAACAGATCCAAAGTTCAGCGCGATTTACAATGCTGTTGTGAAGACCTGGGATGTGGCGATCGTGGGCGGAGGGATTATCGGCCTGTCGCTGGCGCTGGGGTTGCGCAAGCACGGTGCTGCTGTCCTGGTTGTGGAACGCCGTAAGCCTGGCGGGGAGGCTTCGCACGCCGCCGCCGGCATGCTCGCCCACTGCGATCCCCACACCCCAGAGAAACTGCGCTCATTGGCTATGGCCAGCGCCCAGCTCTATCCCGAATTCGTCCACGAGCTCGAGGATGAGTCGGGCCAGCAGGTGGACCTGCGCCGCGAGGGCTCCATTATTCTCGATGGAAACGGGCAGTCCCTCTGCCGAGACGCCCAACCCTTGAACCAGCAGCAATTGGCCAAGCTGGAGCCCTGCTTGGCGGACGCCGCCGGCGAGGCCGAATTCTGGCCGGAAGCCAGCGTGGATCCGCGCGCGCTGAGTGCGGCGGCGCTCAAAGCCGCCAAGCACAGAGGGATCGAAATTGCCTCTGGAGCGGCTGTCACAGCCGTTCAAGTGACCCAGGGTCGCGCTACCGGGGTGAAGACGGCCAGAACGCATTTTCCGGCGGCCGTGGTGGTCAATTGCGCGGGCGCCTGGGCCGGCCAGATCGCGGGGACGCCCCCGCTGCCCACGCGTCCGGTGAAAGGGCAAATGCTGTCGGTGATCGCGCCGCGAAGAAACTTCCTGCGCCACGTGGTGCGCGGGCCCGGCGCCTACCTGGTGCCCCGCAGCGATGGACGCATCCTTATCGGCGCCACCGTGGAAGAGGCGGGTTTCGACAAACGTACCGACCCCAGCATCATCCAGAGCCTGCACCAGGCGGCGGCCAATCTGGCTCCGGAGCTGGGGCAGGCTCGCATGCTGGAAGCTTGGGCAGGCCTGCGCCCGGGCACGCCCGACAACCTGCCCATCCTGGGCGCCACTTGCCTGCCCGGCTACTTCGTGGCCGCGGGACATTTTCGCGACGGCATCCTGCTCACACCGATCACCGCTTTGCTCATGACGCAGGTAGTGCGCGGCGCAAAACCTGAGTTCGATATTTCCGCTTTTTCGCCGGCGCGTTTCGGCAGCTAACTCCGACTAAAAGAAAACCCTTTCACCGCCGCGACGCCGAGTGCGCCGAGAAATGCCTTATCAAAAAGCTTCCTCCGTGAGCTATGCGTCTCGGCGGTGGAATTTGATGTTCATGTCACAGCGCTGCTACGACCTTCGGGGTATACTTTTGGGTCGTTGAAACGCCATCATTTTGAAAAGGGAGAGGGCTTATGTCTACTGCCGCCGTTGATTACGCCCGCCAGAACCAGCAGCGCTTTCTTAGCGAACTGAAGGACCTGCTGCGCATTCCCAGCGTGAGCACCCTGCCCGACCACAAAGATGATGTGCGCCGCGCCGCCGACTTCGTGGCAGCGGACATGAAGCGCATCGGGCTGGAACACGTAGAGGTCATCAAAACCGAGGGCCATCCCCTGGTTTATGGCGACTGGCTGCACGCCGCCGGCAAGCCTACGGCGCTGTGCTACGGCCATTACGACGTGCAACCCCCCGATCCGCTGGACGAGTGGAAGTCCCCGCCCTTTGATCCCACTGAGCGCAACCAGAACCTGTATGCCCGCGGCGCCGTGGACGACAAGGGCCAGATGTACATGCATTTGAAGGCGCTGGAAGCGCTGATGAAGACGGGCAACGGCAAGCTGCCGCTGAACGTGCGCCTGCTCATCGAAGGCGAGGAAGAGGTGGGCGGCGAATCCATCGCCGCCTTCGTGCGCGACCATCCCGATCGGCTCAAGTCGGACTTTGCCCTGGTCTCCGATACGGAAATGTTCGCCCCGGAAACGCCCAGCCTGTGCGTGGGGTTGCGCGGTATGTGCTATACCGAACTGGAAGCCAGCGGCCCCATGACCGACCTGCACTCCGGAGTGTATGGCGGCGCGGCCCCCAATCCCTTCGAAGCCCTGGTCCGGATCATCGGCAAGCTGAAAGATGAAACCGGCAAGGTCCTGATTCCCCACTTCTACGATCGGGTAGAGAAGCCCACCGCGGATGAACTGAAAGCCTGGGAGCGGCTGCCCTTCAACGAAGAGCACTACCGCAAGACCGAAGTCGGTTCCAAGGTACTGACCGGCGAATCCGGCTACTCTGTGCTCTACCGCACTTGGGCGCGGCCCACGCTGGAGGTGCACGGCATGCCCGGCGGCTTCACCGGTTACGGAGCTAAGACGGTGATCCCGGCGCGCGCCAATGCCAAGGTGTCCATGCGCCTGGTTCCCGACCAGCGCCCGGACGAAATCTGGAAAATCTACAACGAATATGTCCAGTCCATCGTGCCCAAGGGCATTGAGGTAAAGATCAAGCAGTGGAGCATCGCCGATCCCATCGTGGTCAGCACCGACAACAAGTACATCAAAGCTTCTGCCCAGGCCATGCACGACGTGTTTAAGAAGGACACGGTGTACATCCGCTCCGGCGGCTCCATTCCCATCGTGGCCGACTTTGAGAAGGCGCTGAAAATTCCCAGCGTGATGATGGGCTTTGGCCTGCCCGACGACAATCTGCACGCACCCAACGAGAAGTTCCACATCCCAAATTTTTATCGCGGTATCGAGAGCATTATCCGCTTCTTCCAGATCGTAGGCAGCGCGGCCTAGGATGCCGGTTCCGTAGAAATGTAACCATTTAATCCGACGAGAGACGGTGCCAGGGGTGGCAATGTCTCTGCCGGCAAGCAGTTCTCCCTGCGTGCAACCTTGTTTGTAGACTGCGGGCTGGTTACGTCTCCAAATCAGAGCGAATACTCAGGGAAACGATATCGGCGGAGAGCGAAGTTCCAGCAATCCCCAGGCGGCCGACAGTAATGGGCAGGTTAAAGCGGCGCGGGCCGGCGGCTCCAGGATTGAAAAAGAGAACGCCGTTGCGGGCTTCCTGAGAAGGGCAATGGGAGTGGCCGAAGATGACGGCGGCGAACTGAGCGGAGTGAGGTTCGAGATCGAGCCGGCTCACATCGTGGAGCACATATATGGCAACCGGGTCAACCTGCAGGACGTTGGTTTCCGGCAACTCGCGTGCCCACTTCCCGCGATCTACGTTGCCGCGCACGGCGGTAACGGGTGCGATTTTCGCTAACTGCGCAAGAATATCCGGATCGCCAACGTCACCTGCGTGGATGATGTAGTCAGAGCCTTGCAAGGCGGCCAGCGCTTCAGGGCGCAACAAACCGTGCGTGTCGGAGATCACTCCTATAGTCCAATGCCGCAGGTCTCGGGTTTTGCCACCAGGTTCAGCTGGCCGCAAAGATGGCATATTTTTCCTCAAGAAACTTTTGAAGCTTTTGGGGAAGCATAATCGCCAGTTCCTGCCAGGTAAGCACCTTGCAGCGGACTCGGAGTTCGGCAGGACGAATGGCCTGCATCACCTGGAACCAGGCTTCAAGCAAATCGGGCCGTCGCGCATCGGCCAAAACACAGAAAGAGAAGCCAGTGGCATGGGCCGCCAGTACATTGCGAATTAGCTGATAGCTCAAGTAACAGTTTAGCTGTTGCGGGAGTTGGCGCCGGTAAAACACATCGGCGAAGTCGCGGTAGCAGACGAGAGCTGCCTTGCTCTTGCGCTGGAAGTCGCCTTCTGTGAGCTTGGCCTCAACCAACAGGTTTCCCAGGCGCATATCCACTTCGGTGCGGTCGTACTTGCCCTGGAGCAGAGGAACGCGGGCCCGATAGCCGAAATGGGGAGGGGCATCGGCTTCGGCTCCCAGCAGATGAAGCAGCTGAAGGTTGGAAGCGACTCCGGGAAAGCAGAAAACATTCATAAGCAGAGCGTCAGAGCTGTTGCCGGAATCCAGTTCGCACCAGCGGCGGCCGGCGCGAGGCAGGGACTTGCTCTGCGAGTGCGGTTTAGCCAGGCGCCGGCGCCATTCCGGGTTCTTCAGAATGGCGCGATAGCTGGAGGGAAGGAAATTTCCGTGCTGGCCGTCATCCGACGCTTGGAAAACCACCGCAGGCACGCCGCCATAGCTGAGTTGATGAGCCAGGCCGTGGGACTGGGCATACTTCTGACCGCACTCGCTGAGCTGGGCACGCAGCTGGCTGATGCAGATGAGAGTTCCATTGGGCAGGGTGCCGGCCATACTCACTATCTTGCGGTGGGCGGGGTTTGCCTGGCAAGCAGGCTCGTTTCCCCGCGGAGCGATTGGGGTATGATTCCATGATGGCAGCCGCCATCGAGTGCCGTGGTTTGCGCAAGACTTACGATGGCAAAGTGGAAGCCGTGCGCGGGCTGGACCTGGAGATCCAGGCCGGAGAGTGCTTCGGCCTGTTGGGCCCCAACGGGGCCGGCAAAACCACCACCATTGAGATTCTGGAAGGCTTGCTGGCGCCCACGGCCGGTCAAGTCACCATCCTGGGCCGCACCTGGCAGGCGCACCAGCGGGAGTTGCGCGAGTTGCTGGGTATTTCGCTGCAGGAGACGCGCTTCTCGGAAAAGCTGAGCGTGCGGGAGACGCTGGAATTGTTCGCCAGCTTCTACCGGCGGCCGCGTCCTGCAGGAGACGTCATGCAGGAACTGGAGCTGACGGAAAAGGCAGAGAGCTGGGTTGGGAAGCTTTCCGGCGGCCAGAAGCAGCGGCTGGCGGTAGCCACGGCGCTGGTGGGAAATCCACAGATTCTATTTCTGGATGAGCCGACGACCGGCCTTGATCCGCAGAGCCGGCGGCAGCTGTGGGAGATTGTGCGCGCGTTCCAGCGGGGCGGGGGCACGGTGCTGCTCACCACCCACTACATGGATGAAGCGCAACGACTGTGTGACCGCATCGCCATCGTGGACCACGGCCAAATCATCGCCCTGGGCACGCCGGCGCAGTTGATTTCCCGGTTGGGTGGCCACCATGTGGTCGAATTCGCCACCAGCGGCAACGATGGCGCGCACCAGAAGGAGCTATGGCGGGCGCTGCCGGGTGTGGACTCAGTGCATGAGGACGATGGCATGCTGTTGCTCAATGTGCGCGAGCCTCATCAGACCATACCGGCGCTGCTGGCGGCGGTGGAGAGCCAGGGCTCGCAACTGGTTCACCTCACGACGCGCCAGGCCAGCCTGGAGGACGTGTTTGTCCATTTGACGGGCAGGCATTTGAGGGAAGACTGAAGAAATGTGGAGTCAGGAATCAGCGGTTCGGAGTTGGCCAAGCTGATTGAGCAAGGAAGCCATGCAGACTGTGAGAACAGCCAGTCCTGAAGTGCAGGCGCAAGGCCCAGCGCCTCAACCGGCACGCTCGCTGCCGGGCCCTGCCCGGCAGAACGGCCGCTGGGCCGGGTACGGACACCTGCTGCTGGCACGCATGCGTGAGCTGCGGCGGGAGCCGGAGGTGATCTTCTGGGTGTTCATTTTTCCGCTGCTGCTGGCGCTAGGGCTGGGAATCGCGTTCCGCAACAAGCCCGCGGACGTGGCTCCAGTGGCCATCGTTTCCGGCCCGGGAGCGCAGCGCGCGCTTGCTCTGCTGCAGGCTGCGCCGCAACACGCCGCCATTCACGCGGAGGTGCTGAGCGATGCGCAAGCGCTCAAGGGCTTTCGCCTGGGCAAGTACGCGCTGGTGATCGAGCCCAGGGCGGACGGCAGTTTCCAATACCGCTATGACCCGGCGCGCCCGGAAAGCGTGCTGGCGCAGGACCAGATTGACGACGCGCTGCAAACGGCGGCCGGGCGACACAATCCGCTGGCGACCTCGTCGCGGATTTCCAGCGAGCCGGGCGCGCGCTACATTGATTTCCTCATTCCCGGTCTGCTGGGCATGAACGTGATGAACGCGGCCATGTGGGGCATCGGATTCGCACTGGTGGAGATGCGCCAGCGCAAGCTGCTGAAGCGTTACCTGGCCACCCCCATGCGGCGCAGCGATTTTCTGCTAGCGCTTACCAGCAGCCGCCTGGTGCTGATGCTGATCGAGGTGGGGCTGCTGCTCGGCTTCGGCGTGCTTGTCTTTCACATGCGGGTGCTAGGGTCCGTGGCCGCTATTCTGCTGGTGGGCACGGTAGGCGCGCTCTGCTTTGCCGGCGTGGGGCTGCTGACCGCCTGCCGCGCGGAAAAAATCGAAAGCGTCAGCGGGCTCATCAACCTGGTGATGCTGCCCATGTGGGTGTTCTCCGGTGTCTTCTTCTCTTATGAGCGCTTTCCCGCAGCGGTGCAGCCGTTCATCAAGGCACTGCCGCTGACCGCGCTCAATGACGCGCTGCGCGCCACCATCCTGGAAGGCGCGCCGCTGACCGCCCAGGGCGGCCGGATTCTGATCATGGCGATCTGGGGAGTGATTTCGTTTGCTCTGGCGCTGAAGTGGTTCCGCTGGGTGTAGACGGGAAGTCAAGGGTCAGCGCATGCGATGTCGCCAGCAACGCCTCTACCAAGCCGTCTCTTCTCCTATCTACAGTGGTAATGCAATAACGATTAAGTAATCTTGCCGCCGCCTCTTCCCTTCTATATCCTGCTGAGTTCCGCTTACTCGGGAGAGTCCGGTTTCACATGCCCAAGCCCATTCTTGTCCTCATACTGCTCTTCACCATCATCTCCTTCACGGACGCGCAACCGGAGATGCAGACGCCCCCGCAACTCAACCTCATGCCGCTGCCCCAGAACGTGCGCGCAGGCAGTGGCCAATTGGTGATTACGCAATCATTTTCCGTGGGGTTTGCCGGCAATAAAGACCTGCGACTGCAGGCCGCCGCCGGCCGTTTCCTGCAACACCTTTCGCGACAAACGGGCATGCTGCTGAATATGGGGCCAACTGATGGGACCAGCGCCACCCTGGTGATTGCGGCCGAGCATGCCGGCAAGGACTATCCCGAACTGGGAGAAGACGAGTCGTACGACCTGCAGGTGAGTCCGTCCGGCGCCCGCATTACGGCGCCCACTACCCTGGGAGCCATGCACGCGCTGCAGACCTTCCTGCAACTGGTGCAACCCTCGCCGGCAGGTTTTGCCGTTCCCGCGGTGGTCATCCACGACCAGCCCCGTTTCCCCTGGCGCGGCCTGATGCTCGACGTGGCCCGACGTTTTGAACCCATGAGCGCGGTCAAACGCGCCGTGGATGGCATGGAGGCGGTGAAGCTGAATGTGCTGCACCTCCACCTTTCCGATGATCAGGGGTTTCGCGTGGAAAGCAAAGCCTTCCCCAAGCTGCAGGAGAAAGGCTCCGACGGCCTCTACTACACCCAGGATGACATCCACGACCTGATTACGTACGCCGCCGACCGCGGCATTCGCGTGGTTCCGGAATTCGATATACCCGGGCACAGCATCTCCTGGTTCGTCGGTTACCCCGAGTTGGCTAGCGCCCCCGGCCCTTACCAGATCGAGCGTACCTGGGGAGTCCACAATCCCGCCATGGACCCCACCCGCGAAAGCACTTACAAGTTCCTCGACAAGTTCGTGGAAGAGATGGCGGGCCTGTTTCCCGACCGCTACTTCCACATCGGCGGCGACGAGGTCAATGGCAAGCAGTGGGACGCCAACCCCAAGATCCAGGAGTTCATGCGGGAGCACAGCATCAAAAACAACTCCGACTTACAGGCCTACTTCAACTCTCACCTGGAGAAAATTGTCGGCAAACACCACAAGATCATGATTGGCTGGGATGAAATTCTCCGGCCCGATATGCCCAAGACCATCATGATCCAGTCCTGGCGCGGGCAAGCGTCTCTGGCCCAGGCGGCCAAGCAGGGTTATCGCGGCATCCTCTCCAGTGGCTATTACCTTGACCTGATGCAGCCGGCATTCATGCATTACGAAGTGGATCCGCTATCGGGTGACGCCGCCCGCCTCAGCCCGGAGGAGCAGCAACGCATCCTGGGTGGCGAGGCTTGCCTGTGGTCGGAGTACGTGTCGCCGGAAAATTTTGATTCGCGGCTGTGGCCGCGCGCCGCAGTGGTTGCGGAACGGCTGTGGTCAGCGCCCAGCGTTCGCGATATGGATTCCATGTACCGGCGGCTGGCCTTCATCAACACCTGGCTGGAATGGCTGGGAAACACGCAGGTTTCCAGCTACTACCTGATGCTGCACCGGCTCGCCGGCCAGGACAACATGGCGCCCCTGAAAGTGCTGGCCGAGGTGGTGGAGCCGGTGAAGGATTACACTCGGGAAGATTTGGCGGCCACGCCGGCCACCAGCTTAAGCCCGCTGAACCGGCTGGTGGATGCGGTTCCGCCGGAAAGCGAGCAGGGACGGCTATTCGCTGAGTTGGTGGGGCAAGTTGTCGCCGGCAAGGCCACACCCGCGACTTATGCCCAGTTGCATGCCGAGCTTACCCAATGGCGCGGCAATGACGCCCGCCTGCAACCGCTGCTGCAACGTTCGTTTCTGCTCAAAGAGGTGGCACCGCTTTCGCACAGCCTCTCCCTGTGCGCGGACACCGGCTTGCAGGCGCTCGACTATCTCAGCCGCGGCCAGCGCGCGCCCTCAGCATGGGCGGCCCAGCAGATGACCATGCTGCAGCAGGCGCTGAAACCGGGACACGCGCAGTTGCTGCTCATGGTGGCGGCGCCGGTGGAATCGCTGGTGCGGGCCAGCGCGGGAACGCCCGTGGCGAACGCGCACAGAGGTAAACGGTTTGAGGCCGAGGGAGAAAAATAATGCGGTGCTGAACAAGGCACCGGGGCTAAAGCCCACTTTCCTTCGAGGCTGATTCCCCGGACTGAAGTCCGAGGCTTCCACCTTAGATGCGGCTTCCCGCTAATTCCAGCATGTACCGTCGGGAAACGGCTGGGACGACAACACCTGGCCATCAGCCATGACTTCTGTCACGGACATTTCGTGTCACGATGTATATCCTCAAGTTGATTAGGAGGACATCCATGGCAAGCCTGACTCAGAATCCTGGCCCGCAGCGCGGGCCCGACACCACGGCGGGTCCGTATCTGGAATTCGACCTGGCGGCGGAAATTGAAAAATTGCGCCGCGAACCCGCCTACGAAAGCGGTCGCAACGCAAAAACGATGATTAAATATGAGGACTTCCGCGTGGTCCTGACGGCCATGAAAGGCGGGAGCCATATCCACGAGCACCACTCCGCCGGGCGAATTTCCGTGCAGGCTGTGACCGGCCACATTCGCATGCACGCTCTCGATCGCGAGTTCGACCTGCCCCAGGGGCGCCTGCTGGTGCTCGATCGCGGCGTGCAACACGATGTGGAGGCGCTTCAGGACAGCGCTTTCCTGCTGACCGTGGCCTGGCCGCGATAAAGCAGTTCTCAGTGGCCAGTGGTCAGTGATCACAAGCGGCCTTATAAATCGAGAACCGCAAACGCTGCGTCCTTCAGGGGCCTTTTACAGCTGAACATTGCGCAGGCGGAGCGAATTCGTGATCACGGACACGGAACTGAAGCTCATGGCGGCAGCCGCTATGATGGGACTCAACAGCACGCCCAGGAACGGGTAGAGCACTCCCGCCGCCAGGGGCACACCCAGGGAGTTGTAGATGAAAGCGAAGAACAGGTTCTGGCGGATGTTGCGCATGGTGGCCTGGCTGAGGCGGCGGGCGCGGACAATGCCGCGCAGGTCGCCTTTGATCAACGTGATGCCGCCGCTCTCCATGGCCACGTCGGTGCCGGTGCCCATGGCGATGCCGACCTCTGCCTGCGCCAACGCGGGCGCGTCATTGATCCCGTCACCCGCCATGGCGACGATTCGGCCCTGCGACTGTAACCGTCGCACCACTTCGGACTTCTCTTCTGGCAACACTTCGGCTTCGAACTCCTCGATGCCGAGCTTCCGTGCCACCGCCTCTGCTGTGGCCCGGCTGTCCCCGGTGAGCATCATGATGCGCACGTCGTCGGCGCGCAGTTCGCTGATGGCTTGCGCAGTGGACTGCTTGATGGGGTCGGCGATGCCGATCACTCCCGCTGGCCGGCGGTCCACAGCCAGCAGAATGACGGTTTGGCCTTCCGAGCGCAAAGATTGTGCGCGCGCAAGCAAATCCGCCGCCGGCACTCCGATCTCCTCGAACAGGCGCTCATTGCCCGCCGCCACTTCCCTGCCCTCCACCCGCCCGGTGACGCCTCGTCCGGTGCGGTAGCGAAACTCCCGCGCCTCGGCCAGCGCCAGTTTGCGTTCCTCGGCCGCCCGCACCAGAGCGGAAGCCAAGGGATGCTCACTGCCCCGCTCCAGGCTGGCGGCCAGGCGCAGCAGCTCCGCCTGTTCCAGTTCATCCGCCGGCAGCACCGACATAACCCGCGGCTTGCCCTCGGTAAGTGTGCCGGTTTTGTCCACCACCAGAGTGTCCACCTTCTGCAGAATTTCGAGCGCTACCGCATTCTTGATGAGCACGCCGGCGCGGGCGCCCCGCCCCGTTCCCACCATGATGGCTATCGGCGTGGCCAGACCCAGGGCGCAGGGGCAGGCGATGATCAGCACCGCCACTGCGTTCACAATAGCGTAGGCCAAGCGCGGCTGCGGCCCCCAAATCGCCCAGCAGATAAACGTGACCACAGCGATGGCAATGACGGTGGGAACGAACCAGGCGGAGACGTGGTCGGCGATTCGCTGGATGGGCGCCCGGCTGCGCTGCGCCTGGCCAACCAGACGCACGATTTGCGCCAGCAGGCTTTCGCTGCCCACGCGCTCCGCTCGCATCACCAGTGGGCCGGTGCCGTTCACCGTGCCCCCGACCATGCGGCTGCCGGCTCCCTTCTCCACAGGTATGGATTCCCCAGTAATCATGGATTCGTCCACTGAGCTGGCGCCTTCCAGCACCACTCCATCCACTGGAACCTTTTCCCCGGGACGGATGCGCAGGCGATCGCCAGGATGAACCTGGTCCAGGGTGACATCCTCCTCGCTGCCATCGGCCTGCAGGCGGCGGGCGATTTTGGGCGAGAGGTCGAGCAAGGCCCGAATGGCACTGGAGGTCTGGCTGCGCGCCCGCAACTCCAGGACTTGTCCCAGCAGCACCAGTGCGGTGATGGCGGCCGCCGCCTCGAAGTAGACGTGCGCGGCGCCATCCATTCCGCGGAAGGACCGAGGCAGAATTCCCGGCGCTATGGTGGCTACCACGCTGTACACGTAAGCGACCCCGATGCCCATGGAAATGAGCGTGAACATGTTGACGCTGCGGTTGACCACCGATGCCCAGCCGCGCTGGAAAAATGGACAGCCCGCCCACAGCACCACCGGCGTAGCCAGCGCCAGTTCAATCCAATTCAACAGCCGCGCCCCGGTACCGGCATGCGCCATCATGCCGGTCATGGCAATCACTAAAAGCGGCACGGTGAGCGCCACGCTCACCCAGAAGCGCCGCTTCATTTTGCGCAGTTCGACGTTTTCTGCCGGAGCCGCGGTAACCGTGCGCGGCTCCAGATCCATGCCACAGATGGGGCAGGCACCCGGCTGATCGCGGACAATTTCCGGGTGCATGGGGCAGGTGTACTCGACCTTCACCGGAGCGGCGGCCGCCACATCCGGCTCCAAGTCCATGCCGCACTTAGGACAGGCCCCAGGTTTGCTCTGGCGCACCTCCGGGTCCATGGGACAGGTGTAAACGGCAGCTCCGGTGCTGGAAGCTGTGGCAGGTGCTGCCCGCTCAACCGGCGCTGGTGCGCTGCTGGCGCGCGCCAGGGCAGGTGAGCCCGAATGCCCAGTCGCTCCCGGGGCAGTTTTCCCAATGGCGCCTAATTGCACCAGTCCTCCAGCGGCCGTGGCCCCGGGGGCCAGATATCGTTCCGGATCCGCCTGGAACTTCTGCGCGCAGCCCGGACAACAAAAATAGTAAGTTTTGCCCTGGTGCTCCGCCTGGGCCCTGGCTTTGGCCGGGTCCACTTTCATGTGACATACGGGATCTTGGACAAGTTCCGTCATCTCCCACCTCAACGAGCGTGCTTGAAAAACAGCGACGCCAGTTCGTCATATACCTGGTTGGACCGCGCTTCACTTCCCGAGCGAACCGCCCCGGTCACGCAGTGCTGAAGGTGATTGCGTAGAAGCAATTGGCCAACGGCGCGCAAAGACTCCTGCACCGCCGAAACCTGCTCCATCACGTCCGGACAGTAACGCTCTTCTTCCACCATGCGCTGCAGCCCGCGCACCTGGCCTTCTATGCGCTTCAGCCGCAGCAGCAGGCGGCCCTTCAGCGCCTCGCCCACATAAGCGGCATGCTGCGGACGTTGCCCGCTGCCATTGTGTTTGCTGCCCACGCTTCCTCCTTATGACCTCACATACATTATACCCCTATTGGGTATGCATTGCACCTAGGAAAGGAATAAAAACCGGGTTGCCGGCCAGACTGGCTAACTTAAGGAGAAACGGATGGTCGAGAAATTAAGGGTTTTCTCGCGGAAATGAAAACGGGGCAGTTCCGGCCTGGGGCTACGCCGCCTGCAGTAGATGGCTGGTTCTGCCGGACTCTTCCACTACCTGGACAAAAATCTGGCGCACGATGCTGTAGGCGGCGCCCTCAGGAGCGGTGCGGACCCACTCTACGATTGAGCCGCGGCAATAAGCGCGGTCGAGGTAATTCATCACGTCGGCCAATACGCGAATTGGTTCCAGGGTCCGTTCCATGTTGTTCTCCGCAGTCGGCCAGCACTTAATTTGATGCAGAATTCAGGAGAAAGGTCGCTTTACGAGCTTCTGGCCCGTCCGCACGGGCCAGTTCTGCTCTTTGGCCGGCAGCTCTCGGTGGCTAACCCGCTCAAGGCGGCACGCTTCGAAGGCACAGAGGACTAATTGCTATGGCCGGCCCGGAAAATGCGGTGGAGTTTGTGACTGAATGGTGGGAAGTGAGCGGCAAGCTTGCCACCACCCTTGCCGCTCTGCGGCGGATCAAAGATATCTACCCCAAGCATTACCTTCTTACCTTCTGCCATCCCCAGGAAATTGCCATCCGGGCTGCCGCTCTGCAGGAAATTTGCGATTTCTTCGACGGCATCGCCTTAACAGGCTCCCGTCCACAAATTCCCCGGGAATGAAAAGAAAGGCGCGGCTGACTTGGCTGGAATTCCAATAAAGCGGTAAGCAACACTGCTCTGGTTAGCTGAAAGTCATTTGACCTACGTCAGAGTTGGGAGAGACCGCGCCAGATGGTCAGGGATTATACGCTCCCCTGCCTCGAGCGGCTACATGTGCGGTTCTCAACTTGAGACCACCAGCGCCTAACCACCCACCAACTGGAGCCGATGGGCTCACCTGCGTGTGGTGCTCAAGTCCGAGTCGACATCTCGCATGGACGCGGTGCTCATTCCCGCAATTTATCCGTGGTTACTATGGTCATTTGCCGGTGAGGCTACACATTTCGCACCATAAGGAGTTCAGCAAATGAGGGGCTTCGGGTCGCCCGAAGGGACAACCGGTCGTTGTGCGCCTACTCCGTCCTTTAACGGTTATAGCCTCAGTCCTGCTTTGTGCCCACGCGGTGGCGCTGCTCGCCCCAGGCAATTCAAGGACTGCGGGTCTGATTTCTGACCTGGTTCAGCTTGGCCTGGGAATAATCGTCGCCATTGCAGCCCTGCAGGCGGCCAAGCGCTCTGTCCGATCTGCCCGCTATATCTGGCGCCTGGTAGCCCTTTCTTACGGTATCTGGCTACTCGCCCAAACCCTGGCCGTCTATTCCGATTTCGGTTCCGCCGCCGCCATCAGCAAGACGTTCAACGATATTTGTTTCACATTTTGGTTTGCGCCTTTGGGACTGGCGCTTTTCCTGGATCTCGAAAGCGAATCTTTCCGCATCAGTTCGACGGCAATCCTCGACTTCACCCAGGGAATTCTATTCTGGGTGGCGGCCTACGAGTATTTTGTCAGGTTTCCCTCGGACTCAAACTACGGCACGGAACTGGCCCACTCGGTGTGGCCTTCTTTGTTCGCTTACTACGGAATACTGATTGCGGCACTTTGGCTGCGAAGGTTCCTTGTGGCTCGGCCGGAGACCCGGGCGGCTTTAACCCGGGTTGTAATCATTCTTCTCGTTTCCTCTTCAGCCGATGCCCTGTATTACTACGGTCCCGGACATTCCGAGGTTACAGGCGCCTCATTTGATCTGCTGTGGAGCATCTCGCTTTTCGTTCCCGCATTGGTGGCCGCCAGTTGGAAGCCGGAGCCAGCTGCGGAATCAACCCTGCATCCAGAGTGTCCTCGCGTCGGAATGCTGGGAGAAATCTTTCCTCTGCTCTATCCTCTGCTCATATTCGGCATGTCGGCGCGAATGGAACTGGGCGCTTCCGCCCTTGCGTCGCAGCGGCACCTCACACTCGAGGGCGCCGTAGTGCTGCTCTCGTTTTTATGTTGTTGCGCAAGACTTCTGGTTACCCAGCATCAGTTAATCAAAACTCAGGGCATCCTAACCTACCAGGCCACCCACGACGCGCTTACGAGTACCTTGAACCGGCGGGCTATCTCCGAGAGCCTTACCCGGGAATTAAATCGCGCCCAGCGTAATGGTGGGAGCGTGGGCGTGATCCTGGGCGATCTTGACCACTTTAAGGCGATTAATGACACTTACGGCCACCAAGTGGGAGACGCCGTTCTGCAACTGGTCTCCTCTACGCTGGCAGAAGGCCTTCGTAACTATGACTTGCTGGGGCGGTACGGAGGTGAAGAATTTCTGATTATCCTTCCCGGGGCCGGACTGGAAGGGACTTATGAAATTGCGGACCGACTTCGAAAAGCGGTCGCCGATGTCCGCATTTCCCTGGATGACCGGCAAGTCACCATCAGCATGGGTATTGCCAGCAGCCTTGCTCCGTCCGATGCCGGCGAAGTGATGCGGGCCGCAGATTCCGCGCTTTACGCTGCCAAATCCGGCGGCCGCAACCGAGTTGCTGTGGCCGCGGAAGGGCTGGCCATACCCGTTCCCGCTGCTCCGGGCACCTGAACATTTCGGCCTGGTGATGTAACTCTTTCGAAGGCAAGTCAACCACAAAAGCCGAGCCCCACAGATTTGCTCATGGGGCTCAGCACCGTATGTTAGCGAGAGCTGGATACGCTGAACGCGAGCTTTAGTCGCGATCTCTGCCGCGGTCGTCCCGGTCCCGCCGTGCGTGGTCGCGATCGCGGTGATCGCGGTCTCTCATCTGGTGGTCGCGATCATAGCGGTCCCGGTAGCGGTCGTCGCCATCCCGATCGCTGTAGCGGTCGCCGTCACCCCGGTAATTGTTGTTCCAAACTCGAGTGCGATCGCGGGTATCGCGCTGGCTGTAGACGGTCCGGTTCCGATCCCGTCCCTGCCAGGCTTGATCTTGCGCGAACGCTCCCGCGCTGAGCCCGATTGCCAGTGCTGCAGTTGCCGCTATCCATTTGCCGCGTTTCATATAGCCCTCCAGGTTCCTTACCAATTGTCTTGCTCGCTAGGTTGGATTCAAGGCCGCGCCGCAGCGCACGTAACGATTTGTCAAGGATTGTTAAATGTTGTAACCAGAGCTCGCGGTTAGCAGCGCAAATCAGCGGCGGCATAACGCCCTGGCGCTCAGGACCAGCCGATAGATGACCAGCTTGGGAATTTCCTTCAGAACCAGGGCCTGCCACTTCCGGTCGAGCCAGGTGCTGGGGTTCACCTCCCCGGATTCGGGTGCGGCGGCAAACGACATCTGCAGGCGGGCCGGAAGTATAGCTCGGCAGCATGCCCGCACCCGCCGCAGATGCGGGCCGCTGCTGACCACGAGCACAGTGCCGATTTGCGGTCGTGCTTCCAGCCACTGGGCCAGGGCCTGGATCTCACTAAGGGTGCCAAAACGCCCGCGTCGTACCCGCTCCGCCTCGCCAATACCGTTCTGAAAGCGCACGAAATAGTGTCGCAAGCGTGGTGGCGTCGTGCTCGCTATCTGCAGCAGGTCAACATCAGCCGGAATTGGGAGTTGCGCAAACTTGCGGATTTCGAAGCGGCCCACGCTCATCAGCAGCGTGCCGCCAAGGGCTTGGCGAAACAGCTCCAGTGCATAAAGCTTGCGGCTTTGGCGACCGGCCAGCACAAAGATTAAGTCGCTCTGGCCAGGACCATCGGCGGGCGATAGCCAGTTGTATAAGCGCTCGTGCAATGGCATCCTCATGCCGGGTGCACCGTTAGAGAGGTCATGATGTGGGCAGTTCCCAATCCTACCCGTCGCCAGGCAGTTATATTATTAGCCCCTATGGCTCATGGCCTGAGGCTGCCCAGCGTCGCCCCAACTTGGATAAGGGCCAAGGAGCCGCCTCTAGCCGAGGCCATGCAATGACCATGCCCAGTGCGGCCTCTTCCCGCGACAACGTCTTGGCGGCATCCCCCGCCGGCAGCAAGGCGCTGCACTCGGCGACCGCGGCCCTGGTGGCTGTCAACGTCCTGGTTTTCCTGGCCATGTCCGCAAGTGCACACCATATCCTCAAGTTCGACGGCGGATTGGTGTTGGAGTGGGGGGGGAATTATGGACCGCTGACCATGGGTGGCCAGTGGTGGCGCTTCATCAGCTACATGTTTGTCCATATTGGACTGGCCCACCTGCTGATCAACATGTGGTGCCTGTACGAAGTGGGATTGATGACCGAGAGCATCTGGGGGCGTTCATCCATGCTCCT
>DATJEH010000225.1:0-4840 GCA_035496875.1 Terriglobales bacterium | reverse complement strand
TAGTGGAGGCGCTGGCGTGAAGCTTACGGCTTACATCCTGGTCAAAAATGAAGAAGCCAATCTCGCGAACTGCCTCGGAGCCTTACACCAGGCTGGTGTGCCGACCATCATCTTGGATTCCGGCTCCACAGACCGCAGCCGCGAGATTGCGGAACAGCGAGGGTGCGAAGTTGAGCGCTATCGCTACCGTGATCACCTGGAAGCATTTCGGTATATATGCGCGGTGCGAACCCGGCGCGACCACCTTGCCCTGGTGCTTGATGCCGATATGGTAGTCTCGCGGGAACTGTTGAGTGAAGCTCAGGCTTTGCTTGTCCATGGCAATGTTGACGTTGCTGTAGCCCCGGTGCGCATGTATTGGAATGGCCTGCCAATGTGCCGGGGCTCGCTTTGTCCGCCCAAGCCATTCCTGTTTCGTGGGGGAGCGCATTACTTCGGACCTCTTGGACACGGCGAAGGGTTGATTCCTGGCACCAAGGTCGTTGTGACGCGCCACGCGCTGGTCCACAACGACCTAAAACCCTTCGAAGCGTATTTAGCAAGCCAGGTCCGTTATGCCCAGAATCTATTGTGTCGGAGAGCACTTGGCAAGCTAAGCTGGCGCGATCGTTTACGAACCACACCGTTCATGATGTTGGTGTCACCGGCAGTATCCTACTTGCTGCGAGGGGGAATATTCGCCGGCAAGACCGGTTTAGGCTATGCCCTGGACCGACTGATCGCTGAAGCCATCATGTACCGCCAGCACATTGCCGCAGAAAATGTACCTGTAGCGAAGAGCCTTGCAATACGAGTTTCCGATCCAAATTAGGTGTGCTCATCGCGCTGTTTCCGGGGTAGAATGCGTTTCAACTTCAGAATTCTGAACGCGGGAAGCTCTCTAGCTGTGGGCGATCGGGTGCCGCCGCTGGTTCCGCGCAAGACGGGACGGCTCCGCCCAGTTGTTGGGTGGACCTTGGCGGGGTGGCGCTAGATGTGCGGCATTACAGGTTTTGTTGACAGCACCGGTTCTCTGGGCATGGAAGCGCTGGCCAGCGCCTCGCGGTCCATTGCCCACCGCGGCCCCGACGATTCCGGCCTGCAGATTGTTTCCGCCGGGAAACTGCAGGTGGGCCTGGCCAACCGGCGGCTGGCCATACTCGACCTTTCTCCGGCGGGCCATCAGCCCATGCACGATTCCCAGACCGGCAACTGGATCGTGTACAACGGCGAGGTTTATAACTTCGCCGAGATCCGCCGGCGTCTGGAAGACGCGGGCGCAAATTTCCGCAGCCATTGCGACACCGAAGTGATTCTGAAGGCTTATGGCCGCTGGGGCACCGCCTGCCCGCAACAGTTCCGGGGAATGTTTGCGTTCGCCATCTGGGACGCGGGTCAGCAGCAGCTCTTTCTGGCGCGCGACCGCCTGGGAATCAAGCCGCTTTACTACGCCCTGAGCGATGGCGGGATAGTGTTCGGGTCGGAGGTGCGGGCCATTCTGGCCAGCGGGCGTGTGCCTCGTCAATTCAACGAAATCGCGCTGGCCCAGTACCTCAGTTTTGGCTCCATTTGCGAGCCGGAGACGATTATCCAGGGGGTAACAGCTGTGGCGCCTGGACATTGCCTGCTGTGGCGGCCAACCGGCGTGGAGGACGTCAGCTACTGGGAGCTTCACCCGCCAGCCCGGCCGGAGAGCGCCGATCCCGTCCAGGTTGAACGGAGGGTGGCTGAGTTGCTGGAAGAGTCGGTCTCCCTACGTTGCATCAGCGATGTGCCGGTGGGCGTATTTCTTTCCGGGGGCATTGATTCCAGCGCCATCGTAGCGGTGCTTCACCGCCTGGGAACGCCGCAGGTGGGCACCTTCTCCCTGGTTTTCAAGGAAGAGGACTACACGGAAGCCAATTTTTCGCGCCTGGTGGCGGAGAAGTTTCACAGCGATCACCGTGAAATTGTGGTCTCCCAATCGAGCGTGATCGAGGCCATTCCGCACGCCCTCCGAGCCATGGACCAGCCCAGCATTGACGGCATTAATACATTCATGGTCTCGCGGGAAGCCAGAAGGGCTGGCTTTAAGGTGGCGCTCAGCGGGCTTGGCGGCGATGAAGTTTTTGCCGGCTACGAAACCTTCCGCAGCGTGCCGCGAATGGAAAGATGGCGAAGGACGATTCCGCGACACTTCGCAAGCGCGCTTTGCGGTGGTTTGAAGCTCTGGGATTCCAGCGACAAGGTTCGCAAGCTGCACACTCTTTTCGGCAGGAACGGCGCTTCCTCTCTGTCCTCCTACGCGGTGGCCAGGATGTTATTCATTCCTGAGCAGCAACGCGGGCTGTTGAAGCATGGCAATGGTGAATTACTGGAGCGGGCCGTCCAGCCGCTTGGCGCCAGCATGGCGCACGCGGGCGGGTTCGATGATGTGAACCGGGTTTCTTATCTGGAGTTACGTAATTACATGCTCAACACTCTGTTGCGCGACACGGACTGCATGAGTATGGCGCACGGCCTGGAGATCCGGGTGCCGCTGCTGGACCACAAACTGGTGGAATTCCTTTTCGCTTTGCCAGCCAGCCTGAAAATGCAGCGCGGGCTTGGCAAGCATCTCCTGGTGAACGCTGTGAAAGACCTGTTACCGCCAGCGGTTGTCCACCGGCCCAAGCGAGGCTTTACGTTACCTTTCGAGCATTGGCTTAAGGACGAGTTGCATGAACAGGTGGAGCGGCAATTCTGGGAATGGGACGATGGACTTTTGGGCGGCTACATTGATGGTCAAGCGGTGCGCCGAGTGTGGAATTCGTTTCTGGAGCGCCGCACTTCGTGGTCGCGACCCTGGGCGCTGTACGTGCTCAATCAGTGGTGCGCGGTCAACGTTGATGTGAGGCTGCCCTGCGCGGCGGAATTTGCGAGTTGAACATTGCGAGTTGAACATGGCGAATTCCACAGTTACTTCCACTGAGAAGCCATATTCCGCGCCAGTGCAGGAAGCAGTGAGCTTCCATGAGGCGCTAGCCGGCAACTGGGAGCAGAAGTACCAGAAATCGTCTTTTGCTTCCCGCCAGGCGATCGTGAGGGAGTGTCTTAGAGAAGTTCGTTTGCAGGGAATGACTTGGCTTGATGCGGGTTGTGGAACTGGTACTCTGGCCCGGTGGCTGGCCGAGCAGGGCTGCCAGGTGGAAGCTGTGGACGCGGCGCCAGCAATGTTGTCTGTTGCCGAAGAGCTGACAAGCAAGAGTCCAGGGCCGGCGCCGGTCAAATATCGGAAAGTAACGAGTATTGATGCGCTGCCATTCCCTTCGAATTTCTTTGATGGCGTTCTGTGTTCAAGTGTCCTGGAATATATGCACGATCCCAGTGCCTGCCTCGAGGAGTTCAGCCGAGTTCTTCGCTCCCCTGGCGTGCTGCTAATCTCGGTTCCCAGTGCGCGGTCCATCACGCGCAGGATTTTGAAGGCGGTACACACGGGGACGAGCCGTTTCGGACGCGCGTGGCCAAAATATCTGTCCATTTCTAAGCACGAGTATTCGGTTGGCGAATTCAGAGAATTATTGCAGGCACATGGGTTCGCGACGGAAGGGTTCATGTGTTGTGGAAATAGGATGGCCGGCTGGTTCCCAACCAATGCTCTTGTAGGTTCGTTGCTCATGTTTCATGCGACCAAGTAATAGGGCAGGCCAGCACAGCAAGCATTATTTATGAAGCAGCTTATTCAGTCCGTGCGCACGGGAGAGGTCTTGCTGGCCGATGTTCCGCCGCCGCAACTGGCTCCGGGCTCAGTGCTGGTTCGCAACCTGGCTTCGGTGCTTTCCGCGGGCACGGAGCGCAAGCTGGCGGAATTTGGCGGCAAAAACCTGCTGCAGAAGGCGGTGGCGCGGCCCGACCTGGTGCGCCAAGTGATAGACAAGGCCCGCCGCGAAGGCGTGGCTTCGGCTTTGGATGCGGTGCAGAGCCGCCTCAACGAGCCTGCTCCGCTGGGCTACAGCAGCGCGGGCATGGTTCTGGAGGTTGGCGCCGGGGTACGCGGCATCCGCCCCGGCGAACGCGTGGCGTGCGCCGGCTATGGTCACGCCTGCCATGCCGAGGCCGTATGCGTGCCGCAACTACTGGTAGCCAAAATTCCTCCCCGGCGCCATGGACCGGCAGGGGCGGAAGTGAGCTTCGAGGAGGCGGCGTTTACCACGCTTGGGGCCATCGCCCTGCACGGGATTCGCATTGCCGACGTCAAGCTGGGAGACACGGTTGCGGTTCTGGGCCTGGGCATAGTCGGCCAGCTTACGGTGCAGCTTCTGCACGCCGCCGGGTGCCGGGTTCTGGCTTTCGATCCCGACCGCAGCCGGGCTGCATTGGCGCAGCAGCTGGGGGCGGAACATAGCGCCACTTCCACCGCCGACTTTAAGAGCCTTTGTGCGGCCGCGTGTGGCCCAGGGGTGGATGCGGTGATCATTACCGCTGATACCGCCAGCAACGAGCCGGTGCAGCTGGCCGGCGAACTAGCCCGCGATCGCGCCGTGGTAGTGGCCGTGGGCGCCGTCGGATTGACCATTCCCCGCAAGCTCTATTACGAGAAGGAACTCGACTTTCGCATCTCCCGCTCTTACGGGCCGGGGCGCTACGACCCGGAATACGAAGAAAAGGGATTGAGCTATCCGGTTGGTTACGTCCCCTGGACTCAGACGCGCAACATGGAAGCATTCCTGAAGCTGCTGGCAGACGGCAAGCTGGACGTACAGGCGCTGATTACTCATCGCTTCGCCATAGACGATGGAGTTCACGCTTACGAGTTGATCGGCGGGAGGAGCGGCCAGTCCTACCTGGGAGTGGTCCTGACCTACCCGGGTGAATCCCTGCTGCAGCCGAGGGTGGACCTGGG
>DATJEH010000224.1:0-4529 GCA_035496875.1 Terriglobales bacterium | reverse complement strand
GCGAATGCCTGAGCCTGGCGGGCAATCCGGCGATGAAGCAGGATTGGTACATTGACCCGCACGACAATCAGCCGGTGGACTTTGTCAGTTTCGCGCGCACCGAAGGGCGCTTCGCCCGCCATTTCAATGAAAAGGGCGAGGCCGACGAGTTCCTCAAGAAGGCCACCGACGACCGCCTGGCCAACTGGCACCGCCTGCAGGAGCTGGCAGGGCTAAGGTAGCGTTGCATCTCTGTCATCTTGAGCGGAGCAGGGCAGTTCGCGTGGCGAACTGCCCTGCAAAGTCGAAAAAACCCTACACCGCCCCAAGCGTCGAAATCGAACCTGGGAGTTTTCTTTGATAGCTCCACCTCTTGGGGAGAACTCCTTTGAGCAGCCCGCCGCTTTCTTCAGCGCAGGGGTGTTTCGACTCGGGCGTGCGCCCTCGCTCAACATGACATTGGAAGAATGTGTTTTGTCGCAACCTTGGTGACAAATCCCCTCTTCCTGTGCCAAGCTACTGGGCTCCATGATCCCCTACTTCTTCCTACTGCTAGCGATGATGAATTCTCCCGCAGCACCGCCCTATACCAGCAACCTTTCCATTACCAGCCAACGCGTGACTCGCGACTTCGTGCCCGATGGCGACCTGGATAAGGGTGTGTGGAAGCTCATGCCGCGCGCCACCTTCGACCACAACTACACCGGGGAAAAGCGCTACCCCGCGCTCCAGACGGAAGTAGCCAGCCTGTGGAGCGAAAAATACGTGTATTTCGCCTTCTGGTGCAAATATCAAGAAATAAACGTTTACAAAGGTGAAGATCCGGCCAAGGAGCGCTGGGGCTTGTGGGAACGCGATGTGGTTGAGGTGTTCCTCAACCCCGAACCGGAGAAGGTCAATCACTACTACGAATTCGAAGTGGCGCCCAACAATCAGTGGATTGACCTGGAAATTGACCTCGACAAGAAACCATTCAATGCCGCAGCCTGGAACTCGGGCTTCGAGCACGCGGTGAAGGTGGATGAAAAACAGCACCTGTGGATGTGCGAAATACGGATTCCGCTGAGCGCCCTGAAGGCGCGCATCGTTCCGGACGCGAAATGGCGCGGCAATTTCTACCGCGCGGAAGGTGCCGGGAGCGATGAACAGCGCTCACTCTTGGCCTGGAGCACGGTGGTGGCCAAGCCGGAGGCATTCCACAATCCCAGCCGCTTCGGCGTTATCCGCTTTGTGCCCTAGCTATGGCGCGCTTACCTGCAGCAGCGCTGAGGCCTCGCAGTTGTTGTTCTCATTCGATTCGGCAACGTAGCGATTAGCGTCAGCGCAAGCCAGCACGTAGTAGCTGCCGGCAGGCGCGTACGGCGAAATGGTGACAGTAGCGGTTCCAGTTGAGGAGCCGCCTGCGGCCAGTGTCGGCACCAGTCGCGGACCTGCGAGCAGGATTCCCGTGGGCACGCCGCTTACAGTCCTCGAAAGGTAATAGCGCGTGGTCGAACTACCGGCGCCGGCCACCCCCTGGTTCCGCGCCGTATCGGTGACCTGGGCGGTCTGCCCGAGGATCAGGGGACCGCTTACCGTTACCGAGCTTTCCATCAGGTCGGGTCCATCCACCAGCAACATGCCGCTGGAGGAGGCGCAATTGTTGTTCTCGTTGCCTTCCATCACGTAGCGCGAATCATCGGCGCAGGCCAGCAAATAGTAGCTGCCGGGCGGAAAGAAAGCAGAGACCGTCACCATGGCTGTGCCGCTCGAAGAGGTCCCCACGGCCAGCGCCGGCAGCGAACGGCTTCCGCTCAGAAGCGTGCCTTTGGGTACGGTGCTGGGCGTGCCGGAGAGGTAATAGCGCGTCACCGAACTGCCGGCGGCGCCCGCCCCCTGATTCACGGCGGTGTCGCTTACCTGCGTGCTCTTGCCCACCACCAGCGCACCCAGCGCGCTAACCGCGGTTTCCGTCAGGTCGGGCTGGCCCAGGCCGCCGCCGGAAAGAGCCAGCAGGTGAGGGCTTTCGGGCGTATTGTCGGTGATGGTTACCGCTCCGCTGCGCGGTCCCATGCCGGCGGGTTTGAAGCTGATGCTGATGGAGCAGGTGGCACTGGGAGCAAGCTGGCTGGGACAGGTGTTGGTTTGCGTGAAGTCGCCGCTGGCGAGAATGCTGCCGATGCCCAGGCTGGCGCTCTTTTGATTGTTCATCAGGGAAGCGTTGCGCCTACCACTGGTGCTGCCCACCACCACTCCTCCGAAATCGAGGGCGGCCGGCGAGAGCGTCACCCGGGAAACGCCCGTTCCCGCCAGCGTAACCGTATGGGGGCTATTGGCGGCGCTGTGGCTGATGGTCAGCACACCCGAATGGACGCCGATGGCGACCGGGGTGAAAGCCACCAGCAGGGTACAGCTCTGCGATGGGCCCACGGCACCGCAATTATTGCTCTGAGTGAATGCGCCCGTAATGCTGACCGTGTTGATGGCCAGCGCATCGCTCTGGTTGTTGGTAAGCGTAACGTATGCGGCCCGGCTGCTATCGCCCACAACTATTCCGGCAAAGTTAACGTTTGCCGGCGATACGGTCGCGGGCGCCATTGAATACCCGGAGAGCGCCACGTTTTGCGGGCTGTTGGCGCTGTTGTGGCTTACCGTAAGCGCGCCCGTAGCATATCCCAACACGCTGGGAGCAAAGGTGACGGTAATCGTGCATTTACTCTGTGGCGCCACCTGCTGGCCGCAGTCATTGCTTTGCAGAAAATCCCCCTGAACCGTTATGTCCGTAACCGCCAGAGGAACGGTTTGGCGATTGGTAACCGTTACCGTTCTGGATGGACTCGATGTATTCACCACCTGGCGCCCGAAGGCCAGCGCTCCCGGCGCAATGCCCACCGGGGCCATGCAGTCTCGCAGAGACTGGTTCACGTTCAACCGCCCGCCACTGACGGTTATTCCGCTCAGGGCCGGCACCAGGTCCACCTGCTCCGTCAAAATGGCCTTAAGGGGGGCGGTACCCAGAGCACAACGCGAGAGCAGGAGGGCGGCCGCCCCGGAAACGTGGGGGGTAGCCATGGAGGTCCCGCTCAAGTAGCCGTACTGCCCGCCCAGCACGGTGGAGAGGACATTTACGCCGGGAGCACCCAATTGCACGCTGCCGGCGCCATAGTTGGAAAAGGAGGCCAGAGCGTCATTATTGTCGGTGGCGGCAACCGCAATCAGATTAGCCGCGCTGTAGCTGGCGGGGTAAAAGGGGCTGCGGTCGTTATCGTAGCCGTTGTTACCGGCGGCAGCCACGAAGAGCATCCCATTTTGGCCGGCGCGGTTGATCTCGTCCAGCAGCGCCTGAGAGAAGCCGCTTCCGCCCCAGCTGTTGGAGAGCACGCGCACATCAGCCGCGGCGCCCAGGGCGTTCTTCGCCTGGATAGCGAACTCGATGGCGTTCACGGCATCGGCAACGTAACCGCCGCCGCTGGCGTCAAGAAACTTGATGCCCATGATTTGCGCGGTCCAGTTCACCCCCACCACCCCCTGCGAGTTATTGCCCGCGGCGCCAATGGTGCCGGAGACATGGGTGCCGTGCTTGTTGTCATCCATGGGATCACACGTCAGGGTAATAGCGTTGAAGCCGTGGCTTCCAGCGGGGCAGGGTATGGTGGAATCGGCAACGGTCACCGCGAAGGCCGCCGGCGCTGACCATACATTCGACTGCAGATCAGGATGCGTGTAGTCAATGCCGGTGTCCACTACCGCAACCACATGATCCGTGCTGCCGGTGGAGAGCTCCCAGGCCTGAAAGGCGCCTATATCGGCGCCGGGAGTTCCGGCGGGGAAACCGAACGACTGGCCGCTGTTGTGCAGGGCCCAGAGCTCGATGAGACGGGGATCGTTGGGCTGCTGGGCCGCCTCCACCATAAAGTTGGGCTCAGCATACAGAACGTCGCCGCGCAGCGAGAGCTCGTAAACCAGGCTCTCCGTGCTTTTGGAACGCGAGTGGAAACGGTACAGGCGCTGAACTCCACCCAGGCGGTGACTGCGGTCCAGATCATGGGCCAGGGCCAGCCCGCGCAACTTTTCCCTGCTCACTTCGCGAAACTTGACCAGGACCTCCCTTTTGGCCGCGGATGGTTTTTGGTCGCTGTTCTTTTCGGAGGCGGCGTGGGAGGGGAGGGGCAGCAGGCAGGATGCCAGGACCAGGCACACACAATAAAATGAGGCGCGCATAAACACAATCCTTTCCGGACCGCCAGGGCAGTCCGCACCGCTGCAGTCGGGGAGGCGCAACTCTGCCGCTTGAAGAGACACGCTGGCGGGCATGCCGCCGCATGCGACTCAACACCAGCCCTAATCACAGATTGGGATCAGCCATGCCGGGGAGATGGCAGGTGAGCGACGATATGCATGAGTCCTCCGTGAAGGGGTGCAGCGTTCTTCTTCAACCAAGCTGGGAGGGTCGGGCCGGCCTCCAAAGGCTGCTGGAGCCCGCCAGGTCAATTCCGGCTGCCCACGTCCGCCACCATGCTGAAGAGCTGCTGCGCTCGGTTAATAGATCAGTGCCCCTGCGGGCGAATATT
>DATJEH010000223.1:0-22117 GCA_035496875.1 Terriglobales bacterium | reverse complement strand
AAGCGATGAGAGCAAGGCCGATTACAGAATGGATGTTACCGCGGAGAACAAAAAGCCGGGGGCGGCGCGGACCATATTTATGGGCCAGTGGTCGGAAGGCACCGCCAGCGCCACGGTCACGAACATCAAGACTAGCGTTGTCGTGTGGGCCTACAACGTCCACAAGGTCAACAAACGGCGACAGTCAACGGCCGAGGCAATCGCCAAACATCTCAAACACCACGTGGAATAAGAGGCGAGTGGCGCACCTGCCGCGGAATCAAATTGGGGGTGGCCCATCCTTTGCGCTTTTTGCAAAGGGTGGGAATGAGGGCTGCGATGGCTCGACTTGAAGTTTGAGCCGGCGTGCGGCTCCGGTCTTGCATCTACCGCTTGCCGCCCGATTCCACGGAATACATCCAGCTTTGCACGTTTTCCAGGCGATGGGCGCCGCTACGCCGCAAGCTGTGCAGAATCCCCCAGACCACTGCGGCCGCGGCGCACATGGTCAGCAGCATGAGGATTAGAACGGATATCAAGGATGGCCATACCGAGCCTGAGATATCGCCAGCAATACTGCTGGCCTTGGCGATCGTAAGCAATGTACCGGCGAAGATCACCAGCATCAGGAACACGGTGGAGCGGGGAAAACGAAACTGGGGTTGCATATCGAACCTCCGAAATGGAATGGCAGGGCCAAACAGACGGTCAAGGCGCGCACGCAGGGCGCCCGATAAGAGCCCACACAATTCCCGCCGGTAGAAGCTGATCCTGGCGGCCAGCGCTGGTGGAAGCTCGCTTCGCGCCCGGCGGAAGACGGAGGCCATCTCTTCGCCGAATTCCTGGCGATAGCTCCCCGGATAAAGCCACAAAAGCCAGCAGTAAACCGTAACCGCCACGATCACGCCTCCTTGCGGGCCAGGCGCAGGGCAGCCACCTTGGCCAGGTGGCGCATGCGCTCGATTTCCATTTGCAGATTCCGCCGTCCGAGCGAGGTGAGCCGGTAAGTACGCCGGTCGCGGGGCGTGTCGTCCTCCTGGACGCGCTCGATCCAGTGGTTATTCAGCAGGCGCTGCAGCGCGCCGTACAAAGTGCCCGTGCTGAGCAGCACGCGGCCGGCACTCATGGATTCAACGTCTTTCAGGATGGAATAGCCATGCCGCGGCTGTTCCGCCAGGCTCAGCAGCACCAGCAATACCGGTTCACTCAGGGCGAATGTCTCCATAGTCCGTGTACCGACATGTCGTATGAAGTCATATTGGACTGGAGGGTTGCTTTTGTCAAGCAGGGAACGCATTCCCGCTCAAGCCAAAGGCGGGTTTGAGCGGGGCACAAGGGGCGCTTTTTCCGGATAACCAGGCGGGCGCTCCGGGCATCTTTCTTAAGGTCAGCCGGGTGACATCGCATGATAGCGGCTGATATCAGAAGCAGTTTTCAACCTGCCTTCCGTTGTGCCGCGCTCTTCAGGAGGTGGCTATGCAGGTTTTCAATCTTCGCGTAGAAGGCGCCGGGTTTCCGATAAGCGACTACCGCATCCTCGGGTCCGACCTTGAGTTCCGCAGCCTTGATCCCATCGGTCATTCCTATCCTGACCGCCGCAGCGAGTGGAGGAGGCTCTCCACAGACGAGATTGCGCTGCATTTCAGGTTGAACACCATTGTCGGTCAATGGTTGACGGATAAGCTAACCGGCACGCAGGCGGAAGAAGAAGGCCAGCGCCAATCAGCCAGCGCGGCCTAATCTCATTTCGGGCTGATGGGAGTTGGCGCGGGGCGATTCCGCTCCGGAATTCCCACTCAAGCCAAAAACAGGCTTGGGTGGGCCACCGATGCAAAGCCGGGCTTGAGTGGGGCACCCACCACGGATTTCTACCTACCACGCGGGCGAGCTGGCGCCCGCGCCGCAAATGTTGCAATTCGCAAAGGCCGTTAGCCGCGGACGTTGATCTTGGAGAAGGTCAGCACGGCGCGGCCGGAGGTGGGCCGGCCCAGCTGCGTGGCTGGACGGAAGGTAGTGAAGATGAGGGTGCGGTTCAGCTCGGGCAGAATTTTCTCCGAGTCCTTGGGGCCGGAGAGAATGCGGTAGTCCTCCACCCGTCCCTGGGCGTCCACATAAGCTTCCACCACCAGCGAGTCAGCGTTAATGGAGCCCACGCCCATTCCCACCGGCCCGGAAGACTGCAGCCGCGGCGGGGTATAGAAGCCAAGGGGCACATCTTCGCTGGAGGCCTGCAGCTGCGAAGGCAGGGCAAAGAAGCCGAGCAGCAGTCCGAATACCAGAACAGCGGCCGCGGCGCCCACGGCGGCGGGCACAATCACGGCGTCAAGGGCGTTCTGCAGACGCATCCACACGCCGGCAAAGTAGGGCCGGCGCACGGCAGCAGCTTCCTGGGAAATGGCAACGCGCAGGCGCAGCGCCAGGTCGGCAGGCGCCTGTTTGCGGCCCACCATACCGAGCAGGCGCTGGGAATGGGTGAGCAGCGTGTACTCGTGCGTGCACTCGGAGCAGTTGCCCAGGTGCTCGCGGACGGCCCGCATCTGCTTGCCGCTTACCGCCCCATCCAGATAGGGGGAAAACAATGCTTTTGCCTGGGTGCAGTTCATGATGTCACCTCAAGCTGGTCGCCCCTGCCCAGCGTTCCCGTGGCCCGCGGCCGCTTGCGCATTTCCGGCAGCAGCAGCCCCAACTGCGGTCCGGCCTGGCGGATGTACTCGGCCAGCCGTTGTTTCAGCGCTTCGCGCCCGCGCGTGAGCCGCGATTTCACCGTGCCCAGATTGGTCTGGGTGATCTCCGCGATCTCCTCGTAGGACATCTCCTCCAGGTCGCGCAGGATAAGAGTGGTGCGAAAGGGTTCCGCAACATACCGCAGCTCCTCTTCCACCCGCGCCCTCACTTCCTCATGCACTACGCTGTCGAAGGGCGACTCCCGCGAATCCACCAGCTGCGCACGGAGTTCCTCCCCTTCCTGGTTGGTTTCGAGCACATCCACTGAAGTCTCACGCCCTTTGTGCCGGAACCACCAGCGCCGGTGGTTGGAGGCTTCATGCAAAGCGATGCGATAGATCCAGGTTTTCAAGCTGGATTGCCCGTTGAAGCTCTTCATACCCCGGAACACCTTGAGGAAGACTTCCTGCACGGTGTCAGCGGCATCCGCTGGTTCGTTCACAATGTGATAAACCAGGTTGTAAATGGGCTGATGATACTGGCCGATCAGCCACGAGTAAGCTTCTTCGGAGCCGGCTTTCAGTTCCGACACAATGGCGGATTCCTCTGCCCGAATCCCAATCGCGCTAGCCAGATCTCCCAAGGTGGTAGCTCCCGCCCCTGCTTTGACGGCGACAACCCTCATTATAGGATCTCCGGGTCGTAACTCCTAGGCACTCAGACTTACCCCTGGTGCTTCTTACCCCTCTCTACAATAGACCCCGCGAGTGGGTTCAGGGTTCCCTGGAAAAGGGCTGAAAATAGTTGCACTTAGGGCTGGGGTTCCGGCGAAGGTAATCAGAAATAGGTTACGTGGGCAAGGCGGGGCCGGAAATGACGAGGAAGCCGGGGTCCGGACGAGGCCGCCCGGCCGACCCGCTAGCAACTATCGCTTTACTGATTACTGAGGATTTTGCGGAGTAGCGGGCTTTTTTTCCGCCTCGCCATTGGTGGTTTTCTTCAGCGGATGGACTACGCGCTTTTTGCGCACCGGCTTCTTCACCGGCGCGTTATCGTCCACGATGACCTTCTTGGGGGGAGCGGCCTGGGCGGCCGCCTGGGCGGCACGCACTTCATTGCGTAACCGGGTCAGTTCCGTTTCCTTGCTGCTGGCCAGAGTGGAGACGCGGTCGGCTAGATCACGCCGGATCTGTTCAATGGAGTTCAAGTCATTGGCTAAGGGCTGATAATCATCCCGGGGACCGAAGGCGCCGGCTGACTCAGCCACGGAACTGAAGACGTCATACAGGGCGTCAAGGTTGCGGTAGAGGGTAAAGCTGGCGGCAATGTCGTCAGGATTGCTGCGCACCCCGCTGATCATGCCGGGGAGGGCAGTCTCCAGGTTGCGCAGAATAGACTGACGGTTGGCCTCGGACTGCTGCTTGGCGCTGCCCGGCGCCTTCCACTTGTTGATGCGGAGCCGGCTGAGGTCGGAGGCAGAGGCGGTGGCCGTGGATTCCAGTTGCGACATCAGCGCGTTCACCTGGTTGGCGGTAGCGTATGGCACGGGCGTCGGCGGTGCCACGTTCTGTCCGCGCGCCTGGGCCGCGGCCGGCAGGCTGAGTAGTGCCAATATCAAGATGAAGGTGAAGCTGGGTCTCATGGTTTGCGTCCCCTAGTGCCGGCTTGCGCCCGGCCTGTTACCACTGACCGCCGCCCGGCACCTCGCACATCTCCTCAGCATAACCGCTTTGCCGGGATTTAGGAAAGTGAGGCGGGATTGTGGCTGAAATTGCTATTCGTAGCGCAGAGCCTCGATGGGGTCGAGATTGGAGGCGCGAATAGCCGGGATCAGGCCGCTAACAATGCCGACCACGCCGAGAATCGCGCTGGCAATCAGTAAAACATTCAGCGATACGGCCAGGTGAATATCGCCGGCGCTGGCATGTTTGGCCATGGCGCTGTAAAAGGTCAGGGAGCCGATGCTATAGGCGGCCACGTAAGACAAGGCCATGCCGAGCACGCCGCCGGCGGCGGTAATGAGCAGCGCCTCGCTCAGGAACTGCAAGAGGATGTCGCGGCGGCGCAGGCCCAGCGCTTTGGCCATGCCGATCTCGCGGGTGCGCTGCGAGACCGCCACCAGCATGATGTTCATCAGGCCGATGCCGCCGATGCCCAGAGTGAGCGTGCCGATGAAGCCCAGGAGAACTTTGAGCCCGGTGGTAATGATGACAAATTGGTTGAGCTGCTTGCGCAGGTCGAAGATGAACAGGGCGCGCTCATCCTTGGGGTTGAAACCGTGCACCAGGGCCAAGGTCTCCCGCACCGACTTGACCACCGCCTCGTCAGCCAGGCCGTTATAGTCCAGCCAGATGCCCCCCAGGTAGCGGTTGTCCTGCAACGCCCCCATGGCGGAGTAAGGGATATAGACAATGCGGTTGATATCGTCGTTGCCCTCCTGCATACGGATCTGGAGCAAACCCACGACTTCAAAACTCACGCCGTTGATGCGGATGTACTGGCCGAGGGCAGGAGCGCCGGAGAACAGCTTCTCCTTGATATCGTTGCTCAGGACGGCGACGCGGGCGTGGATCTCGGCTTCGCGGCGGGTGAAGAAGCGGCCGTCCGCCAGTTTGAGGGCCCAGATTTGTTGCGCTCCCGGATCAATGCCGGTGATGGGCACGTTAGCCACGCGGTCCTGATTCTGTACGTTGAAGTTTTTGTCCAGTTCGCGGGAGATGTGAAGAATAAGAGGAACGCTGCCGCGAAGATCATCCACATCGTCGCTGGTGAGGCGAATCTGCCGGCCGGCTTTGCTGCCGCCCACCTGCAGGGAGGTGCGGCCGGGGAAGATGCCCACCGCCTTGGCGCCGTAGCTGCTGAAGATGTTGTTGATGGCGACGCCGAAGCCGTTGCCGTAGGCCAGCAACAGCACCACGGTGGCGATGCCCCAGGCCATGCCCAGCAAAGTAAGGAAGCTGCGGCGCTTGTTCCAGCGCAGAGCCTGCAGAGCCTCACGCAGAATGTCGCCCTTCCTCATTCCTGGCGCAGCGCCTCCACCGGTTCCAGCATGGCGGCTTTGCGCGCGGGATAGAGGCCGGCGGCGGTGCCTGCCAGGGCGAGCGCGCCCACTGCGATTATCGCCGACCAAGCCACAATTTTTGGCGGGTCGAATCCCTCGGGCGCGGGCAGGCCGCGCAGCAGGTGAGTGAGCAGCGCCGCGCCGCCTATGCCGATGCTGCCGCTCACCAGGGTGAGCAGCGCTCCCTCCAGCGTGAATTGCAGAAGAATGTTGCGGCGGGTAGCGCCCAGGGCCTTGCGAACTCCGATTTCGTGGGTGCGCTCGCTCACCGTAACCAGCATGATGTTGATTACGCCGATCGCCCCCAGGCCCAGCGTGATCAATCCCACGCTGCCCAGGAACCAATCCATCACGGTAAAAATCTTGAGCACCATGTCGAAGCTCTGCACGCTATCCCACTCGTCGAAGGAATCTTCGTTGCGCCAATCGAAATGGTGATTGCGAGCCACAATGCGGTGCACTTCCACCTGGGCCCGTTCGTGCTGGGCACGGTTGCGAGGCTGGTAATTGATGTAGGAAATGGCGTTCAGCGTTTCCCCGACTTTTTCCGCTGGGAAAAGGTCGCGCATGGTGAAGTAGGGAAGGAACATGCGCAGGTTGAAGTCGTTATTCTGCCCATGTCCAATGCGCTGCAGGATGCCGATCACCTGGAAACGCACGCCGTTGAGCAGCACATAGCTGCCCACCGCCTCCTCATGGGGAAAAAGAATGCGGCGGGCCTCGTCGCCCAGCACCAGTACGGGGAGTTTTTGCTGCTCATCGTCCAGGTTAAGCCAGCGCCCGGAAGCAATGGGCATGTAGCGAATGAGGTTGTAATTGGGGGTGACGCCGGCAACCTGCCCGTTGGTGGAGGTGTAATCGCTGACCGCCTGGATATCACTGCGCTGCAACACGGGGGAGACGCGTTCGACCGCCGGGGCCTGGGTGGCGATATCCAAATAGTCCTGCTGGGTCAGGTAGTACTGCCGCATGCCCACGAAGCTGCCTTCGACGCTGGGGGCCCGTCCGGGAAAAATAAACATAACATCGTTGCCCAGGGTGGACATCTCTCGTCGATTGCCAGAGCGAAAGCCCTCCCCCACCCCCACCAGAAGGAGCAGGGAACCGACGCCCCAGGCGATGCCGAACATGGTGAGAAACGAGCGCAGTTTGTGCGCCCAGAGAGCGCGGCCAATCTCCCCTAGGGTGTCGAGCAGGGTTCGCATCACAGGGCCTTGTGACTATTCTAGACACCACAGCGGGAGAGTAAGGAAAAGGCTGACAAAAAAGTTGGTCAGAAAGAGGAAGAATGAGGTTAAGCAGGGCCGAATTTGCGCAACCCGCATCCAATCATGTATACAACCGCAAGCAGTGCGACCGGCCTGGGGCGCGCACGTTGGGAACATCCGCGAGGGTACCTACGTGCCATTGCCAGGGCGGCCGTTACGTGCGATTACATAGTCGAGGCGATCTAATAAATACCTCGTCCGCACGTGTTATCGGGCGCTACCTTCGGCCCACAGCGCGAGCAGAGACAGCCCAAGCCTGTGGGAGCGACAGTTGCGGCAGCGCCCGGCCAGAATCCAATGCGGGCGGGAGCATAACAGCTCCTGCCCCCTAAATCCTTTGTTTGCAGATCTGTTCGGATTCCGGAAACTTTCTTTACAATTCTCGGCTGTTCCTCGAAACTCCTTAGTTTCAAATCACTTAGATAGGGATGGGCGGGCAGGGGTAGCCTGCCGGTGACCGGCAACGAGTTAGCCGCTTGGGGGAGCTTTGCGGGCTGCAGCCAACTGCCGCACGGTGGCGATGAAAGCGGTTGTGGCCCGGGGGAGGGTACGGTCGCGGCGGTAGGCCAGGCCTAATTCCCGCCACAGTTGCACGTCTTCCAGGGGAATCAGTTTGACCAGCCCGACGCGCACTTCGTCGCGGGCAAAGCTGGCGCTAATGAGAGAAATGCCCAGTCCAGCGGCGACGAAGCTCTTGATCATGCCTATGCTGGGCAGCTCCATCCTGACCTGTAGGTCGGCGTTGAAGGGGCGGAATATCTTGTCGAGGACGCGGCGTGTGTGTCCGGTCTTGGGGAAGAGCAGCGGTTCTTTAGCGATGTCGCGTACGGTCAGGACCTCGCGACGGCTGAGCGGGTGCTGGCGGCCGACCATGACCATGAGCTGGTCACGAAAAATCGCCTGCACCTTCAGGCTGGGCGATTTGACGGGCAGGGTCACGATGCCCACGTCAATGGCGCCGTTTTCAAGTTTCTCCACGATCTTGTAGCTGAAATTGCGGTAGATGCTGATCTGCACTTGAGGGTGCAGGCGGCAATACTCGGCAAAAACCTCAGGCAGCACGTAGAGGCAGGTGGCCTCGTTAGCGCCGATCAGCAGAGTACCGCGCGGGGTTTTCCCCTGGTCGGCGATGGCCAGCAGGGAATCGTCTTTCAGCTTGAGCAGGCGCTCGGCGTAGTCGTGCAAGACTCGGCCCGCCGGCGTCAGACGCACCAGCTTGCCGGAGCGGTCCAGGAGCTTACTGCCGTACTCCTGTTCCAACTGGCGGATCTGCGCGCTCACAGCCGATTGCGAGCGAAACACCTTTTCACCGGCGCGGGAGAAACTGCCCTGCTTGGTGACCTCCAGGAATGTGACCAGCTGATCGAAATCCATATTTTGGCGTGATTATAGTCCGCGCTGGCTGGCCTTCGCCGTGACCAACTTCTGCGCCGCAGCTCCGCGCGGACGACAGGCGGTTTCTGTGCCAGAACGACTCGTATCAGGACACGTCTTCAGACGTATCGAACTGGAAGCCCAACGAGCCCGGCTTTCACCCGAATACGAAGGTCGCGGCGAGGGCGCCCGCGCCACAATATTCCAGTAGAGACGTACACTTGTTACGTCTCGTCCCGCTCAGTTGGCCAGTGGCTCTTGTGCCCGGAGAACCCAGGCCGCGCCGGGCACGGCGGCATCCTGGCGATGCAGTCTTTCCAGAATCGGCGCCCAGGTTTCGGCCACGCTGCAGGGCGGCTGCAAGGGTTCTACCCGGAGCAGAGGAAGGTTAAAGTCGCTGAGCAGGGTCATGGCGCGGGGACTGCCGGTGAGCCGGACATGATTGCGCAGGACCCGGCGCAGCCAGCGTCTTTCCGTCATCTCCACTTCGAGCAGGCGAACAGATTCCTGGTTGAAGGCGCCGGCTGAGTCGCGCAGCACATAAGCCAGGCCGCCGGTCATGCCCGCTCCCAGGTTGGCGCCCGCCGGGCCCAGCACCAGCACCACGCCCGCCGTCATGTACTCGCAACAATGCTGCCCGGCGCCCTCGACTACGGCCAGGGCGCCGCTGTTGCGCACGGCGAAACGCTCGCCGGCGCTTCCCGCCAGGTAGAGTTCTCCAGCAGTAGCGCCGTAGAGCACAGTATTGCCGGCCAGCACGTCGCCCCGCCGTGAGGCTTCCGGACCATGCGTGATCACGATCGTGCCGCCGCTCAGCCCTTTGCCGACGTAATCGTTGGCCTCTCCCAGCAGCCGGAAATGAACCCCAGAACTCAGAAAGGCACCAAAGCTCTGCCCCGCTGTGCCCACGAACTCGCAGCTCACCGGGATATCTTCTGCGGCCTCTTCCCTCCTCAGCAGTTCGCCGCTCAGGTGGGCGCCAATGGCGCGGTCGCAGGTGGCAATACGGAAGCGACGAGGGCGCGAAAGTTCCTCCAGGCCCTCGGCTACCTGCATCATCTCTCGGTGCAGGCGGCTGATATTTTCGTGCGGGCACCCCGGTTGTGCCGGGCCCTGTACCGGCTCCAGCAAGCTGCCTAAAGCTCGGCCTGCTTCCGGGTTGCGGGGACGAAGGAGTTGCACCGCGCCCACAATGTCATCAATGGATGCAGCGCCCAGTTTGCCCAGCAGTTGCTGGACATCCGCAGCGAGCGCGCGGAAATAGTGCATCACCATCTCCGGCTTGCCGTTAAAGCGGGTGCGCAGCTTTTCATCCTGAGTGGCAATACCGACCGGACAAGAATTGAGGTGACACTGACGGGCCATGACGCAGCCGATGGCCAGCAGGGCGGCGGTGGCGAAACCGAACTCCTCCGCGCCCAATAAAGCGGCAATGACCACGTCGCGGGCAAATTTCAGCCCGCCGTCCACGCGCAGCCGCACCCGCCCGCGCAGGCCGGCGCGCACCAGGGAGGAGTGCGCGTCACGCAAGCCCACTTCCCAGGGCAGCCCGGTGTTTTTGATGGAAGTCATGGGCGAGGCCCCGGTGCCGCCATCGTGGCCGCTGATGGTGATTACGTCGGCGCCGGCTTTGGCAACTCCGGCCGCGATCATGCCCACACCGCCGCTGGAAACCAGCTTCACTCCGATGCGGGCGTGGGGATTCACCGCACGCAGGTCGTAGATCAGCTGCGCCAGGTCCTCAATGCTGTAGATATCGTGGTGCGGCGGCGGCGAAATCAGGCTCATGCCGGGCACGGCGTGGCGCAGCCGCGCGATATAAGGTGTGACCTTACTGGCCGGCAACTGCCCGCCTTCGCCAGGCTTGGCGCCCTGCGCGATTTTGATTTCCAGTTCGTCGGCGTGCACCAGGTATTCGGTGGTCACGCCAAAGCGCGCCGAAGCCACCTGCTTCACCCGGTTGTTGGCGGGGCCGCCGTGGCGGTAGACGCGCGGGTCCTCTCCGCCTTCACCGGTATTGCTGCGCGCGCCCAACCGGTTCATGGCGATGGCCAGGGTACTGTGCGCCTCCGGCGAGATGGCTCCCAGCGACATGGCCTGCGTGCTGAAACGGCTCAGGATGGAGGCCTCACTCTCCACATGGGCCGGGGTGGCGGGCGCCGCCGCCGGAATGATTTCCACCAGGTCACGAACTGAAGTTTCGCGTCCCTCGCCAATTTGGGCAAAGGCCTGGTAGGTGCTTTCGCTGGGTGATTTGATGTACTGGTGCATGCGGCGCACCACTTCCGGGGAATTGCCGTGGGCTTCGCCCTGGTGCCGAAAACGATACAGGCCGGCATCGCGCAATTCACCTTGGTGCGAAGCAAACGCAGCCGCGTGGGTGTCCAGCGCATCCTGCAGAAGTTCGCGCAAATTCTTGCCAGCGAGGGCGCAGTGCGCGTCTGGAAAGAATCGTTGGCAGACCTCGGCATCGAGACCGATGATTTCGAACAACTGGCTGTTGCGATAGCTGGCCATGGTGGAGACGCCCATGCGGGCCATCGCTTTGCGCAGGCCGGCTTCCAGCGCGGCGCGGAAGTTGGCCGCACCATTCTGCTTTTCGGCTGCGAGTTCCAGGGCCAGGAAGGGCGATACCGCCGAGGCGCCGGCTGCAACCAGCAGCGCGAGATGATGGGTGTCAATCACCTGACCGGTTTCGACCAGCAGCGGGATTCGCCATCCACCGGCTTCGATCATGGATTCCCATGCCGCCGCGGTAGCCAGCAAGGCAGGGAGCGCCGCGCGATAACTGCTGACGGGGCGGTCGCTGAGAATTACCAAACCGGCACCTTCGCGGGCGGCGCGGCCGGCTTCCTCGCCCACCTGCTGCAATGCCGCCAGCGCGCCTTCCACACCCTGAGCCGCCGGAAAAGTAAGGTCAACACGAATGGCGGGTCCATGGCTTTCCGCCAGCGCCTGCAGTTGGGCGGAATCCAGTAGCGGCGAGGGCAGCACCATGCTCTCCCCTGCGTAGACCACCAGCGACATCACCTGCCGCTCGCGCAAAGGGTCAATGGATGGGTTCGTGACCTGGGCAAAGCGCTGCTTGCAGTAATCCCATAGAGGACGGCGCTGGCTGGAAAGAAACGCGGGCGGAGCGTCGTCGCCCATGCTCCACACCGCTTCCTTGCCTTCCTGGACCAGAGGCTGGAAGAGCAGGCGGTGGCGGTCCTCGGTCCAGCCCAGGGCGGCCATGATGCGTGTGCGCTGCGGTGTTGGCGATTCCGCCTCCTCAGCCGGTCCGCCAGTTTGGAGGATGGGTTGATAGGCGGATGGCTCGGCCGTTTCCGGCAACGCGGGCCACTGCCAGGGGCGCAGCAGTTTGCCATGCTGCAGCAGCAGCAACTGCCCGGGCCCGAGGCGTTGCCGTTCGATAACGCGTTTGCCGTGCAGATCGGCAATTCCAGTTTCGGAGCCCACCACCAGCAGGCCGTCGGCAGTTAAGGTATAGCGCAGGGGGCGCAGGCCGTTGCGGTCGAGCTTGGCGCCCACGGCGAAGCCGTCAGTAAACACCAGAGCCGCGGGGCCGTCCCAGGGTTCCTGGCGGCGCGCTTGGGCAGCGAGGAAACGGCGAGCTTCGGCCGGCACCTGCGCGCACTCATCTTCCCACGCCGGGGGAACCAGGGTGAGGGCAGCCGCACCGACAGCGGAGCCCTGGCGCAAATACAGTTCAAAAGCATTGTCCAGGCTGGCAGAGTCGCTTACCCGCGGCTCCAGCAGGCGCACATCCTGGGGAAGCTTCAGGGAGTGGCGCCATGCCTTTTGTCTTGCCAGCAGCCAGCGCCGGTTGGCGCTGATGGTGTTGATTTCGCCATTATGGGCGGCGAAACGAAAAGGCTGCGCCAGCGCCCAACTGGGCTGCGTGTTGGTGGAATAGCGCTGGTGAAATATGGCGAACCAGCACTGGAATTCAGGGTCGTGCAGGTCGCGATAAAAGGCGGGCAACTGGTCGGGCGTGACCAGTCCCTTGTAAACCACGGTTTTCGAGGAAAGAGAACAGAAGTATGCGCCCGGCGGAAAGGCAGCCTCCGCCTGTTTGCGCGCGCGGAAGAGGCGCATTTCCAGTTCCTCGCCGGCGCTGCCGTCGAGCGCGGCAAAGAAAAATTGTTCTATGAGGGGGAGGGTATCGCGCGCCCGGGGACCGAGAATGGAGGCGTCAGTGGGAACAGTCCGCGAGCCCAGGCAGCACAAGCCGTTGGCCGCCGCGGAATCTTCAATGCAGCGGCGTGCCGCTGCCGCGCCCTCGCCAGGCAAGAACGCCATTCCCAGGCCGAAAACGGGAGGAAGCTGGAGACCGGCGCCCTCCGCCCATGCGTGGAAAAATGGTTGGGGAATGGGGAGCAGAAGGCCGGCGCCGTCGCCGCTGCGCCCGTCGGCATCTACGCCGCCGCGATGGGCCAGGCGCAATAGCGCCTGCAGCCCTCTTTCCACGATCTCGTGCGTGGCCCGCCCATCGAGGTGGGCGATAAAGCCGACACCACACGCATCGTGATCCACACCCCACTCCGACATGTCACATGTGTAAGGTGGAACGCCTGTGGAAGTACAATGCAAAATTTCGATGACCACGATGGAATTTTCCGGTGGCAGGGAAGAGGGTCAACTGCGAACGTTCGCAACCGGAGTTCAGAATCAAAATAAGAGTTTTGCCGGCCACTGAGCACTTATTGCTGGTGCAGCAGCACTACATCGGAAGTGTTTTGCGTGCGGGCGACGGCGAGAGTTTTTCCGTCCGGCGACCAGCGGAAGGCCACAATATTTTCTGAGGTAAAGTTGGTGATCGGATGCCCGGGTGAACCATCGAGCGGCTGGACAAAAAGGTTGTCCACGCCTTTATCGCGAACAATGTAGGCGACCGCTTTTCCGTCGGGCGTGAAGCTCAGATTGTTGACAAAGAGCCCGTTCCCGGCTCCCCCGCTGATGCGCGGGTCGGGCGCAAAAACATGAGGAGAGAATTGCGCATTGGACTCAAGGGCAACCGTGGCCAGCAGGCTTTCCGCCGTTCCCGGGCCCTGCGGACTGCTTACGTCGGCATCCAGAATCATCTTTTTGCCATCCGGCGAAACCGCATGGCCGGCCCCCATGCCATACATCATGGGAACGTCACTTCCGGGGACAGGTTGAGACTGTCCGCCCGCGATGGGAACTCGCATGGAGAAGTGGGGTGGCTGGCCGCTATTGTAGTAGACCCATTTTCCATCCGGAGAACACACGGGATTATTATCGAAAGTACCATTGGTAAGTTGCTTCAGATTGGAGCCGTCGGCATCGGCTCTCCACAACCAAACGCGGTTTGTGCCTCCGTGAAAGGCCCAGGCGATCACCAGATGGCGATCGCTACAACGCGTCAAATCCACGATCCAGGCATTGGGATCGCTGAGGAGGGTGGTCTCGACCGTGCCATCTGTGCGTATTCGGCGCACGCTCCGGCGGTCAGATACGAGGAGCTTGCCGTCACTGCTCCACTCCACAGCGGCTACATCCTGAGCCTGAGGCAAAGCTTGGGCTGTCAAATTTGCGGCGAGACCAGCGCCGGGAAGCAAAACCAGGCTAAGTGACTCTCTCACTTGAACTGTCGCCGCAGTCTTGCCGTCGGCCGATACGGTGAGCGTCGCATAATCATTGGTATCGCGGGTAACAGGTTTAATCGGTCCTCCCGCGGGGGAAATCAGGCCGATTTGTGCGCGATTGTAGCTCGGCCCTTTTTCCCGGTACATGGCAAGCAGCCACTGCCCTCCCGGGAGCCACCAGATGTCGTGTACCAGCGAATCGTGGAACGAAACCAGAGGCTGAGCCTGCTGGCTGCGAACGTCGAAGGTCCTAACCGACCCGAGCGCCTCTCCCTGCTCGTACACGCTGTAGACGAGCCGTTTGCCGTCCGGCGACCAACTCACAAAGCGAGGAAAATCGTCGGGCGTGACGGGCGCTATGCGCACTACCTTTTCGTCGCTGCCGTCCGGATTGGCCATCAGCAGGCGATACTTGCCAATTTCAGGATCGTTGCCCCGAGCATAAGCGATGTGAGTGCCATCTGGAGAAAAGGTAATGCCGGTATCCACATCCTTGACAATGATCTGTGGAGCGCCGCCGAGAACCGGAGTGCGATAGAGCCCCCACGAACTCTGGGTGGCGATGTCGGCTTTTCGGAAGTAGACGTAATTCCCGTCCGGAGAAAACGCCAGCGACGTGTAGATAGCAGAGGCCGGTGGGACAATCTGCGTGTCGCTGCCGGTGGGCACGTTGCGCAGCCACAGGCTCTGCAGCCCGCCATCGTTTTGTACGTTCAGGATGTACTTGCCATCGGGTGAAATTGCCGCCGCCAGCGCCTTGCCCGTGTTTGTCACCTGAGTGATGGTGAAATTCTGAAACGGAGCTGGTCCGTTGCGACTCAGGAAGGAATAAATTCCGAAAGCGCCAGCCGCCAGCAGGAAGACGGCGATTACAGCAATGGTTGCAACCCCAAATTTGTGTTCCCGCGCCACCGCGCTGACGCTCGACGAACTGGCTGGGGTGGACTGACCGCTCGCGGACTGCAGGGAGGAGGCCGCTATGGGCAGCGAGGCCGATGATCCGGCGCTTTGCTCGGAAGCGCCGGCGGATACGGTCTGCACCGCGGGCAAGTGGCCCGAGCCGCTATCGCGCTGCAGTCGTTTTAAGTCGCTACGAATGTCTGCGGCGTGCTGATAGCGCAGGTCGCGGTCTTTCTCCAGAGCCTTATTGATGATCTCTTCCAGTCGTGGCGGCACATCGGGATTGAGGCGTAGTGGCGGTACCGGCGCACGATTCAGGATGGCCTCAAAGATGACGGCCGATGTATCACCCCGGAAGGGCACAGTTCCGGTTGCCATTTCATACAAGACCGCGCCGAAGGAAAACAGGTCGGTGCGGGCGTCAAGTTCCTTGCCCTTCGCCTGCTCTGGCGACATGTAGGCCACGGTTCCCACCGCCGTGCCTGGACTGGTCAGATGTTCCAGACTTACCGCAGCAGTCGCTTCAACCTCCGCCGCCGCCTTAGCCGGCACCAGGGTAAGTTTGGCCAGCCCGAAATCGAGAATCTTGGCGTGTCCCCGCTTGGTGAGGAAAATATTAGCGGGCTTGATGTCGCGATGAACGATGCCTTCGCTGTGAGCGGCATCCAGCGCATCCGCGATTTCAATGGCTAAAGCAAGGATCTCCTCGGCTTCCAGGCAATGGCCGGAGATTTTGTTTTTCAGGGTTACCCCGTCCAGGAACTCCATGGCAATGAAGGCGTGACCGTTCTCTTCGCCGATGTCATGGATGGTGCAGATGCTGGGATGGTTCAGCGCCGAAGCCGCTTGCGCCTCGCGTCGAAAGCGGGCCAGAGCCTGGGGATCGCGGGCGACCTCCTCGGGCAGGAATTTGAGGGCCACGAAGCGACGCAGTCGGGTATCCTCGGCCTTGTAAACCACACCCATCCCGCCACCACCGAGCTTCTCGACAATGTGATAGTGGGAAATCTGCTCAAGCACGAGAACAGGCGCCTTTCGAGTTGGCTAATCTTAAGGATGAACGATTCGCTCGTCAACGAGCTTGTGCGGAGTGCGGACAGCGCCCGGCTGGCCGGAAGCGCGTCGCGGTTTTTAGCTGGGTAATTTCCCTCTCCGCGAACTAAACTGGAACACCACCAATGCCCAAAGCTGAGCACGTTGTTCTGGGAGTGGACATCGGCGGCACCAAGGTGGCCGCCGGCCTGATCAACGCCGCCGGGGAGGTCCTATTCACCGCCCGCCGCCGAATGCTGGTTAACAAGAGCGCGGAAGACGGCCTACGCTCGGTCACGGAAGCCATCGAGGCGGTGCTCAGCAGCCGGCGCGCCCGCGCCGTCACCGGCATCGGCATCAGCGTGCCGGGCTGGGTGGATTCGCAGCGCGGTGTGCTGCTCAGCGCCACCAACCTGCCGTGCTGGCGGAATTACCCGCTAGCAGAAAAAATTCAGCAGCGCTACAAACTGCCCACGCGCCTGGCCAATGATGCCAACGTGGCCGCCCTGGCCGAGGCCGTGTGGGGCGCCGGGGTGGGCTACCGAAACCTGTTCTACGTCAGCCTGGGTACCGGCATCGGCACCGGCCTGGTGTTGCAGGACCGGCTCTATTACGGGCGCACCGGCGCGGCCGGCGAAGGCGGGCACATGACCATTGATTTCCACGGACCGCAGTGCGCCTGCGGCAAGCGCGGCTGCATTGAGATGTACGCTTCAGGCAGCGCCATTGGAGCGCGCGCCCGCCATCTGGTTGGTCACAGCCCGCGCACCCGCATTCTGGAGCTGGCAGAGGGCAAGACCGCTGCCATCACTTCCGAAATCGTGGGCAGGGCAGCACTCGACGGCGACGCCCTGGCCAACGAAATTCTGCGCGAGGCCGCCGACTATCTCTCCATCTGGCTGGCCGACATCATTGATCTATTGGAGCCCGAGGTTATCGTGATCGGCGGCGGGCTGGGGGAACTGATGGGCTCATTCTTCAATTACATCCGCGGCCGGCTGGAAACATCTTCTATCAGTCCCAGCCGCCAGCAGATTCCCATCCTCAGCGCGCTTTATGGAGCGGAGTCGAGCCTGGTGGGTTCGGCGGCTTTGTGCCTGCCCCGCGGCCAGGTATGGATGGAACGTTCGCGCAAAAGCGCCAGAGCCAGATAAGTGGCTCCATTGGAACGGCACTTACATGGGTCCTGCTACTCCAACATTCCATCGTGATACGACTTTAGCCCTTTGAATCGAAGGGCATTTGTGTCAGACTATTGCGTCGCGCGTGCGAGTGAGCCGGTTCCAAATCGTCATCGCGTGTTTGCTGTTGGTGGCCGTGGTCGCGGTTTGCATTGCGCCCTCGGTGGACCTCGATCCCACTACGCTTGGGTCACAGCAGGCAGCGAGCAGCACAATGATGGTAGTCGCGGGCACGATTCTGACCTCCGTGCTCGTTCCCCAGTGGGGTAGCCTGCAGGATGGGCTTTTCCATACCGCCGCTTTTTCTTTCTCCAGTCTTCTCGATCTCATCTGTAGCCGGCTCTGCTAGTCCCTTCCTGAAGCCATCGGTGTGCAGCCTTTCCCGATGAGGCAGAGCCTGCACGCTCCAATTCCAAGCAGAGGGATCAGCTCGTGGGAAAAAAGAAGAAAACAAAAGCGAGAAGAAAGCAGAATAGAGCCCCGGGCAAACGCACGGAACTGTTGCCAGCAGCATCCTTGACTAGCCGCTCGCTTCGGCCAGTGGTGACCGTTGCTGCCCCCGGTTCCAGTTATTACCTGGATCTCGCGGACCTCGCTCTGGGCCGCCAACCGGTTCCACCCCGCGATAAGAAAGGATGATCGGGCTGAGGGGAGCGAGCGTTCTGTATGTAGACTACGGTCCCGGGATGGTCGATATTCGCCAGCAGTTGGCGAGCCGGTTCCGAAGTGGTTTCGGCGCCTAGGGCCAGCGGCTGGCGGGCTTGAGCCGGCGGATGTGCAGGGCGGCTTCCGGGGCGGCGTGCCGTTCGGCCACCTGGGCGCAAAGCTCAATGCACTCGCGCAACATGTCTTCCATGGTCGGCTCCCGCCGTTCCGCAGCAGGTTGTGGCTTGGGGGACTGCGCTCCTGGGATGGACTGCCGGGCCGGTGACGCCATCAGGGTTGGTTCTCCAGCCTTAAGGCTAGCTCCCCGGACTACTCCTGAAAAATTACCGAGGTGGCGATACCATTGGGTCCTGACTCAATGAAAAGCGCCGAGAACGCAAAGAGCGCGGATCACGGCTTCGGCGTGTTTTATTTTGCGAAGAAGGCCGCATTGGTGGCGATGAATTCCTGCTGCTCCTCGGTGAGATCCTCCATCGGCTTGATGGAATCGGAAGTGCACACCGGCACGCAGGCGCCGCAGTCAATGCAGCCCTGCGGATCCACATAGAGCTGGGTAGCGGCCTCGAAACCCGGTTCGTCCTTCTTGGGATGAATGCAGTCGGTAGGACACACGTCCACGCAAAGCTCATCTTTGATGCAGCTGCTGGTAATTACGTAAGCCATATGAATGTTCTCCCGGACCTGAAGCGAGCCGGCCCATTTCCAGCCTACTGAAGCGCCGTCCGACGCGGCGGTGATGGCGGTCACCGATCAGGTGTGAGGGTGAACGGAGGCGCTTGCGAGTGTTTCCCCCGTTATGCGCCTGGCGAACCAGGTCGAGCGGTCAGCGTTTCCTATAAAATTGTGTCCATGGCGCTCCAATTCACCACCTCCTACCTTGAGGATTCCCTTTCCCTTTTCCGCTATTACAAGAAACTGGGGGAAGGGGCGATGGCGCAGGTGAGCGACCAGCAACTGCTGGCGGTGCTCGATCCGGAGATGAACTCCATCTCACAAATTGTGAAGCACATGGCCGGCAACATGCGCTCGCGCTGGACCGATTTCCTGACCAGCGACGGCGAAAAGCCCGACCGCCATCGCGACCGCGAGTTCGAGGAGCCGCCCGCCACCCGCGAGGCGCTGATGAAGATGTGGGAAGGGGGCTGGAGCTGCTTGTTTTCCGCGCTGGAGCCGCTGGGTCCGGCCGATGCCGATCGTAAAGTAACCATCCGCGGCGAAGCTCACTCGGTAATGCAAGCTGTCAACCGCCAGCTTGCCCACTACGCCTACCATGTGGGGCAGATCGTCTTTCTGGCCAAGCACTTGCAGCACACCGGCTGGAAATCGCTCAGCATCCCACGTAAACAGTCCGATACATTCAACCGGCGCGTAGCTGCCGGCGAAGCCAGCCAGCGGTAAGCGAGCAAATCCCGGGCTCGCAACCCGGTCAGGCCTCCTCTAACAAAACATTTGGCCAGTCCGCTAACCTCGCTCCGGCTGAGCCGTCAATTACTACGAACTGAGCTTCCGGGGACACAATTTAATGAACTCTTAACGACTTTTTTGCGTACTGGATGGTATACAGAATTAGAGGAGTTCAGAATGTTGAACATAAGGATAGAGAGGAACGGAGACACGGCGCTGCTTCATTGTGACGGCCAGATTCTGGCCGGCAACAGCCTTTCGGCTCTGCGCGACGCCGTGCTGTGCGAAATTCACAAGCGGTCCATTGTGCTGGACCTCGCGTGCGTCAAACGGATTGACGCGGGAGGGCTGGGAATGCTGGTGTTTCTGCACACCTGCACTCATGGTTTGGGCACAGAACTGAAACTGGAGCGTCCCTCGGCGCAGGTTGCAGAGATGCTCGAACTCACCAACCTGTCTTCTGTCTTCACCATCGGCCCGGCGGCCGAAGCCGCTGCCGGGTCGGTGTCATCTCCTGCTGAACCGTCCTACTGCGCCTGCGCCTGACCCCCTGCCGCGCGTCTCCGCGCAAAGCGAATTCCTGAAAAATCGGCCGCCGGGTGTGAGAAAGCTGCGGTGGCAAGTTGCATGTCCGCTTCTCCGGCGCCGCTAGCGCAGCTGATAAAGAGTGGGAAGGTGAGTGATGCACCGAGTGCCAGGCGGCGAACCTAGCTGCTGGCCGGGATGGCACGCACCATCTGGTCCCACACCTGCCAGAACTGGCGCATTTCATCGGGTTTGCCCAGGGAGATGCGCACATAGTTGTCCATGGGCGGGAACTTACGCCCGATTTCGATGTTCTTGTTGCGGAAGAAGTCAATCACTGGCGGCGCCGGACGCGAAGCCGGCATCATTACGAAATTGGCGCACGACTCGATGGGCTTCAGTCCGCGGGCCTGCGCCTGCTTAAAGAACTCCTGCCGGTCGGCGGCATTGCGCCGGATGGCCATTTGCACGTAGTCCTGGTCCTCCAGTCCTGCCAGGGCGGCGCGCACGCCAGCCACATTCTGGCACTCGATGGAACGGAAATCATTCAATCGCTTCAGAGTTTCGCCGGCGCCAACGGCGTAGCCGATGCGCATTCCCGCCAGTCCATAAACCTTGGAGAAGGTGCGGCTCACGAGCAGCCGGTCGTCATTTATCGGGCGGTCGAGAAATGATTCGTAACCGGGCGTGCCGAGGGCGAAATGGTGGTAGGCCTCATCCATGAGCACTACGGCATTAGCGGGGAGCTTGCTGAGGAAGGTCTCCAGGTGTTTGCGCGGGGTGATGGTGGCGGTGGGATTGTTGGGATTGCAGACATAAATCAGCGAGGGCTGTTTGGAGGCGCTGGCCAGCATGGCGTCCAGGTCGTGGGCGTAGTTGCGGTCCAGCGGTACCCGCACTGTCTCAGCGCCCTGGGGTTTGGAGTACTCGGCAATCGCTTCAAAAGTGGGTTGCGGAATGATCAGCGCCTTTCCCGGACCGAGAAATGCTCCTGTGGCCGCGCGCAGGATATCCATAGAGCCGCAACCCAGGAGCACGCGCTCCGGCGCGACTTTGTGGAAAGCCGCAACGCCTTCCACCAGTTGATGGTTGTAGCGGTCGGGGTAGCGGTTGCCTTCCGCCAGCGCCATCTGCATGGCTGCCAAGCTCTTGGGCGAAGGCCCGTAAGCATTCTCGTTGTTGCTGAGCTTGATGGCATTGGGCGGGATGTCTCCGCGGTGCGCGGCTTCCACCTGCAGAGGAAGGGCCAGGGCGGGCAGTTCCAGGACGGCCGACGCAGCGGCGGCGATGGATGCAGAGCGAAGAAATCCACGGCGGGAGAGCGGCATGAAGGCTCCTCGTAGTCGTTCGTGAAAAGCATAAAAGCATACTCCAAAGGGCAAATGTGAATCAGGAAAGCAGGATTGGTTTGAGCTTCCCGGCGAATTGGTTGCACCGGCTTTTTGTTTGTGATTCCTATTGCTAAGCCATAGGACATATGTCATGCTGCTGTCCAGCAGCTATATGGTTTACCCATAGGAGGGCGGGGTTTGGGCGAGAAAACCGACGTTTGGCAGGGCACACTGGCGCTGATGGTGCTGACAACTTTGGAAACCATGGGGCCGCAGCACGGCTATGGCATTGCCCGCCGCATCGAGCAGACCAGTGGTCATCTGCTGGAAGTCAACTACGGCACGCTCTATCCCGCCTTGCTCAAGCTGGAGCAGGAAGGCTACATCAGTTCTGAGTGGGGAGTCTCCGAGAACAATCGCAAAGCCAAGTACTACCGGCTGACGCATGCCGGCCAGAGGCAATTAGAGAAAGAAACGCGGGAGTGGGAGCAGGCGACGGCGATTATGGCCAGGTTTCTGCAGCCGGAGAAGGGAAAAGTGTGAGGGGGGCCGGAACACAGGGTAGGGAGAATGAGCACTCAGCCATCAGCGTTCAGCATTCAGTTAATGGGCGGTGACACGCCGCGCGGGAGTGAATGAAATGCGCAAAGTGCGGGCGTGGGTGATGCGATTTGGCGGGATGTTCGGCCGGGAGCGGCGGGAGCGTCAGCTGGCGGAAGAACTGGAGAGCAACCTTCAGTTCCATATTGAAGACAATTTGGGCGCCGGCATGACGCCCGAGGAAGCACGGCGGCAGGCGCTGATCAGACTGGGCGGAATGGAGCAGACGAAGGAACTCTATCGCGACCGCCGCGGCTTGCCCTGGCTGGAGACGCTGCTGCAGGATGTGCGCTACGGCCTGCGCACGCTGCGCAAGGCTCCAGGTTTCACCGCGGTGGCGATAATTACGCTGGGGCTAGGCATCGGCGCCAACACCGCCATTTTTTCCGCCGTAAATACGGTGCTGCTGCGGCCACTGCCGTACAAGGATCCTTCCCGCCTGGTGTGGATCACGGAGATCTGGCACAAGGAGCACGACAACGGTCTTATTCCCAACCCCGACTACACCAACTGGAACCTGCAG
>DATJEH010000222.1:0-7432 GCA_035496875.1 Terriglobales bacterium | reverse complement strand
GTACAACCGCCAGAACATGGTTTACGAAAAGGAACACCTGTTGATTGATGGACCCGGCAAATACCCGGACTACAACTTCTGGCGGGTGGCGGGGGTCAAGATCGGGGGCAAGGACAAAGGCGAGGCCGAGCGCGAAGCTCCACCAACGGACCTGAGAAGCCTGTTGCCTTAGTGAAGGTATGCAAATTCTGTTCTACATCGCGGGGGCGGTCGCGATTCTGGCCACGGTGATGACGGTCACTCGTCTCAACGCGGTCCACGCGCTGCTGTACTTCATAATGTCGCTGCTCTCGGTGGCCGTAATCTTCTACATCCTGGGCGCTCCCTTCATCGCCGCCCTGGAAGTGATTATCTATGCCGGAGCCATCATGGTGCTGTTCATCTTTGTGGTCATGATGCTCAACCTGGGCGAGCGCGCGGTGGAAATGGAAAGCAAGTGGCTGTCGGCGGGCATGTGGATCGGCCCGGAAATTCTGGCCGCCATTCTGATCGCCGAGGTGGTGTACCTGCTGTCGCGGCCTGCGATTGAGGTACACGCGATCCAGTATGTGGAACCGCGGGAGGTCGGATTAGCGCTGTTTGGCCCTTATCTCATCGGCGTGGAGCTGGCTTCCATGCTTTTGCTGGGCGCTCTGGTGGGCGCCTATCACCTGGGCTACCGCAAGCCCAAGGCTGTGGAGAATCCGGATGCAGACAATACCGATGCAACACGGGCTGCTGCTGGCGGGGATCTTGTTCGCCCTGGGCACGATCGGCCTGCTGGTGCGGCGTAACCTGGTGTTCACGCTGATATCCATCGAGATCATGTTGAACGCCGCCGGGTTGGCCTTCATCGTCGCGGGGGCGCACTGGATGCAGGCGGATGGGCAGGTAATGTTTCTCTTCATCCTGGCCATGGCGGCCTCAGAAGTCTCGGTCGGCCTGGCGCTGCTTTTGCGGCTTTACCATCAGCACGGCGTGCTCGATACCGACAGCGCCAGCGAGATGAAAGGATAGCGTGCTCGAACTCACCGGCCTAATACCGGCGATTCCGTTCTTCAGCTTTCTGCTGCTGGCTATCTTCGGGCCGGGGATGGGCCGGCGGGCCGTCTCCATCATCGGCGCGGGCTCGATCGGGGCGAGCGGCGTTATTTCCGGGATTGTGACCGCCGCCTTCATTTCCGCGCCTCCGGCCGGCTGGTCGTATCACGAAGTGATCTGGCAATGGATAAGTGTCTTCGGGTTTCAAGCCGACATCGGCTTCTATCTGGACGCCCTCTCGGTGGTGATGGTGCTGGTGATTACCTTCGTCGCCTTCCTCATCCATGTTTATTCCACCGAGTACATGGAGGGCGATGAGGGCTACAGCCGGTTCTTCGCCTACATGAACCTGTTCGTTGCGTCCATGGTGATGCTGGTGCTGGCGGACAACCTGCTGCTGCTCTACCTGGGTTGGGAGGGTGTGGGACTGTGCAGCTACCTGCTGATCGGATTCTGGTACACCGATCCGGCGAATGGGCGGGCGGCGCGCAAGGCATTCATCGTGACCCGCGTGGGCGATACCTCCATGGTCATAGGGCTGTTCCTCATCTTTGACCGGCTGGGGACGCTGAACGTCCAGGAACTGATGCACCGCGCCACGCTGCAGTGGCCGGTGGGGGCGGCGGTGGCGGTGGCCGCTGCCGCCTTGTTGCTGGGCGGGGCGGTGGGCAAATCGGCGCAACTGCCGCTGCAAACCTGGCTGCCCGACGCGATGGCCGGCCCCACACCCACCAGCGCGCTGATTCACGCCGCCACCATGGTGACGGCGGGCGTGTATTTGATTGCGCGCACGCACGTGCTCTTCAGCCTGGCGCCGCCAGTGATGCTGGCGGTGGCGGTGATTGGGGCGGCGACGCTGCTGCTCGCGGGTTGCAGCGCGCTGACGCAGCGTGACATCAAGCGCGTGCTCGCCTACTCCACCATCAGCCAGATTGGGTACATGTTCCTGGCCCTGGGCGTGGGAGCCTGGTCGGCCGCGATTTTCCACTTCATGACGCACGCCTTTTTCAAGGCGCTGCTGTTCCTGGCCGCGGGCGCGGTCATCCAGGCGCAACACGAGGAGCACGACATTTTCAAGATGGGTGGGCTGCGCCGGATGATTCCCATCACCTTCTGGGCGTTTTTGATTTCCGGCTGCGCACTCGCCGGTCTGCCGCTCATCACCGCGGGCTTCTACAGCAAGGGCATGATCCTGTGGGGCGTGTGGTCCTCGCCGCAGGGTGGGCCGGCATTATGGATTGCAGGACTGGTGGGAGTGCTGCTGACCTCGCTGTACATTTTTCGCGTCATTTTTGTGGCGTTTTTTGGCCAGGCGCAAATTCCGGTGGAGCACCCGCCGCGGTTGGCCAAGAACCTGCCCATGGTCGCGCTCAGCGCCCTCTCCATCGGGGCTGGGTGGGTGAATCTTCCGCCTTACCTGGGAAACAAGCTTTGGCTGAATGACCTGCTGTACACGGCTTTGCCCAAGGTGGCAGAAAAGCAAGTGGGGTGGATTACGGGAGACTGGTCGGAAGGCATCATCACGGCCGCGTTCGCTTTGGGCTTGATCCTCGCCTATGAACTCTACCTGCGGCGGCGCGGCGCCACGCGGCCGCTGACCGAAAACGCAGTGGGCCGTGCCATTAACGAATTCTGGTATGCCGACTGGGGCTTCGATTTTGTTTACGACAAGCTGTTTGTCGCGCCGGTGGTGTGGTTCGCACAGGTGGACAAGCGCGATTTCATTGACAAGTTCTACGACGGAGTGGCCGCCGTGAGCCGCGCCAGCTATCGCGCGCTCAGCGCCACGGAAAGCGGCCGCATGCGCTGGTACGCCGCCAGCATTGTGGGCGGGACCGTGGTCTTCATCTTTATTGTGCTGGTCTTATGATTCTGATCTGGTTTGTCGGGATCCTGCTGGCGGGCGGCATCGCCTGCTGGATAGCCGCGCGCTGGAGCGCCGCCGCCTGCCGTTGGATCGCGCTCGGCGCAACGGTTGCTGATTTTGTCCTCAGCCTGGCGCTGTGGGTCCGCAGTTATCCCGTCAACCTGCTGCAACAGCAGGAGTGGCTGCGGCAGGTGAACTGGATCTGGTTCCCCGATGCCGGCATCCACTTCCACATGGCGATTGACGGCCTCAGCCTGCTGCTGGTGGTGCTGACGTTTTTCCTGGGCATCGTTTCGGTGCTGGCCTCGTGGACCGAGATTCGCGAGGGCGTGGGCTTCTTCCACCTGAACCTGCTCTGGGTGCTGGCCGGCATTACGGGCGTGTTCCTGGCCGTAGACCTGTTCCTCTTTTACTTCGCCTGGGAGTTGATGCTCATCCCCATGTATTTCCTGATCGCCATCTGGGGGCACGAGCGGCGGGTGTACGCGGCGGTCAAATTCTTCCTGTTCACGCAGCTCAGCGGGCTGCTGATGCTGATCTCCATTCTGGCTCTGTACATGATCCATCACCGCGCCACCGGGGTTTACACCTTCGAGTACTCGGAGTTGATCGGCACCTCCATGCCGCTGCACACAGCCATCTGGGTGATGCTGGGCTTCTTTATTGCCTTCGCTGTAAAGCTGCCCATGGTGCCGTTTCACACCTGGCTGCCGGATGCGCACACCGAGGCGCCCACGGCGGGCAGCGTAATTCTCGCCGGGTTGCTGCTCAAGACCGGCGCCTACGGGCTGCTGCGCTTCGTGGTGCCGCTATTTCCCGCGGCGGCGCACTGGTTCTCTCCCATCGCCACAGTGCTGGCGGCCATCGGAATCATTTACGGGGCGGTGCTGGCGTTCGGGCAGACTGACCTGAAGCGCCTGGTGGCTTACACCAGCGTGAGCCACCTGGGCTTCGTCCTGCTGGCCATCTTTGTGTGGAACAAACTGGCGCTGGAAGGCGCGCTGATCACCATCATCGCCCACGGCATCAGTACGGGAGCTCTGTTCGTGCTGGTGGGCGGGTTGCAGGAACGGATTCACACCCGCGAAATGGACCGCATGGGCGGGTTGTGGCAGGCCATCCCGCGTTTGAGCGGCGCCGCGATGTTCTTCGCCATGGCCTCCATCGGCTTGCCCGGTCTGGGCGATTTTGTCGGTGAATTCCTTATTCTTTTGGGCACCTACAAGGTGAGCGTGGGACTGGCGGTTGCCGCTGCCGTCGGGGTGCTGGCTTCCACGCTCTACGGTTTGAAATTTATTCAGCGGGCGTTTCACGGCAGCAACGTTCACCACTGGGAACTGCATGATCTGTTTGCCCGCGAGGTGGTGATCATCGCGCCCATGATCGCCATTCTGCTGTGGCTGGGCCTTTTCCCGCGGCCGGTGCTGAACACCTTCGCGCCCGCCATGCAGAAGTTGCAGGAGCAAGCTGCCCGGCAATACCAGGCCTATGAACGGGGGCAGCCATGACCACCGCCGGATTGATTGCCATCCTGCCCCTGCTGCTGCTTTCTTGCACGGCCGTAGGGCTGATGCTCATCATCGCTATCCATCGCAGCCACCGCATCGCGCTAGGTCTGACGCTGCTCGGCCTGGCGGCTGCATTCGGGTCGTTATGGATCTCCGCCGAAATTGTGCCGCAGCGGCTGACCTCCCTGCTGATGATTGACCAGTACGCGCTCTTCTACTTTGGGATGATCATTGCCGCCACAATCGCGGTGGCCGGCCTGGCTTACGGCTACCTGGAAGAGCAGGCGGTGGAGAAAGAAGAATTCTACATTCTTCTGCTGACCGCCGCCCTGGGTGCGGCGGTGCTGGCCGCCAGCAGCCATTTCGTTTCTTTCTTCCTGGGGCTGGAAGTTCTGAGCATATCGTTGTACGCGCTGAATGCCTACATCTACCCGCGCAAGACGGCGCTGGAAGCGGGCATCAAGTACCTGGTGCTGGCGGCGGCCTCCGCCGCCTTCCTGCTGTTCGGCATGGCGCTGATCTACGCGGCGGTGGGCACCATGGAATTCGGGCACATGGCGGAGTTGATGATGGAAACCGCCGGTCCCAACCGCACCCTGCTGCTGCCCGGCCTGGCCATGATCATCACTGGCATAGCCTTCAAGCTGGCGCTGGCGCCCTTTCACATGTGGACGCCGGACGTTTACCAGGGCGCTCCGCCACCGGTGGCGGCGTTCATTGCCACGGTTTCCAAGGGCGGGATGTTCGCCCTGCTGCTGCGCTACTTCTACCGGCTGGAACTACACAATTATCAGCCCGTGGTGGTGGTGTTCACCATTATTGCTATCGCTTCCATGCTGGGAGGCAATCTTTTGGCCCTGCTGCAATCCAACGTGAAGCGGATTCTGGCCTATTCCTCCATCGCTCACATGGGCTACGTGCTGGTGGCTTTTATCGCCAGCGGCGAACTGGCGGTGCAGGCGGTTACGTTCTACCTGGTGGCCTATTTCGTGACCATTATCGGCGCCTTCGGCGTGGTCACGGTGCTTTCCAACAGCGAAGAAGATGCCGAGTCGCTGGAAGCCTATCGTGGCCTGTTCTGGCGGCGCCCGGCGCTGGCCGGTGTGATGACCGCCATGCTGCTCTCGTTGACCGGCATACCCGTGACCGCCGGCTTCATTGGCAAGTTCTATGTAGTGGCGGCGGGCGCATCTTCCTCCGCCTGGGCGCTTATCATCATCCTGGTAGTCAGCAGCGTGATTGGCGCGTTCTACTATCTGCGGGTGATCTTCGCCCTGTACGCGGGAGCGCCTGAGGACAGAGGCGCCGAAGCCGCGCCTCGCATGGCCTTGGGCTCGTCGGTTCTGGTTGTGCTTACGGTGCTGCTGATCTGGCTGGGGGTTTATCCCGCGCCCTTACTGCACGTGATACGCGCCGCGATGCCCGGGTGAGGCCAGGCTATTCGGGCTGGTATGGGCGCAATGCAGTGCCAGCGTGCGGAAATCCGACATTAACGACATCACGGGTTCGACACCGCGCCACCTTCGTGCCATTGCACGCAAAAGGTAAAGAGGGAAAATACCTGCCCAACGGGGGAAGTACCTAAGGACAGGAGCATCGCGGTAAGCAAGCAACCGGGAATGCTCCCAGAAGTTGATGCCACTTCAGAGCGCGGCCGAACCCACCCGGCCGCGCATCTATTCAGGCCGAACCCGGCACCCAGAGAAAGAGAAAGGCTGATACTTTTTCGGCTGCGCATCATCCAAGGGGTAGAAACCCAAAATGGGGTCCAGAGAGACAACGGTCGGAAGGCAGGAGTACCATGGCCCGCGTGATCGAGTTCTACATCCCGGAGAGCTACCACCCCAAGCCGAAGCCGGCGTCAGTATCAATCACCTGCGGCAAACTGCTCGAATTCCGCACGCTGCCGCCTAAGCGATCCGCCTAGCCTAGCCGACTTTCATTCAGCAGCTCACAAAAAATCTGAAGCTTAATTGGTTGTTGCGGAATCTGATCTTGCAATGCGAAAAGCTGCCGGAGATCAAAAGTGGCGCTGGTTCGACAATCCGCACAGAAACTCCGGGACTACAGCCTGAACCTTCTCTTTACCGCCACTCGCCTCACACCGACCATCTTCCGGCTTCTCCGATAAACAGCGCGGCTAAAAAGTGCAGCGATAATAGAGACTTCTCACCGGCTCAAACGTCTTATACGTGTTGACCTGATAGAGGAATTCCCGTCTCTAGTTAATGAAGCATCTGATTAACCTCGCTCGTATGTAGGGGTAGAAGAAGCCAGAACGGAGGCAATTATGTTGCGCATCATCACCGAACACATCGCGGACACTGCCATCCTGCATTGCTTCGGGCGAATCGTAGCGGGCGTCGAAGCTGAAACCTTGAAGGACGCTGTAGCTGGCGAAGCTGACAAGCGTCTGGTCATGCTCGATCTTGCCGAAGTTGATGCCATTGACGCCCGCGGCCTCGGGCTCCTGGTCTTTCTCCAAACATTGGGCTATGCCCTCGGCTTCGACCTGCAATTGACAAATCCCATGCCGCGCATGCGCGAGTTGCTCGACCTGACGAGACTCGACTCGGTGCTCGAAATAACTCACTCGGAAAGAGCGGAAGGACAAATCAGGGCGTCCGCAACCTTCTTAGCGTCATAGAACTTGTGCGATGGACAGAGTGTCAGAAATCCGCATCAGAATTGCTCGAGCGTCGGATAGCGACGAATTGGCGCGCTTGCGCCATGGTCTGTGGCCTGATGTTTCCATCGAGGAACATGGCCGGGAACTCACGGAGATTTTGAACGGCACGGCCGCTCTTACGATGCCACTCATCACCTGGGTTGCTGAAGCGGCCGATGGCGCCCTGGTTGGTTTCCTGGAAGCTGATTTGCGCTCGCACGCGGATGGGTGCGACCCGGCGCGGCCGGTGGGCTACATCGAGGGTTGGTACATTGCCGAAACCTACCGGCGCCGAGGCATAGGGAGGAAGCTCCTGGCGGCGGCAGAATTCTGGGCCCGCGGCAAGGGGTGCGTTGAGATGGCGTCAGA
>DATJEH010000221.1:0-5461 GCA_035496875.1 Terriglobales bacterium | reverse complement strand
GTGGGGCATTCCAACAGTTGGCGCCGGTCGTCTGGCGGGCTGCTGCCGTTTTCTCGCCGACCAGTCCGACTCAATCTGGAACCGGCCCTCGCATTCCGTCGCGTAGGGTTGAAAACTGCTCCACACCCAATCCTTCTGGATGGTTAACCCAGGTTAGCGCCCAGAGACAGGGCGCGAACCCTTCGGCTTCGCTCAGGGCAGGCTCTGGGCCACCTCCCAAAAGCGGGCGTGAATGGGCCACACGGCCGGCGGCGAGATTTTCGAGAGAACTCCCTGGAACGTCACTCCCGCGGAAGTTGTCGCAGCAAATATCTGCTGAGGGTATAATCGCGGCCACCCATCATGGCCCTGATCACAGGCACGAAGCTTGGGCCTTACGAGATTGCTGAACCGCTGGGCGCCGGCGGCATGGGAGAGGTGTATCGCGCCCGGGACACGCGGCTGGAGCGCAGCGTTGCCATCAAGGTTCTGCCCTCCCATCTCTGCGACAATCCCGACCTGAAACAGCGTTTCGAGCGCGAGGCCAAAGCCATCTCCGCGCTCAATCATCCTCATATCTGCACGCTCTACGACGTGGGCCACCAGGGCGGCACGGACTTCCTGGTGATGGAGTGCCTGGAGGGCGAGACGCTGGCTGAACGGATCAAGCGCGGGCCACTGGCTAGCGAAGAACTGCTGAAGATCGCCATCCAGGTCGCCGACGCGCTGGAGAAGGCGCACCGGGCGGGCATCGTGCATCGCGACCTGAAGCCGGGCAACGTGATGCTGACCAAAGCCGGCGCCAAGCTGCTGGACTTTGGGCTGGCGAAACCGGCGGTGATGGGGGCGGCCGCGGGACACAGCGCGCCGCTGCTGAGCGCCGTCGCCACCATGGTTTCGCCCACGCCACACGCGTCGCCGTTAACTTCGGCCGGGGTTCTGGTGGGGACCATCCAATATATGTCGCCTGAGCAGATCGAGGGCAAGGAAGCGGACGCCCGCAGCGACATTTTCGCCTTCGGAGCCATGCTCTACGAAATGGCGACGGGAAAGCGCGCCTTCGAGGGCAAATCGCAGCTCAGCGTAGCCACCGCCATTCTGGAACGCGATCCGGAAACGCCGCCGGAAACCCTGGCCAAATTTCCCCGCGCCTGGATCCAGGTTCTGCGCGGATGCCTGGCCAAGGATCCGGACGATCGTTTCCAATCGGCGCAGGACGTCAAGCTGCAACTTACCTGGATGGGGGAAAACCTGCGGGATACGCCCGCCCCCGGCAAGCCGGCCGCGAGCCCTCGCTGGCTGTTGGCGTCCCTGGCGATTCTGGCCCTGGTGGCTGCCGGGGCGCTGGTGGCCTGGTGGCGGGCAGTTCGCGCCCCGGTGGAATCGCCGGCCGTGGCTTTTGCGGTAAATCTGGGGCAGCGGCAGGAGGTGGCGGTGGATACGGGGCGCGCGGTGGCCGTCTCGCCCGACGGCACCCATACCGCGTTCGTGGTCTCCGACAACGGCCTGCCCCATCTGGTGCTGCGCGCCACCAATGGATTCGATTTTGTCGCCATTCCCGACTCCGAGGACGCGGTGTTCCCGTTTTTTTCCGCCGATGGCCAGTGGATCGGCTTCTACAGTCACGGCAAGCTGCAGAAGGCGCCCATCGCCGGCGGCGAGCCGATGGTCATCTGCGATTTACCTTCCTTCTTCGGAGGCGTATGGCGCAGCAACGACACCATCGTGGTAGCGGCCCCGGTGATTGGAATCGGGGTGGTGCCGGCCAATGGAGGCACGCCGCAGCCGGTGAAAATCGCCGACGGCCACCAGCATATCTTTGTCTGGCCAGCCCTGATTCCGGGAACGCACTGGGTGGTGGCGACGGAATGGGTGGATGAAGGCCCGCGCCTGGTGGCGGTGCAGACGGACACGGGCGCGACTCATGTGGTGCAGCGCGACGCCTCGTCAGCCGCGTACGGCCAGGGCGCCCTGCTCTACTACTCGGGTGGACGGGTGTGGGAGGCGCCGTTCGACAAGGAAAAGGCCGTGGTCACCAGCCCGGCGCGCCTGCTGGCCAATGGCGTAGATCAGCACGACCTGGTCCCCCAGTTTGACGCCTCGCAAAATGGGCTGCTGGCCTTCGTTCCCGGAGAGCCGGGAAACTTCACCCGCAGCCTGTACTGGCTGGATCGTCACGGCAACGCCACCCGGATCGCGCTGCCTTCGGAAGATTACGTAGATCCCGCGATTTCTCCCGATGGCAAGCGCTTCGCCATCTGTATTCGCCGCACCATCGAGCAGCAGCTGGCGGTGTATGACATTGAGCGCGGCGTGCTTCTGCGCCTGAGCCGCTTCGGAACGCGGAACGCCGCGCCTGCATGGGCTTCCGACGGCAAGTCCGTGCTGTATGACGGCAGCGGCTCGGACCTGAAATTCGGCATCTACTCCACCGCTGCCGACGGCAGCAACTCGCCCGAGCTCCTGCACCCGCTGACCAGCAACGCCCACGTCACTTCCGTTTCCCCCAAGGGAATCGCCGTGGTGCAGGCAAACGATCCCGCGACTATGGTGGACCTGTACATGCTGTCCCTCAGCGGGAGCCACGATCTGACGGCTTTTCGGCGCACGCCCGCGGTGGAGCGGGAAGGCAGCTTCTCTCCTGACGGCAACTACGTGGCTTACGCCTCCAGCGAATCGGGACGCAGCGAGATCTTCGTGGAGCGCGTGGGCGGAGGCACCGGGCGATGGCAGGTTTCCACCGCCGGCGGAGAGCAGCCGCGCTGGTGCCATAACGGCCAGGAGCTGTTCTATCGAAATGGCAGCCGCATCTACAGTGTTGCCGTGGATACGCGCCAGACTTTCGCTGCTTCCCCGCCGGCAGAGGTTTTCAACGTGGATTTCGACCGCGGGGGCGCTGTTTCCGGCTACGACGTCAGCCCCGACGGGCAGCGTTTTCTGGTGACTCGCTCCGACCAGCCCAATCCCACAGAAGTTCGCTTTGTCATGAACTGGCCCGCATACACCGCGGCCACGAGCAAGTAACCCAACTTCTTAACGGCCCTGCGGAGCACGGGCACGCATGGGTCCTTGGTGCGCGCTTCTTCGGTTCGCTCGGGGCGTGCTCCTCAGGATGACATTCTTATGGGATAGTTTTCGCCTGGGTTTACGCATGCGGGCGCAACAATTCCTCAGCAAGCAACGTCTCTACCGAAATGCATTTGTTTACCGAGCTGGGTGACCACCTCCAGCCCGCTTTTGGCTTGAGTGGGGCGGTGCAACGGCGGACAATCCTGACATGAATACGATGCCGACCCCACCAGCCGGCCATACCATGGCACAAGAGACCGTGCAGACGGCGCTTCTGATCATTGTTTCCCTCGTCGGTACGTGGCTAGCTCTTTACAGAATTCCGTGGCAAGTGTCTGGAGACCCGTGCCTTCTTGCCGCGGCGGGTACGGGGATCATCGTCATTTGCCTGTGGCTAACGCGTTGGCGGGGATCGCGTGCAGCGATCTTGGAACGAAATTTGCTTGCCGGGTTCCTCGTGGCCATGCCGCTTGTCTATGTGGCGCGCTATCTGTTCGCCTCCGCCGCCCATGCAGCGAATTACTGGTTTGGGGTAGAGGTTTTAGGCACAATCATTTTTGCCGGTCTTGCCGTGCTCGGTGTGAAACGCTCGCCCTGGTTCCTCGCCGCCGGAATAGCGCTCCACGCAGTAGCCTGGGATGCCTGGCACTACCGCAATTCGACTTACATCCCAGACTGGTACGTAATTGCCTGCCTGGCGGTGGACCTCGCCTTCGGAGCGTATGTGGCCGCGCGTGTCCCCGCGTATCAGATGGCATAGGTGTGTGGCCACCCTATTCCCCACCCACACGACAGCGCCCCGCCCTTTGCGGGTTGGGCAAAGGGTGGAAGGAGAATGATGGCTCTAAGAGGCAGGCCTCATCTTCAGCTCAAGGCGCGGCCACGGGTTGAGCTTTAGCCGTCCGGCTTCTGCATAGAAGTACTGCCGGTAGCTGCGGGGGACTAACCCACATTGGCCAGCGCCGGATTTTGATGGCGCAGGCAGGCAGGTGGCCCAGGTTCGCGCCCGCTTTTGGGCGCTAACCTGGGATCAGCAATATCCTCTCCCCGCTGCCTCTCGCTTGCCTCTCCCGATCCCGCGTCCACTCTGACTCGATTTCCACGACTCCTTTTTCTCGCAGTGCATAGTGACGAAAGCTGCTCCACGGCCAATCTTCCGGAAGCTCGCGTAACCCTGCCTTCACCGGGTTGCGATGAATATAGCGTAGCTTCTCCACGAACTCGCGCTCATCGCGCACGTTGCGGTCGTAATAGCGCTTTTGCCAAAAGACGCCAGCCCTCAGACGTTTGGCGAAGGATAGCTTCAAGTAGTGCATGGCGTCTGCCAGAAGCCCGCGCTGCGGCTCGCTCAACAGCAAGTGCACGTGCTCGGGCATGACCACATATCCGTAGACGCACAGGGCGAACCGGCAGCGCATTTCCTCCAGCACCTGGACGAAGAGATCGTAGACGGCGGGCGAATGGAACCCTCGCCGCCGATGGTAACAAGTGAAGGTCACAAAGTGAGACTGTGCCGATTGCTGAAACCGCTTGAGGCCATGCGGCATGGACAAACTTTAGGAGAATTCCTGACTGCGTGCAGTGATGGTTAACCCAGGTTAGCGCCCAAAGACAGGGCGCGAACCTGGGCCACCTGCCACCTGCCTTTGTGCGTCTTCGCCGGACTCAGGCATTGGGGCGCAGCAGCTCCTCGATGTCGCCCAGGCGGTCCCCGAGCAGATTGAGTTTGTGGGCCAGGCCCTGGATTTCGGTGTGGGCGCGGCGATTCACGTCGTAGTCGAGCTCGCCGCGCAGCCGGTCTTTCTTGTCCTGCCGGTTCTGGCTCATCATGATCACCGGAGCCTGAATCGCCGCCAGCATGGAAAGAAACAGGTTCAGCAGGATAAATGGGTAAGGATCCCAGGCCTGCTTGCGCAGGCTGACGTTGATGCTGGTGTAAACCAGCATGAAGAGAGCGAACAGGGTGATAAAGGTCCAGGACCCCCCGAATGCCGCTACCGTGTCAGCGACGCGCTCGCCGACCGTCTCCTTCTCCTCGATGATTTCGTTGGGATTGCGATTGGCGCGCACGCGCACCAGCTGCTGGGAGGCATGAAACTGGTGCCCCAGAGAGGCCAGCATGTCCATTCCGGCATGGGGCTTGCGCTGCAGCAGAATCAGGATGTCGTTGCGGTCCACTTCGATGCACTCGGTTGTTTCCAGGGAAACAGCCTCGGTTTGATGGATGCTTTGTTCCAGCATGGAAGCGAAACCGAAAAATTCCCCGGGCGCAGGTTCGTCCACAACCACTTCCTGGTGATCTTCGTCCACAGTGCTGACGCGCACTCTTCCCGACACCATCACGTAGCCGCGGTCGCCGGGGTCGCCCCGCTTGTAAATTCGCTGACGCGGGGAGAATGTTTTCAGTTCGACC
>DATJEH010000220.1:0-42208 GCA_035496875.1 Terriglobales bacterium | reverse complement strand
CGAAGGTGGCGCTTCGCAGCAGTTTCCTGACTACGCTAACTTTGGCCGAATCGCAATTTCACCGGACGGAAAGCTCGCGGCGATTGTCACCAATCGCCCTGGCGACACCAAGGAGAAGCTGGGGCTCTTGTCACTAGATTTCAGCAAGCCAATCCGGTTTCTGGATTTCGAGCGCCCCCGCGTCGAGTATGCCGATGTGCTTGGCGACGGCCCAATCCTGTTTAAGCGCGACGGCACGGGCATCATTTACCCCATTCGTGACGGGCAAACCGATAATCTCTGGCTGCAGCATCTGGATGGTTCTCGCGGAAAGCAGCTCACCGACTTCAAGTCGGAATTCATCCGCGATTTCGACTACTCCTATGACGGCAAGCAGCTCGCCATCATCCGTGGCCACCGCGAGGCCGACGTCGTGCTGATCCGCGACTCGGAAAAGTAGCTGCCTCTGCGGCATGGACCTGCACGGGTGATGGCGGCAGCTCCTTGCGCCAGCAGAGAGAGGAAGTTCATCAAGGTAAACGTCTCATCCTGGTCGAGCCGGATACCGAGCGTGGCTGCCTCGTCGGAATCCATCGGACAGAGAGTGTCGCACCGCCGCATTATTGGAAAGCTCAGCGAAAGGCCGGAGGCATAGCCTCCGGCCGGGTGTATTCGCTGCAGCTCGGTAAGGCTCTAGCGTGCCAGCTTGCGGCGGACTAAACCCCCAAGCCCAAGAAGACCAGCCCCCAGCAGCATCAGGCTGGCGGGCTCAGGGACCGTGCTGGTATTCCTAACCACGACGCTGTCCAGACCCCAATAAGAGGGATCCTGACGAAATGCGAAGGTGATTTCGTTGCTTCCAGCACCGGAATTTCCCGCGAGAATCCCGGAAAACAGCGTATACGAGAAGTTTGAAGCATCTACCAAGTCGGGACCCACATCCACGCCGTTCCAGTAAACGGTAAAGTCATTCGGAGCCCCGCCGTCGTTGTACAGCTCGAAGGAGGCGAAATACGTGGTACTGTTGTCTCCCACGAGTTGGGTCAGGAATCCATCGCTTCCCACCGGCCCCAGCTGAGCCCCGTAGTTTCCGCTGAAGGCGTAGAAGGTGCTCACCGAGGTAAAGCCGGTATTCCCAGACTGTGTCCAGCCCGTGAAATCTCCGGTTTCAAATCCGCAGTTCTGCACCAGGTTCCCGGGGACCTGGCAGATATCATTGGCCCAAGCCGGAGAGCTCATCACGGCGAATGCTCCAAGTAATACCAGGCAACCGAGTCGTCGAATAATCATTTGGGTTTCCCTGTTCAACGAAGTGGACCAGTTGGCCGGCCCTTTCGGCCTTGCATCACCCGCGCGCGGCTCAGGTCTGGAGCGAAGCGAAGCAATTTTGAGTCCAGGAATTGCACACGCAACCTGCTGGTTTTAAAGCATGGTCCAAAGGTGAAGAGCGGATTCCCGCAAGTTCTTGCAGAGTATGACAAAAACCTTTAAGTGGAGCTGCTCGGAGGCCCCGGGGCCCCCACCCGGCCCTCTCTACCAGGGCTGAAGCGGGAATTCCCTCAAAGCCCGCGATCTTGGCTATAATACGTGCAACATCGGTTCCCACCGTTCCGCAGCGTTTAGGCGCTTAATCATCCGGACTTCTTCTATCTGTTATCTGTCGATCCAGTGGCGAAGAGCGTAAAGCACCGTTTAAGCCGTGCTCCTGCGAACGTTCAGGCCCAGACTCCCCGCCCCGCCCGGCCCCAGCCGGAACTCTGCCCGAAGTCGGCAGCCGGCAAATATGTGCCTGCGGGGCCGGGCCTGCTGTTTCGTAATCCAAGCTGGCAAAACGACAGCTCCGGAATGCGCAAAGCCGCGCAGGTGTGGGGCTGGTGCGAATGGGTGCGCATGAGCCTGCTGGGGGCGGCCCTCCTGGCCGCCGGCATCGCCCTGGCCCCCAAAACCTTCCGGCAACATGCGCACGTACAGGTTACGGGCACGCGATATGAGCCCGCTCTCTCCTCCAACCCAGGGTCTCCCCTTCCCGGCGCCGGCAAGAACGGCGGCTCAGCGGCCATCGGAAGTATCAATTACTGGTCAGACGACAACTCCACCACGGTGACCGTCAGCTTGCCCGGCCTGGTCGCTTTTGCCGCACACCGCCTCGCTGGTCCGGACCGCATTTATTTTGATCTCCAGGGCGCCCCCATGCCAGCGGGCCTTCAGGGAAGATTAATCCAGGTTCCCCTGACCGAACTCTTCGTGCGGAAAATCCGTGTGGCGGAATGGAAACCGGGAATTACAAGGGTGGTATTGGAAACGACCAAGAGCTGTGGCTATTCCGCCATGATCGCACCCGCTCCGTACCGGCTGGTCATCAAGCTCCACGCGCCCGATCCGCGACGCTAGGCGGCGCTTGCCGGACGCGTTGTCGGCTCCTCGGCCGGCCCCGCCTCCGGTTTCTGCATGGTTTCTGCGTTGAATTGCGCTCCCACCAGGATGGCGAACGCGGTCCAGTAAAGCCACAGCATCAGGGCCACGGCGGCCGCCAGAGTGCCATAGGTTTTATTAAGCTTTCCAAAATTCCGCAGGTACAGACCCAAGCCGCTGGAGAGCAGCACCCAGGTGACCAGGGCTATCACCGCTCCCGGCAGGGTGGTGCGGAATGGACGCCGCGCACTGGGCGCCCACACATAAATCAGCTCAATCGAAAGCACTGCGCAGGCAAGGGAGAGCCCCCATCGCAAGTATGGCCACAGGGCCACAAATACGCCGCCCAGCCCGGCCTTGCCCGCCAGCCATCTGCCGAACCCTGGGCCCACCACCATGAGCGCCAGGGCTGATACCGCCAGCGCTCCCACCGCGAACATCAGTCCAATCGCCAGCAGCCGTTTCCTTACGAAGCTGCGCTGGTCGGGCAGATTGTAGGCGACGTTCACGGCTTCCATCAGCGCCGCCACTCCCCCCGAAGCGGCCCAGATGGTCAGCACGATTCCCACCGACAGTATGCTTCCCCCGTGCGGAGTGATCACGTCGCGCAACACTGCGCGCACCAGGCCCATGCCGTCTGCAGGCAGGAACCTGGCCATCAGGGTGAGAATTTGATCGAACAAGTGCGGCAAGGGCACCAGCGCCAGCCCCGCCGCGAACGCGATCAGCATGGGAAACAGCGAGAGGATGAAGTAGTACGACAAGCCCGCCGCCAGTTGGCTGGTGTGCTTTGACCTCACCCCGGCGTAGGTGAGCCGGACCACTCGTTTGCCATAGCCTAGCCACTGTCTGCGGTCCAGTCTGGCGAGCCACATATGCAGCCTCCGCGCCACCCAATGGCAGCTAATCTGGACCACTGGCCGCCCTTATGTCAACGGTTCGCCAAGAACAGTGGCTTCAGACCTGATCGGCTATTCTGTAGCCGATGCCTGACATTGTGATCCGTGAAGCTATCCCTGCCGATGGCGATCGCCTTGCTGCCTTACGCTACGAGTTTCGTTCCGAGGTGGGCAGCCCGGTGGAAGACCGGGACACCTTTCTCCAGCGCTGTTCTGCCTGGATGTCCCAGCGGCTGACTGCGGATTGGAAGGCCTGGGTCGCTGTTCACAACCGGGAAATCGTAGGCCAAATCTGGTTGCACCTGGTCGAGAAACTTCCCAACTGTAACGGCGAGCCGGAGCTGCACGGCTACATCACCAATCTCTATGTCCGGCGCGAGTGCCGCGGCGGGGTCGGCAGCCGCCTTCTTGCACAAGCCTTGCACTGGCTGCATGAAAAACCCGTTGACGCGGTTATCTTGTGGCCCACGCCAGGCAGCCGCACCCTTTACCTGCGGCACGGGTTTAAGGAGCCCCAAGATATCCTGGAGCTGCGTTCCAAAACTACAACCCTGCGGCGCCGGTGAGAGTCTGCCCGGCAAGGTCGAGTGCAGAACAACATTGTTGGGACCCGGACCCTATTTCGCGCATTTGACCGTGGGTGTGATTGAGCGGTCAGTAACCAGGATAGAAGCCTCTGTTGTAATATTCCGCTTGCAGTTCCGCTTACACAACTTTACAAGTTATTTACCGAACGTTACACACGCCGCACCTCCGGCGTGGTAATTAAGTGTGAGTCCCAGCTCAAACAAAACTGTGCCCGCACACGTCTGCGGCACAAGGAGACTTGATGAGTTCTCGTTGCCGCCCTATGGTGTTGGGCCTCGCGGTTGCCTTCTCGTTGCTCTACGCGGTTGGCTGCGGATCTTCCAGCAGCAGCACTTCCAATACGGGGCAAGTGCGAATCCTGAACGCCTCCCCACAGCAGCAGAGCCTCAACCTCCTATTCGATAACAACACCATACAAACCGGCATCGTCTCCCAGTCAGCCAGCGCCTATGTCGCCCAGCCCGCCGGCAACCACACCGTGCAAATCGAGGCCAGCAACAGCAGCAGCGCCCTGGTCACCCAGAATGTTTCCCTCAGTAGCGGCAATTACTACACCATTCTCGCGGTCGAACCTTCTTTTGCCTCTTCCAGCCTGACCATGAGCTTGCTTACCGACAATAACGCCGCCCCAAGCTCCGGCAATTTCACGTTGCGCATAATTAATGCCTCTCCCGATTTCGGAAACCTTGACGCCTATATCACAGCTCCCGGCGCCGGCGTCACCGGCAGCCCCAGCGTGAGCAATCTGGCTTTCCTGGGTGCTTCCTCTTACCAGACCCTCACCGCCGGCAGCTATGAGGTGTACTTCACCCTTGCCGGCCAGCAGGTTATTTCGGTGGATAGCGGGCCGATGACCTTCAGCTCCGGGCAAGTACGGACACTGGTGCTGTTGGACAACTTTGGCAGCGGCTTTACCTCTGCCCTTATCGCCGACCTCAACTAGTTGGCGGTGGTTGTGACGCGGCCCGGCTACGGCGCTACGGTCTGCCCAGCAAACCGTGCTGCCGCACACTTTCAGCCGCGTGGCTTGCGAACGAGGGCAGCTCGGGCGTGAGCAACACCGGTCCCAAAATGGTCCCACATGGGCGACCTCAATCTTCGGTTACCCGCCGCCGGTTACAGCCGTAAATTGCGCATGCTCCCACCCCCGCCTACTATCCTTATTGGTGCAGGTATGCAGTTCCTGGTAGTCACCCACGATCCGCTGATTGAGGAAGTCTTCCGCCGCCTCCTCGCCGAGATGAACGCGACGGTAGAGTTCCGCGGTGATGCCAGGTCGGGCCGGGCAGCCCTGGAGGAGCGCCGGTTCGACGTGGTGGCGATTGACTGCGATGACGTTTACCAGGGAACCAGCCTGCTGCGGGCGGCACATGCCTCGCGCCCCAACAAAAGCTCGGTGGTGATGGCTCTCACCAGTGGTGAGACCAGCCCCGCCGATGCCGTGGATATGGGGGCGCAATTGGTCGCCGCCAAACCGCTTCCGCCTGACCGGGCGCGCTTCGAGTTGCGCCGTGCGTGCCAGGCGCTTGCCTCCGGTCAACGCCGCAGACGTTATGCGGTGCAGCTGCCTGTGTTCCTGAGCTTTGGACAGGTGCTCGACCGGCGGGCGGAAGCGTTCAACGTGAGCCTGGGTGGGTTGGGGCTGCGCCTGCGCGATCCTCTGGAAGAAGATGAGATTGTGCACGTGCGCTTGTGGGTGCCGGAATGCGCCACCCCTATCCAGGCTCGCGGTGAAATTGCCTGGTCGGATTGCGAGGGCAATGCCGGCATCCGCTTCACCGCCATGAACGAACGCTCGTTGGCTGCACTGGCACAGTGGCTGCAGCGCCTGGCCCTTACCACGGGCTGCGTCGCCAATCGCGAGCCCGTTACTGCCTTGTGCGTGACTGACTGACCTCAGGAACCACGGGGTCTCTTCGCAGCCGAGCCAGACAGCTGGCTATATCTGGCGGCGATGAGCAAGCTCCGACCTGGGAGTATCGCAACTAATGCTCCAGCTGAAACAGGTATCTTCCCTGGCGCGAGTTGCTCAATCCTTCCACGATCTGCAGAAAGGCCTGCGCCGCATGCGATAACGTGGCGTTTCGCCGGTAAACGATTCGCAGCCGCCGTTCGAAATTCAATTCGTTTACCGGCACTCGCACCAGCTCGCCGCGCGCGATTTCCTCCTCCACCGTCAGCCCAGGCACCAGCGCTACGCCGTTTCCCATGGCCACGAATTTCTTGATGCTTTCAATCGTGGGCATCTCCACATCCATGTGGAGGGGGGTTTTATGCCGGGCAAAAGCCTGCAGCACTTTGGCCCGGTAGGGCGAAGGCACATTGTGGGCCACGAATACCTCCGCTCCCAGTTGCCGGATGCTCACGCTGGAGACGCCGGCCAGAGGGTGTGTCCCCGGCACCACAAACGCCAGTTCGTCGCGATACACCACCAGCGAGCGCAGTTGCGGGTCTTCCGGGCGGAATGAAACTGTGCCCAGTTCGGCCGCGTGCTCCTGCAGTTGCTGCGGCACTTTGCTGGCCAGCGTCCGTTGAATGGCTATGTGAATCATCGGGTGCACCCGCCGGAATTCGTGCAGCACGCGCAGCAGGTACAGCGAGGTGTACTCGTTGGCCGCGATGGCCAGCCTTCCCTTCTGCAGCTGCCGCAGTTCCACCAGCGACTGCCGCGCCTCATTGCGCAGGTTCAGCAGTTCCTGGGCATACTCCTGCAGCAACCTCCCTGCGTCGGTGAGGGTGCCATCGCGCGAGGACCGGTCCAGCAGCAGTTCCCCCAGTTCCTCTTCCAGGTTGCGAACCACCTGGCTTACCGCCGGCTGGGTCCGGTGCAGGCGCTTGGCCGCCCGGGAAAAGCTCTTCTCCTCCGCCACCGCCAGAAAGGTTTCCAACTGAAAAAGGTCCACGCTCCCTCCTTTGCTTGGACTTAGGCTCTGCTTTGCCCGGGCAGATATGATAACCCAAACTTATGGTGCTCCAAAGAATTATAAGCTTGACTTATCCATGCGTTTCCCTTGAAATAGCCGGAAACCTTTTGTGGGAGGAGTCCATGACCAGCGCGCGCGTGACGGTATTCGACACCACACTGCGTGATGGCGAACAGGCCCCGGGCTGCAGTATGACGGTGCCTGAAAAACTGCGCCTGGCCCGGCAACTGGATAAGCTGGGTGTGGATGTGATCGAAGCCGGCTTCCCCATCGCCTCGGAAGGCGACTTTGAAGCCGTCCGCGCCGTGGCCCGCGAGGTGCGCCGCCCCATCATTGCCGGTCTGGCCCGGGCCAAGGAAGAAGATATCTCCCGCGCCTGGGAGGCCCTGGTTTATGCCGAGCGCCCCCGCATTCACATCTTCCTCGCCACCTCCGATATTCACCTGCAGTTCAAGCTCAAGATCACGCGCGAAGAATGTCTGCGGCAGATTTCAACTTCCGTGGCTTATGCCCGCACTCTGTGCGACGACGTCGAGTTCTCGCCCGAGGATGCCACCCGATCCGAATTGGACTTCCTTTGCCAGGCGGTGCAGGCGGCGGTGGATGCCGGCGCCACCACCATTAATATTCCCGATACCGTCGGCTACACCGTGCCTGAGGAATATCGCGCCATCATTCTCACCATCCGCGAGCGCGTCCGCGGCATCGAGAACGTGGTCATCTCTGTTCATTGCCACAACGACCTGGGCATGGCCGTGGCCAACACCATGGCCGCTCTGGAGGCCGGCGCCCGCCAGGTGGAATGCACCATCAACGGCATTGGCGAACGCGCCGGCAACGCCGCCATGGAAGAAATTGTGATGGCCACCCGCGTGCGCCCCGACCGCCTGCAATACGAAACCGGCATCAACACCGCTGAACTGTACAATGCCAGCCAGTTGCTGGCCCGCACCATTTCCTTCGCCCCCCAACCTAACAAGGCCATTGTGGGCGCTAACGCCTTCGCCCATGAAGCCGGCATTCACCAGCATGGCGTGCTCAGCAATCCCCTGTGCTACGAGATCATGACGCCCGAATCCGTGGGCGCCCCCGGCAACCGCATCGTGCTGGGCAAGCATTCCGGCCGGCACGCGCTGGGCCGCCGGTACTCGGAACTGGGATTCGCCTTGTCGGGTGCGGAATTGGACGCGGTTTACCAGGCCTTCACCACCTTGGCCGACCGCAAGAAGAACATTTACGACCAGGATTTGATTGCGCTGCTGCCCCGCTCCCGCCGCGAGCCCAAGCCCGCCGCCGGACCCGGCGCCCGCGCCGCCTTCGCCAACTAACTGGACTTAACACCAGGCCCATGAAGCTAAAAATCACAATTCTCCCCGGTGATGGCGTCGGCCCGGAAGTCACCGCCGAAGCTGTGCGCGTTCTGCAGACGGTGGCTGGATTTGCCGGCCACGACTTTCAATTTCAGGAAAAACGCTTTGGCGGCGCTGCCTACCGCGCCAGCGGCAATCCCCTTCCCGCCGACACGCTCGATGCCTGCCTGCAGGGCCAGGCGGTGCTGCTGGGCGCCGTCGGCGGCCCCGATTTTGACCAACTGCCCCGCCACCTGCGCCCCGAGTCCGGTCTGCTGCAGTTGCGCATGGCCCTGGGCGGCTACGCCAATCTCCGCCCCGCCCTCTCCTACAAATCAATTGCCGATTGTTCTCCCCTCCAGCCCGCCATCGCCGATGGCGCGGATATCCTGGTTGTCCGCGAACTGCTGGGCGGCCTTTACTTCAGCGAAGACCGCGGTTTCAGCGAAGACGGTTCCAGCGCCTTCAACACCATGCGCTACTCGGTGGAAGAAATCGAGCGCATCGCTCATGTCGGCTTCCGCGAAGCCCGCCGCCGCCGCCGCAAGCTCACCTCCGTGGACAAGGCCAATGTGCTGGAAACCTCCCAGCTCTGGCGCAACGTGGTTACCCGCGTGGCCCACGGCTATCCTGAGGTCACGCTGGAGCACATGTATGTGGACTCCTGCGCCATGCACCTGGTGAACGATCCCCGGCGTTTTGATGTGATCCTCACCGAGAACCTGTTCGGTGACATTCTCTCCGACGAGTCCGCCGTTATCACCGGGTCGCTGGGCATGCTGGCTTCCGCCACTATCGGCGGCACCGTAAATCTCTATGAGCCGGTGCACGGCTCGGCGCCCGACATTGCCGGGCGCGGCATCGCCAATCCCTTGGGCGCGATCGCGTCCGCCGCCCTGCTGCTGCGCTATTCCGCCGGTCTGGAGCAGGAAGCCCGCGACGTGGAGTTCGCCATTCACTCCGTGCTGGAAGCGGGTTACCGCACGGCCGATCTGGCTCGCGGCCGCTCCCGCATTGACCTGGTCTCCACCGTGCAAATGGGCATGCAGGTGGAAAAGGTGGTGGCCGACATTCTCGACAGCCGCCATGCCTACCATGCCGTGTAAGCTGGAGCATTAATGAGCCGGCCACGCACGCTCTTCGAAAAAATCTGGGACGAACACGTCGTGTGCCAGCCCGCGGGCGAGCCTGCCCTGCTCTACATTGACCTCCACCTGGTACATGAAGTTACGTCGCCGCAGGCCTTCGAGGGCTTGCGCCTGGCCGCACGCAAGGTGCGCCGCCCCGACCTCACGTTCGCCACTGTGGACCACAACGTCCCCACCCTGGCGGCGGAGCGCAGCATCATTCGCGATCCCATCGCCGCCCAGCAGGTGGAAGCCTTGCGCCGCAACTGCCGTGATTTTGGCGTCCCGCTATTTGATATTGATTCCGCCGAGCAAGGCATTGTGCACGTGATTGGCCCGGAACTTGGCCTGACCCGTCCTGGCGCGACCATCGTTTGCGGCGACAGCCACACCAGCACTCATGGGGCGTTCGGCGCTTTGGCCTTCGGTATCGGGACTTCCGAAGTTGAGCACGTGCTGGCCACCCAGTGTCTGCGGCAGCCGCGTCCCAGGACTTTGCAGATTGTGGTGCGCGGTTCTCTGCCCCCGGGTGTAACCGCCAAGGATCTGGCCCTCGGCATTATCGGGCGTATCGGAACCGATGGCGCCACCGGACAGGTCATCGAGTATGCGGGCGAAGCGGTGTGCGGACTCACTATGGAAGGCCGCATGACGCTCTGCAACATGAGCATCGAGGCTGGCGCCCGCGCTGGTTTGGTGGCCCCGGACGAAACCACCTTCGCATACATGCGGGGCCGCCGCTTTGCCCCTCAGGGCGGGGCCTGGGACCAAGCTGTGGACTATTGGAAGAGACTGCCCAGCGATCCCGGAGCTTGCTTTGATCGCGTGGTGGAAATCGACGCCGCCGAGCTGGCTCCCGCCGTCACCTGGGGCACCAGCCCCGGTATGGTTGTTCCTGTTACGGAACATGTTCCCGACCCCCGGCACTTTCCTTCTGAAGCCGAACGCAGCGCGGCCCTCCGCGCCCTGGAGTACATGGGACTGCGCGCCGGAACGCCAATGCAGGAGGTGGCGGTCAATCGTGTTTTTATTGGCTCCTGCACCAACGCGCGCCTGGAAGATCTGCGTGCCGCGGCGCGTGTCGCCAAAGGTCACCGGGTAAACTCTAAGGTCCAAGCCATGGTCGTGCCCGGCTCCCAGGCGGTTAAGAGGGCGGCCGAGAAGGAGAAACTGGACCAGGTGTTTCGCGAGGCCGGCTTCGAGTGGCGCGAATCTGGTTGCTCCATGTGCCTGGGAATGAACCCCGACATCCTGCAACCGCTTGAGCGCTGCGCCTCCACGAGTAACCGCAATTTTGAGGGGCGCCAGGGCGCGCGCGGGCGCACCCACCTTGTGAGTCCCGCCATGGCTGCCGCCGCCGCTATTGCCGGACATTTCGTGGACATCAGGAACTGGGAGTACCGCGACTGACATGCAGGCCTTTCGCATCCATACCGGGAGAGTGGCGCCGCTGGATCGCGCCAATGTTGACACCGACCAGATTATTCCCAAGCAGTTTCTGAAGCGCATCGAGCGCAGCGGCTACGGCCAGTTCCTGTTTTACGATTGGCGCTATCTTGCTGATGGAAAGCTGGATCCGTCATTTGTGCTCAACCACCCGCGCTATGCCGGGGCGAGCGTCCTGGTGGCAGGAAAGAACTTTGGTTGCGGTTCTTCGCGTGAGCATGCGCCCTGGGCGCTGCTGGATTATGGCTTTCGGACCATAATTGCCCCCTCTTTTGCCGATATTTTTGCCACTAATTGCACGAAAAATGGGATTCTGCCGGTAGTGCTTAGCGAAACACAGGTGGCGGAACTGGTGCTAAGAACCACCCAATTTGAGGGTTATTTCCTCACTATTGACCTGGAAAAGCGGGAAGTTCGCGACCAGTCCGACTTTCTGGGGCGCTTTGAGATTGACGATTTCAAGCGCACGTTTCTCCTGGAAGGACTGGACGACATCGGGCTTACGCTGCAACACGAAAACGACATTACACTGTATGAGCGACAGCGCAGAGCATTCGCAACGCCCTTAAGTAGCTGACATTTAGCCGGTGCACCTTTGTTGCCGAAAAGCTAAAGCGCAATCAGCGCAATCGCCAGTCCCAGCCACATAACAAACGCCGTAACATTGATTGCGACCCGAAGGGGTGTACTGTCAATGATCCAGTTGTATCTAGCGTCCATAACCTTTCTCCTTTCCCCATCTGCTTGGACGCTGACCCTTGCGGAAGGTAACCGCAAGCTTGGGTGGTCGCGTCCGGCCCCGTTAAGTAATACGTGGGAGGGCGACAAAAGGTTTCAGCAACACTTAACACTGGGCCGGCTGGAGGCTTGCAGGTCCTGGGCTGAGGGCTGAGTGCTTGCTCAGGCCGCCGTAGTTGCGGCCGCCACCTTTTCCAGTTCCGGGTAGCGCTTGAGCAGCAGTTCGGGGACTTTGACGGGACGGCCGCTGATCAAGTGTTTCATTTGGATGGCGTTGACCACGGCTTTGCCCTGAAAGTGGTTATTGGCCACGACGTAGGTGACCTGCGACTGGCGGGAGATGTTTTCCACTTTACTCTTCCAGCCGGCCAGTTCGGTTTCGCTGTACAGGTAGTTGTAGCGGTCGTTGCGGTTGTCGCAATCGAACCACTGGTCGTAATTGCGGCCGTGCAGGCGCACGTAGCCGATTTCGGAGGTGACGTGCTGGGTGGGCGGGAGCGACTGGCCGAGAACCGGCTGGTCAATGTTGCAGAAGGCGACGTTTTTCTGAGAAAAATAGCGCAAAGTCTCTTCGCGGTTCCAGCTGGAGTGGCGCACCTCGACCACGCGTGGAAACTCGATAAATTGCCGCAGCAGCCATTCCAGGTATTCGCGGTTCTCATCCGTGTTCCTGAAGGAAACGGGAAACTGGATGAGCAGGGCGCCCAGGCGGCGCTCAGAAGCCAGCGCCTCCAGGCCCTCCTTGGCCTGAATCTCGTCTTCGTCAGTGGGCTTGATGGTAGCGGCCGATGTGCCTTCAATCACCGCCACGGGCGAGTGGGTAAAAGACCGGTGCAGCTTGGCAGTGAAAACAAAACCAGGATTCACCGCTTCCACCTTCTTGCACCACAGCTTGGCCAGCTCAGGCTTGATGTGTCCGTAGAAGGAAGTATTGATTTCGATCACGTCCACGAACTGCGGCAGGTAGTCGAGCGGATGCTGCTTGCGCAGGCGCACCTCGGGAGGATAGACGATTCCTTCCCAGTCCTTGTAGGACCAGCCGGCGGTACCGAAACGGATATTGTCGCTGCTGTCCACGTTGCCGCTGCCAGACCCCTCCCGCAAAGCCGCTGGAAATGAAGGTCTGGGCTGCAGATTAGCACAGGCGACGTGGCCGGCCCAACCCAACGGCAGCGTCCCGCCCCAGGCGCCAGCAGCGACGGGAGATGTTTAAGCACTTACCCGTACTTGCGGTGGGGGACCCGGAGTGGATGAATCAATAGGAGCCGATCTCTCGCGCCGAGCACGAATCTCCGGATTACTGTGGAACAAATTGGGTGTGAGAGGCTGAGGTGCTCCCGGAGAATCGGACGGGTTGGGGCCGGTATCCATTCCGCGTGCGGATGTGATACTTCTTCAGGCGTTCGCCGACCAGTTTCACGGATATACTGCGCCAACCCTGATTGGGATTGGGTTGGGGGTAGTAGCTGATCGAGTAGAGGTGAGCCAGATCATCCCGCACCGAAGCAAACGCTTTTTCCTGGTCCTTCCAGCTCTTGGTAAAGTAGGCCTTTCCGCCGGTGGCCGCCGTCATCCTCTCAAATACCGCGGTGGAGACAGAATCCAACTGGGCTTGCTGGGTACTGACCATGTAAATGGACACTCCGCTCGATTGACCCAACTCTGCGACATCCTCTGGAGGCACGGTGCTGGCATTGTCCGGTCCGTTGGAAAATACCACCACCACTTTTCGCCCGCTTTGCTGGGCTGCATCCTTAACCGTCAGCAGTAAAGCATTGTAGAGGGCGGCGTTATCGCCGGCCACGGTCGCACGCACCCCCCGTAACACCTGCGAGCGATCGGGTGTAAGGCGAGCCACTCGTGACAAGTCACGGCTGTAGGAATAGAAAGCTATTTTGTTGGCGGGCTCCAAAGTGCGGACAAAATCAGCAATGGCATCCTGGGCAAACACAAAATGGCGATACATGTAATTGCTGGTGTCAAACAGGATGAACACGTTAGCGCCGGCTATAGCCGAAGCGAAGGTCTCAGGAGGAGGGTCCGGGCGCGGGGAGGGGCGGTCACCCCCTTGCGGCGTAGGTTTGTCGTCTGCAACCTCCAGCAATGAACGAGTCAGCTCATTGCCTTCGCCAAATGTGGCAATCCGTTCCGGAATGCCATCCTCCAACACGGCAAAATCCTGTGGCCGAAGTCCAGTTATGTAATTGCCTTTATTGTCCGTCACAGCCACATTCAGCTGCACCATGTTCACAATCACAAGAATTCGTGATTCGCCCTCCTGAGCCATCGTCCCGGTTCCGGGACACAGCAGAAAGAGCGCCAGCAATCCCAAGGGGAGGAGATAGAATTTCTTCATGGAGCCTCTGCAAGTCAAACTGTGCACAGACGCTAATCGTGATTCTTTTTCGCGCGTGATGATTCCGCCGCCTGCGAAATCGTATCCTTCGATGGCGACAAACCGCCTTTTCCCGCGCGGAACTCTTCTCTGGTTTGGCGCAATGCCCGAAGCAATGCGGGCCAATCCCCCGCATCGGTGGCGAAGATGTCTTCTGCCATGCGGCGCGTAAGTTCCGGAACCAGTTGGTTCAGCATCACAGGGGAATAACCCATCCCGTCTGCCAGGCGGGCCCAGTACAGATAGTTGGAATCCCAGGACTCCGCCAGCAAGGCGCTTCCATATCCCTCGCAGGCCGGAAAGGGTTGCACATTCAGCAACTCGCGTGCATAACTTTGCGCCAGCATGGGGTGAGGCACGCCGAAGTCTCGAGACAGCCGCTTCCAACTGACCTCTGCCGGATGACGCCTGGCAAGAACCTGCAACTCTTTCCCCGCAGGTCCCGAAGAAGCGTTGTCCTCAGGAAATCTTCGGCGGAACTCAGCCTCCAGATAGAACGTGTCAGCCGGCATAATCAACGGACTTGCCTCGGCGAGCCGCCCGGTTCGCAAAATGTTCTCCACTCGCGCCAGCCTTGCGGGCGCCATGCGGTCCCCCAGGATGGTCAGTACCTTATTGCGCAGTGGATCATTGCTCTGGCTGGCCAGAAGCAGCGCCTCTCCGGCCTGCTGATAGAGGGCCACGGCATGCAGCTCCTCCGGGCTGACGTTCCACCACCGCGATAAAGTCGCGTCGGTCAGGAAAACCGCTACCATTTCCGTCCAGATGAGCGCCTGAACATTTCGCGGCGCGATAAAGTCTTCCTCCGCCTCCGCCAGCACATAGGGCAGATTCGCAAGAGAGCCGACCAAGTGAGCGCCTCCACCCGCGGGGTTACCGACCCCAAGCAGTTGTGGTGTTTTCCAGACGGAACTCAATCCCGCGAGCGTTTCCCCGGCAAAGTCATGGGAGCGGACAAAGAGAGGATTGTTGCGCAGGATCTGAGAGCCCGGTGGCTCGTAATACGCGTAGTTCAAACCCACCAGGGTGTCGCGCAGGAAGGGGACCAGCTCGCTGCGAGCCCTGGCCAATCGCTCCGGGGAAGGATGGGATTTGATTACCTTCGCCAGATTCGTGCGCATTTCTAAATCGGTGTGGCGGTTGTTGTAGACTCCGGTCGCCCATTCCGTCCTTTCACCACGGCTGAAGATGGGCCTCGGCATCTCGAATTCCCGCAATTCACCCACCAAAGGCAGAGCCGCAGTTTCCGCGCCTCTGTTCCCGGCTGCGGCGTCCAATTCATTCCCCAGCGCCAATATGGTGTCGAGAGAAACCAGTCGCTGGCCATCGAGGTCGGAGCGAAGTTTTTTTGCCAGTTCTTCGTGTATCTGGCGAGCCTCCGGACTGGACTGTGGCGGACCAGCCAGCAAGTCAATGATTTCATCTTGTGAGTAGCCCGGTTTGCCGGTCGCTGCCTGCATCAGTTCGCGCAATGAGCGGCGGCCGGCGTCGAACAGCTGGGTAGCCGAGGAAATCCTGCTGAAGGGAGCGGTGACCTTTTGCCAGGAACTGTTCAGCGACGCCTTCGGGATCTGCCCCTGCCGTGCCAGAATCTGCCACAGCCCTGCGTTGCTCTGAAAAATTCCCATAGCATTTCCACGCAGGGTGATATCGGGAATTCGATTGAGGCCTTCCGCAATAGCGAGAAAGCGCGTGATCGAGGCATTATCCAGGTCCGGAAACTCGGAAAAGATAAGATATTGATCGCTGAAGCTTGCGAATTTGCGAGCCAGCAAACGCACTGTTTCCGGACTCAGGCGGCGCCCGGGCGGACGCTCGGCATCCAGTTCGCTCAGCAACAGATAAATTTGCAGGGGCCCGTCATCGGTTTTCGCGCGGCTGGCTCCAATCAGCCCCTGCACCAATTGCTCGGGAGTTCTCCAGTGATCGGCTTGTTTCCCCAGGCGGTGGACGATTTTCGAATCGGTTTTCTGACGAAAGATCTCCTTCCATACTTCCAGGCTGCCCGGTACCTGCGGCTCCCCGTCCGTCCCCAGGCGAAGACGAGTCACCAGCAGCAACAGACCGGGGTTGGGGCGAAAGGCGCCTTTGTAGGCGTCAGGAAATAAATCCCTCCCCCGCAGCGCCTGATAGAAGCGCCGCAACCGGTGCGGCTCGGTGAAATAGGCCTGCCGCGTCTGAGTGGTGCGCGATAACGCATCGAAGTAAGCCGCGAGCCAGCCCTCGTCTTTGGTCAATAATCGCAGCACGAATTGCCCGGGCGAAGCCGTGCTCGCGCCCACCAGATCCTTCCACGCCAATTCCGCGGGAGTTCCTCCCGGCACCACTACCCGGCCGGAGCGAATCGCAAGGTGAGTTCCATAAAAATCCAGCGCCGCGGAAGCGGATATGAGCCGGTTGAGTCCCGGAGACCGCTTCAGAGCAAGTCTGGTCTCGGGATCCACTTGAGAAAGGGCGGCATAAAGGCGCGACAGCGCTGGGTCGTCCAGCAGCGCATCAAGGAGGGTCTTCGCCTCGACTCCTCGAATGGAGGTCCAATCCTTCTCGCTGAATAGTGCCGGCACGGGAGAACCAGGAAATGGGTATACAAAGGGTTTGCCGGCATGCAGGTCGTCTTCCAAGTCCACCAGTGGAAAGCCAGCGTCAATGGTAAGGAAGGCCCTTTCGGGATTTGCAGTTTCCAACGCCGTGCCGCAACCTTGCCGGAACCGGTAACCGAGAATGTGCAGCAGGGGTGGCGCTTGCTCGCAATTGGAAACGCGGATGACGCCCTCCGCCCCAGCCAGCTTCGTCAACTCTCGGGCCTGTTGCACGTAGCGGCTCAACAGCACCAGAAATTCGGTGGGCGGGCCCGGTTTGTCCTGCCAGCCCTGATAACCATGGGTGATCACATTGCGGGCCAGAAGCGGCAGCACGTCTTCCGGAGGGATCTGTTGGCTAATTGCCGCCATCCGCAGAAAGGAGTGCAGGGGGCCAGGAATGGTGATGGTCACCGCATCCGAGGGCGGCGCTGTGGCTTCGTTGGTTGTTGCCCATGCACAGGGAGAGGAAAAGCAGGCGAAGACCAAGAGAAGAAAAAACGTGGGTCTACCGCGAAACTTCATGGCTGGAGCCCTCTACAGACCTTTGCAGACTTTTGCAACAAGTCTTGCTGAGACAGCAACGAAAGCGTCGTCGCCATCACGGTTTGATTGGCCCGGACTCCGAAGATCGCGACGGCCGCGACCTTTCACTGAATTCGGCAGAACGCCCCACCCCGACGGTCACGCCCTTCGGCGTTCCTGCCTTTACGTCGGGCAAGAATATATGATTCCCTCCCCATAAGGCAAATTCCCAGCGGGCCGGCGCTTCTCCCGGGCATCGTTTTGTGATCCTTGTCACAGATGGCTGTGACCAGAGCCATGGCCGCGCCGGAGCCGGAAGCTTATCTTCGGTTCAGATTGGGGAGGGCAGGGCGATGGCGGAGCTGAAGAAATGCTGGCGGCAAAAAGTGGTGGCCGAGATGACGGCCGTGCACCTGCAGCAGTTCGCCCGCGAAATGGGCACGTCGCTGAGCACGCCCGACGCGCTGGTCTTCCTCAACGAGCACGGCCGGGCCTATGAGATGTGGAAGCAGATGATGCGCGCGGGTGAAGAATATATCAAGACCAAGATACAGGAGTCCCAGCGGAGGACGAGCGTACGCAGACCCGCCTTACCAGTGCAAGTCCCGTCCTCAGCGATCGGGAGTCGGTAGTCAGGAGTCGGGAGTCAGTAACCGGCGCGGCGGGCACGGGCGATGATCTGCTCAACAATAGTTGCCTTGGCGTCCGCGTAATCCTGCACCTCGCTCCATTCCTTTGTCGCCAACCCAAGCTTGGTGCGGGCGTACAGGTCGCGGTCCGCGGGATTGCTGCGCAACCAGTCACGAAAAATGAGCATACGTTTTATTTCCGGACAGTCCCGCGAAAAGACGTGTAGGTTGACTTCTGTATCCGGCCCCTTGAACATGCGGTGCTCGTGCCATAGGGGCTCGCGAATGCACAGCACATAACCGGCTGCCTCCAGGGCGGGGGCGTAGGAGGCTTCGTGGGCGGAGTCAGCGGCCTCCAGCAGAACATCAATAACGGGTTTGGCAGCCAGCTCGGGCACAGCGGTGGAGCCAACATGCTCGATGCGCAGGGCACAGCTACCCAGAGCGGATTGGATCCTTTCAGCCTCACGATGGAACAGGGCCGGCCACCGCCGATCGTAGTCCACGATCAGAATCCGCATTTGCCAATCAGTAAGTCACCAGCACCACCCAGTAGGCGCCGGCGGGATACTTGCGGGTGCGGGCGAAGCAGGCGCCGACCGCGAAAGCCTGGGAATTGCGCTGACGGGCAATAACCGCGGCTTCGGGAGGAAGCATCTGGGGCTCGGTGGAAGTGAAAGTGGCGGCCTGGCGCACCTCGGGCACGCGCATAGCGAGCCTGGGGTCGAGCTTGTCGTGGTGGGCCATGCTGCAGGCATCCTGGCGCAGCGCGGGAACAAAACGGCGGCCCAGGGCCGGCAGGCCGGCGCGGCCGCGCAACTCGGTCACGCGTCCGGCGACGATTTCTTCCACCCCGGAAGCGGAATATTCGGCGAAGGTGCGGGCAAAATCCTCGGTCACCCAGATGTTGCCGCCGCGCGACACCACGCCGATGCCGACCGCGTTGTAATCGGGATTGAGGATATTGGCGCGATGCGGCGGCGAATGCATGAAGCCCTGGTGCGCCCCCTCGGCGCTCTGGTTAAGGCCGACGTTCTCACCGTCATTATCGAAATGCAAGCCGGTGCTGGCCAGGCGGTCTCGGGCCACCGCTTCGCCGCCGAACTTGTGGGAGAGTTTCTGGCGCGAAGCCATGAGCTGGGAATGAGCCCGCGCCGCCTCCTGCAGCTGGGCGTTGGCCTGAAGGGCCGGTAAGCCGCGCTGGGTGCGGGCCTGGTTAAGCAGCTCGAAGATTTTCTGCTCCGCGGATTCATCGTAAGCCGCCGCCGTGGCGGGGCTGGCAGCCACGCTGAGGAAAACCCCCACCCCACAGAGGAAAACAAGCAAGCTCTTCATAGGCAGTCGGATACGAGCAGCACTTTTTCCTTTTCTTCGCCTAACCTCAAATACTACAATCCTGCCATACTCGCGGGAGGAATGGTATGGGCTGGGTGGTACTTACGGCAATTGCTTTTGCGGTGGGGGGCGGGGCGCTGGCCTGGGTGCTGGCGCGCGCACAGGGCACGGCGCTGCGTCAGCGGCTGCAGGATGTGGAGCAGCAATTAGGAGCAGCCAGCGCTGAGGTAAAAGCGCAAAACGCCGCCAATACCGACCTTCGGCAGCGAGTGACGCAGCTGGAATCCGACCTGAAGCACACCCGGGAGAGCGCCGAAGAGAAGCTGCGCCTGCTCAGTCAGGCCAAGGACGAGCTCAGCAACGCCTTCAAGGCGCTTTCGGCGGAAGCGTTGAAATCGAACAACGAATCCTTCCTGCAGCTGGCGCGCGAGAGCATGCAGAAATTCCAGACGGGGGCGCAGGGCGACCTGGAAAAGCGCGAGCAGGCGGTGGCGGAGCTGGTTTCGCCCATCAAGGACACGCTGGAAAAGTTCGACGCGCACGTCCGGCAGGTGGAGAAAGAACGCGGCGAGGCTTACGGCACCTTGACCGCGCAGGTGAACTCGCTGCGGCAGACGCAGGAGAGCCTGCGCGACCAGACGGGCAAGCTGGTACAGGCGCTGCGCGCGCCCTCGGTGCGGGGGCGCTGGGGCGAAATTCAGTTGCGGAGGGTGGTGGAGATTGCGGGCATGCTTCCCTACTGCGATTTCGAGGAGCAGGCCACGGTGATAACGGCGGAAGGCCGGCTGCGCCCCGATCTTGTGGTCAAGCTGCCCGGGGGTAAGAACCTGGTGGTAGACGCAAAGACACCGCTGGCGGCTTATCTGGATGCCATGGAGGCGCAGGACGAGGAGGTGCGGCGCGCCAAGCTGGCCGACCACGCGCGGCAGGTGCGCGACCACATGGTGAAGCTGGGCTCAAAGTCGTATTGGGAGCAGTTCGAGCACACTCCCGAGTTCGTGGTCATGTTTCTGCCCGGCGAAACCTTTTTCAGCGCGGCGCTGGAGCAGGACCCGTCGCTGATTGAATCGGGCGTGTACGAGAAGGTGATACCGGCTTCGCCGACCACGCTGATCGCGCTGCTTAAGGCGGTGGCGTACGGCTGGGGGCAGGAGCGGATCGCACGCAGCGCGCAGCAGATCAGCGCCCTGGGCAAGGAATTGCACGAGCGTCTGCGGCACCTGGCACGCCATTTCGAAGACGCCGGCAAGGGCCTGGACAAAGCGGTGGAGTGCTATAACAAGGCGATCGGGTCGCTGGAAGGACGGGTGCTGGTTTCAGCGCGCAAGCTGAACGAGCTGACGGCTTCCGCGGCGGCAGAGATTCCAGAGCTTGAGCCCATCGAAACTACGGCGAGGACGCTACAGATAGAGTTCGAGGAAGAGGAATCGCTGGCGGAGGCCAAGGCAGCGGAGGCCGGTTCCAACGGCAATCTGGTGGGCAGCAGGCGGACCTGATACGCGCAGGCGGGGTGAGGGTCAACTGCTTCGCGATGGCGAGGAGTCAGTACTCGTATGCTGATCCGGTTTCTGCGCCAGATAAACGCAGCGCAGCAAACGCCTTTCGCTGGTCAGGGTATGGACACAGAGAAGGAATTTCTGTACGCCTTCGAAGTTCGCCTGTCCTTCTGCCTTGATAAGTTCCTCGCGCATGGCTTGCCGCGCGTCGTGCCACCGCATGGCAATTTGGGCCGCATTCTCCGTAGTATCGGCAACCTGGAGCAAGCGAAATCCTGCCAGTTCAATGAGGCGCTCGTTTTCTCCATAGGGGCTGAAGAGGTAAAAGCCGATCGAACTGCGAGTCGCAATTTCCTCTTGCGACACCATTCCACCGACAATTAGCGCATCGCTGAACAGCATCCGTCCACCCGGCTTGAGCACACGCAGTAGTTCGCGCAGCAGCGAGAGCCGCTCTGGAACATGGCACAAAACATCATTGGCGAACACCGCGTCATAGCTGTGTTCTGCGAACGGAAGTTGCTGGGAGACATCGGCCTGCTGAAAGCAAACTTGCGAATCCATGTTTCTGGCACGTACCAACTGGGTTGCAATCCCGATGCCCGGAGCATTGATGTCTACACCGCGCACACGGCAACCCACCGACTCGGCTATCTGCAAGGCATAACGGCCCGAGCCACAGCCGATCTCGAGAACGAACGACGCGGATGTCAGGCCCAGAAGCTGAGGAATCGCTCTGGATTCCTCTGTCGTTAGCCAGCTGGTCTGGCCCAGGTCCTCACCGTAAGTGGCGATTCGCACCCGCCGATAGGCATCGAGCTCATAATTTCCATAAGAGCTATGGTAGAGGTCTAGGACATCCGGCATGCATACCTTCTGCACAACCTGTGTAGCGGTCAGAGATTCTAGCAGGCGTTGGAGCCTTAGAAGCGATATTTACCGGCGGGATATGGAACAGGCACTCCGCAGGCGCGATCAAGGTCACACTTTTGCTCGGCGGTGAGAGGGCGGGAGCTGCCCTTGGGAAGGCCGCCGAGGACGAGCGGACCGATGGCCACGCGCACCAGACGCAGTACCTCCACTCCGAGTGCGCCGAGCAACCGCCGGACGTGGCGGTTCTTGCCTTCGTCCAGAACTATTGCCAGCCAGGCATTGCGCTTCCCCCGACGGAGTACCTCAACCCGCTTCACGCGGAGCAGTTCCCCATCGGCGGCCACTCCCTGCTTTATGGAGCGCAACAATTCGTCGTCGGCCAGGGCCGCAATCTGGACGTGGTAGGTCTTCTCCAGATGAGTCTCGGGAGTGAGAACACGCGCCGCCCACTCGGAATCGTTGGTCAGGAGCAGCAAGCCCTCGCTGGCTTTATCGAGGCGCCCTACAGGAGCAAGCCAAGGCAGGCCGGCGGGCAGGCAGTCGTAAACGGTGCGCCGGCCCTTCTCGTCGGCAGCGGTGGTGACCACGCCGCGCGGCTTGTTGAGCATGAGGTAGAGCGACGAAGAAGAGGCCGGAGGCCTTCCATCAACCAGTATGCGATCGCGTTCAAGATGGACGGGTGCTTCGGGATCGCGGCGCACGGCGCCATTCAGGGCGACCCGGCCGGCGCGAATCAGCTCGAATGCCCGCGAGCGCGAGCAGTAGCCCAGCTTGGAGAGGGCTCGCGCCAAGCCGATGCGGCGGGAAGGAGGCACGAAGTTATCGTAAACCAGTAATTCTCTTCCCGGCTTTCCTGCGCAAGAGCGGTGGTGTACGCGAGATTCCCCGCCGCTGAAGCGACTTGGGGGAGGCTTCCTGCCGAAGGCCTTTCGCGGGCGAGGGCGCCCGCGCCACATAGTGTTGCCCGTGAGCGAGGGTAAAGCGCCAGCGCTAAACATCCTGGGCCCGGCCTTTCCACGCTCCCCCGGCTCCCATCCAGAACTTGATTGCGGAGTGGAGGGTCGCTCCCATGTAGAACACGGCGGCCAGGGGTAACGTGAGCGCCCACAATAAATTCAGACGATAGAAGCGGACCATAGGCAGGTAAGTCACGCTTATCAGAGCCCAAGCTAAGGCGCCCAAGGCAACAGGCGCGAGTTGGCGCGAGAACAGCAAAGCGGGAGGAAGCAGGAAGGTGACAGCCAGCCCGGCCACGGCGCCCAGCAGAAGCAGCACGGAGTGATGAAGCTGGTTGAAGGCGGTACGCGAAATCATGCGGCCGATTTCGGCGAATGACCCGTACGGACGGATGCTGGCGCTCTCTCCGGTGAGGCCCAGCCACACCCTTCCGCCGCTGCGCTTGACCGCGCGTGCCAGGGCGCAGTCGTCAATAATTTCGCCGCGAATGGCTTCCATGCCGCCCGCCCGGGCGAGCGCTTGCGGACGAATGAGCAGGCATCCACCGGCGGCGCCGGCGGTGTTGCGCTCGGAATCCGCAATCCAAGCCGGCGGATAAAGCATGAAGAAGAAGAACACGAACGCCGGGATGAGCAGTTTCTCCGCCAGGCTACGACAGTGCAACCTCACCATGAAAGAAACCAGGTCGTAGCCGCCACTCTCGGCAATGGCGCACAGGGACGGAATCGTCGCCGGGGAGTGAACAATATCGGCATCGCTGAGCAGAAGGAACTCGGGAGCAAAATCGTGCGCGGCTGCGATGCCCTGGCTGAGAGCCCAAAGCTTGCCCGACCAGCCGGTTGGCAGTGGCGAACCTTCAAGAATGGTAAGGGAAGAGAGTCTGCCCAGTGAAGCGCCTGCCTGGCGGGCAATTTGGGCCGTGCCGTCGGAGCTGGCATCGTCTACGAGAAAGACGTGAAGTGGCTCCCCCGCCGGCTCCAGCAAAGCAGTAATGCTCTGGCCAATCGCGGCCGCTTCGTTGCGCGCGGGAATAACAACGGCGACGCGGCGCGCCGCAGTAGGTACGCCAAGGGGCCGCACACTGAGGTTTCCAATCCGCCAAAAACGGCCGCGCCCCAGCAGCAGATAGGCCCAGATGAGGGCGGCAACCGCCCCGGCGACGGTGAGGATGACCATCGCCGGTGAGTTTACAGGAGAGAATCACTTTTCTTCGATGAAGAGGATCTCATGGCCGTCGGGATCCTTCACACTCAGCCAGGTTTCGTTTGCCCTCTGGCCTTCGGTGAAGCGAATTTTCCTGGCGCGCAGACCTTCGCGTGCCATCCCCAGATGGGTAACAGTAACCCCGATCTGGTTAGGTTGCTGGCCGGCAAACGCGGGGTCGAAATCAACACACACCGGCACGCCGGCAATGGCGATGCGGAAGTATTCGCCCTTTTTCTCGTCGAGCACGGGGAATTGCAGCGTGTCCACGTAGAAGCGGCGGGCGCGTTCCAGGTTGGCAGTGCGGATGGTGAAGAAATCGAGCCGCCGGATGGGAAGCGGCAGCGTGATGTCTCTTACGTGGGTGGCAAGGAACCACTGGAAACCAAAGGCATCCTTCACTCCCGCGCTGCGATCGCCGTAAGGCTTGTCACTGGGCGTTTCAGTAGAAGTGGCTCCGGCGCGCAGGGCGCGCTCATAGAGGGCATCGGTATCAGGAACGTAGAGATGCAGGGCGCAGGGCACGGGCTGGAATTGGCCGTGAGCTTCGCCGATTTCCAAGGTGTTGTCGCCGATGCGCATAGTGACGTGCAACACAGCTCCTTCGGGCGAGCGGGGAACATCGCCCAGAATCTCCGCGTCAAAGGCGTCCTTCAGGAACTGCATGAACTGGTCGGCGCCGCGGGGGTGGAGGACGGGTTGCACCGCGGGCGGGCCTCCGGCAGGAGGCGTCCAACTGATGGGCGTGGCGATGTACCACTGGTTACCAAACTTGTCTTTCACGTAGGCCTCGCGGTCGCCATAGTCCTGGTCCACAGGCGCAAACATCGAAGTGGCGCCGGCGGCCACCGCGCGGGCATAGGTGGCATCGGCATCACTGACGTAGAGATGGAGCTCGGCGGGCCGTGGCGGAAACTGCTCATTGGAGTCGGCAAACTCAATGACATAGCCCCCAAGGTCCGCCTCGGCGTGCATCAGGGAGCCGTCCGGCAGGGGTACGCGCAGGCGCTCTTTGGCGCCGAAAGCTGCCTTCAGGAACTCGCTGAATTCCGCCGCACCCTGGACGATAAGGTAGGGCGTAATGGTGTGGAAACCTTCGCGAATATAGCTGGCGGGTTCGGGCTTGGGCTGAGTAGCCATGGATGAGCTCCTTTGCAATTCGGATTTCAAACGCAGTTTGAATTCGTCGCGGGGCAGGTCGCGGAGACCGGCGGCCAGGCTTACAAGGGGCGCAAGTTCGGCTTCCACTGAGGGCAGCAGCGAGTCGGGCCGGGCGAGCAGCGCCTGCACCGCCTGATTGAACTGGTCGCTAAGAGAGCGCTTAGGCATGGGCCCTCCCCATGCGCGCCCGCAGGTTCTCCAGGGCGCGGAACTGCAACTGCTTGACTGCGCCCTCGCTGCGGCGCAGGTGCTGGGCGATCTCGCGAATGCTTTTTTGCTCCACAAAGCGCATAACCACCACGCGCTGCTGGTCGGGCGGCAGCTCGCCGACCAGACGAAACAGGGTGGCCCGTTCCTCCACCTGGCGCATGGCCACCGGGTCGGTATCGGCGATGTCCTCGGCCGCCATGGGCAACTCGGTCTCGCGTCCGGCGTGCTGCAGGCGGTCGGCCACGGCATGGGCAGCCAAACGGTAAAGCCAGGCGGCGAAGGGCGCGCCCCGCCACTCAAAACGGCGCAAGTTGGCCAGGGCGCGATGGAAGACCTCAGAGGTGACGTCCTCGGCCTCGCTGCGATTGCGCACACGGCGGACCACGAACGCGTAAACACGTTCGAAGTTGCGTTCGTAAAGCTCTCCGAAACGGCTCGGATCGAGCTGCGCCGCCGCGATGAGCTGCCGTTCGTCCTCGGCTTCCTGTTTGGGAGCCTTCAACGGTTCTCCCGGAAGGGTGTTCCCCGCCCCATAGAGATTAACCGCAGAGAAGAGAAAAAGGTTACGGCGGGATGAATAATCGCCTTTGCCGCGCTGGATCCGGGTTCCCGGCGCCACGATCTCCGGGACTTCTGCCTGGGCATTATTTCGTACCCTCGGCTCAGGACGGCATTCGTGAAATTACCAAGGCTTGGCTACAATGCCAAGCATGTGTTCCTTTTTTGAACGACGAACCACGGAGCTGATTTTTGCCGTAGTGTTACTCAGTGCGTGGCCGGCATGCGCGCAGAAACAGCCGACGGCCCAGCAAGTCATAGACAAAATCAAGGCCCAGATCAGCGCGCCGGTGGATCCGAACACGGTGGACGCCTTCAAGGCCGGCGACCCGGACACTCCGGTGACCGGTATCGTCACCACCTTCATGGATACCTACGATGTCCTGCGGGAAGCAGTGGCCGCGGGCGCCAACCTGATCATTACCCACGAGCCCACCTTCTATAACCACCTGGATCAGACGGCGTTTTTAAAGGGCGATCCGGTATTTGAGCAAAAGATGGCGTACATCCGCGACCACCATCTGGTGATCTGGCGCTTTCACGACGAGTGGCACTGGCGCAAACCGGACGGCATTATTGAGGGTTTTACGGAAGCGGTGGGATGGGGAAAATACCGCCAGCCGTACGATCAGAATATCTTTACGCTGCCGCCCACCACGGTGGGCCAGCTGGCGGCGGATTTGCAGGCCAAACTGAACTCGCGTTCCATAAGAATTGTGGGCGATCCGCTGCTGCGCGTGACCGACGTGGCTTACCTGCCGGGAGCCTCGGGCGAGGATAAAGAACTGAAAGAACTGGAACGCGACGAGGTGCAGGTGCTGGTGGCGGGCGAGTCGCGGGAATGGGAGACGGTGGAATATGTGCGCGATGCCGCCGCCGAGGGCCGGCGCAAGGCGCTGATTCTGCTGGGACATGAAGTTTCGGAAGAATCAGGAATGGAGTATTGCGCGCGCTGGCTGCGGCCGCTGTTCCCCGGCGTGCCGGTAACGTTCATCCCCGCCGGCGAACCCTTTCAGAGGGTGCCACGATAGGTGGTGGAGTCGCCTGGGACTCACGATCTTTGATGAACCTCAACCGGCTTGGGCTTTACCGTGTCGCCCCGGGGTGCTCAGACCAGTCATTGCGAGTCGCTGCCGGTGCGCTTGAGCACAGGCGGGCTATCCTTGCCGCCCGTATTCTCGCCGGGCTGCTGGGTGCGGCGCAGGCTAGGCTCGGGCTTGCCGTTCGGATTCTGCACCTTGCGCCGGTTCTCAATGTGCGCGAGGCGGGATTTTACATCCTCAAACTCGGAGGTATCCACCACGTACTCATTGCGCGCGGGCAGGATTTTCGCAATTTCCTTTTGTGTTTGCGCGGCCCGCGCCGGGGTGGGTGGGTGGCTGTCGAAGGCCTTATCGAGGAACCCGGGCTTCTTCTTCTCCATGGCCTCCAACTTCTCGAAGAAAGCGGCGAAGGACTGCGGGTCGTAGCCCGCCTTGTACAAATATTGCACTCCCAGGTAATCGGCTTCGGCTTCAAAACCCCGGGAGAACTTCATAAAGGTGACCGGCAGGGCGAGTCCGGCGGCGCTCTCCACCGCGTAACCAATGCCGCCGCCCACGAAGATGAGGGGAATAGAAGCGATATTGGCCAAGTTGCCCCGGGTCTGTTCCCGGGCAGCGTGGCAGGCGGCCACATGGGCGATCTCGTGCGCCATCACGCCGGCCAGCTCGGCTTCATTGTCAGCGGCCAGAATCAACCCGGAATTGACGTAGAAAAATCCGCCGGGCAGGGCGAAGGCGTTGACCTGGTCAGAATCAATCACCTTAATGGTGAAGGGCACCTTGGCGTCAGAATTGCGCACCAAGTTCTGACCGACGCGGTTGATGTACTCGCCGATGACGGGATCCTTGATCAGCTTGACCGAGGACTCCACCTGCTGCGCGTATTGCCGGCCCATATTGACCTGGGAGTCAATGCTGTACCAGTTGCCCACACCTTTATTGCAGCCAACATTGCGATGGCCTATGGCGGAGACATCGTTGAGGCTGCCGTCCTGAACTTCCTTGGGAACTTGATCCTTCTTGTTGGTGGCAAAAAGGCTGGAGGCGAACAGGCAAATGGTGATCAGCGTGATAATGCGGTGCTTCATACTTTCCCACTCCCGATGCCGGCGAGGAATCGCCTGGCAAGCCGAACCTCAAGGCGGGCCGGCACATTCGGTAGGCAAGAACCCAGGCCGGCCAAGGTTATTCTCTACTTTACTCCTAAAACACCTTCTACGGTTCCGTTTTGAGAGGCTGAAGGTTTGATGATGGGCACCTACCCAGCGGAGCAAAACTTTCTTTGTGGAGGGCTATTTTTATGCTCCAGCCAGGCCCAAGAAGGCAGTACCTATGGGCTTCGGCACCCAGGCCTTTACAAAAGACCGCCTTTTCGCGGCTGGCAAGCCCTCAAATAACGCTCAAACCGTTCAGAGGTTCGCGCTGCACGATCGTGGTTGGCCTGTCAATTGTTGTGGTATTCAGGTTCTCCGATCCCCTTCGTCAGCCGACTGAACGGGCCGATGGTTTGGATTAGCAACTCCCCGCCGCGGCCTCTCCAGGCGACGCGCGATCGTTCATTTGGCGGGTGCAACTTCCACTCGCCGGTTCAGCGCCCGGCCGTTGGCGGTGGCGTTATCGGCAACCGGCCTGGTGGCGCCAAAACCCTGGGGCGCCAGGCGGCCGGCATCCACGCCGTGCGCCTTCAACCATGAAATCACCGAGCCGGCGCGATTCTCCGAAAGCGTCTGATTATGCCCTGCGTTCCCCTGGTTGTCGGTGTGCCCGGCAATGATCCAACGCGAACCGGGATGATTGTTGAGCAATCCCAGCACGGCGTTGAGCGCCGGCATGCTGTCCGGCCTGAGCTTGGCGGAGTCGGTGTCGAAATGTATCCCGTAGACGGTAGCGGAACCCGTCTGCTGGATGGCGCGCTCCAGGTCGGCGGTGCCCTCCTGGTGGCGGTGCAGTTGGATTTCGGCGTTCCCGGTCTGGCCTGAAACCAGGTCCACGGGAACGGAATTCTCGTCATAGCCCGGAGCGGCCGCGGTGGCGACCACCAGTCCCGCAGGCAATCCGTTTAACTGGCATTTCCCGTGCTGATCGGTAGCGGCCGACCCCAGGCCAGCGCTCACGGTGGCGCCGGAAATAGGTGTGTGCTTGTCCGCATCGGTTACGGTGGCAGCCAGTGAAACCTGATACTTGAATTGGTGCGGGTTCACCAGGATGCGGACGAAATCAATCGCATATCCATCCGGCACGTGAGTGGTAGGGTCGTCGAACAACAGCTTCACCGTGCCTGATTTCAGCAAGGGCCAGTATTCCGGCAGCAGCCTCAGAGTCAATAGCTTGCCGATGGGACCAGTCTGATCGAGGGCATTGATGGCGTACTCGAAGCTGGGAATCCGGGTGCCATTCAAGCTGACCTGAAAATGCGAGTGCATGGGCATAGGCTGAAAATCATCCACGAACATTTGCACGACCACGGCATCAATTTTGGCAGGCAATGCGTCTACCTTGAGTACGATGGGCGCGGGCATGGTCAACTGGCGCATGCGTTTACAGCTTGCCTCCAGTGAGGCGGTGGTCGCTGCTGGCACCGGACCATTAGCCGCCAACTGCTTTTCAAGGCCGCAATCCCCCAGCGCGCCACTATAGCCATCCCCCCCACTGGCGGTTACGGCGGTACCTATCATGATGCGGTCCGTCCCGTCGGGAGCGCCCTCAGGAATGTTGTTGACATCGGGCCATCGATGGGGCGGCGTTGACTTACCGGAAAAAGGATCGAAACCTTGCGGCCAGCCGAAACCGAGGTTGTTGATGTCGCCGGTGCGTACCACCAGGTCCGCTTCCGGGCCGTTCTCCGTGCGCTCATACTTCAGGGCCCAATCGTGCGCTCTGTCTCCGGTGGCAGAAACCGGCACCATGGGCGCGGCAACCGGAGGAGCAGAGATAGATGACCGCGGCGGCGGCGCTGGCACGAGCTTGCCATCTTTCAAGGTCCAGCCGTATGGCGCCGCCGGCTTGCTGGAACCGTGGGCAGCCGTACGGGAAGGCTTGGAAGAGCTTCCCGAGACTGCGCCTGCCGCCGTTTTCAGACTGGAAACACTGGAAGACGCTTCAATCTCGGCGGCTTTCTGCTTGACGCGATGCACCACATAAATGACCGCCATGGTAGTCGCAATGGCGAATAAGAGCACAATCACGATCCCTGCAATGACCACTTTGGGAAGCCACGACGATGGTTTGGCGGGCGCAGAGGCGCCTTGGGTTGCCGGTTGCGTCCGTCCGCCGGAGGCCGGACCTGCGTGGACCTCACCACCGGTCACCGAGCGCGTTGGCTGGTTCACATCCGCCGGCGGTGCAACCGCTGGGGTCGCTGGACCTTCATAGGGAGCGCCACAGCCCGTGCAAAACCTCGCACCTGAGGCGATCGCCGAGCCGCAATTCGTGCAGAAACGGCGCGGGGCGGCCGCTTCACGGTTGGCGTTGCGCCGCGCACCGCATTCCGTGCAAAACGCAACTCCTTCCCCGAGCGGGGCCCCACAATGTTCGCAAATCGTGCCCATTCAGTCCTCCGGAGATCGCCCGTTATCAGTGGCGTTGCGGCTGCCCTGGCGCGGCGCTGAAGCTGTAGTCGCCCACGTATCTATTGGAACGAACCTGGATCGTGTATTTACCGCCGGCGGGCAACGTCCAGTCGCCGTGGGTGTAATTCAGATCCCAAAAAAGATGATCACTTGTGTCGCCAGGGATGGTTGCCCTGATATCAAGCTTGGGACAAGATCCGCCGCACTTGCCTTCAATGTGTACTGTGGTTCCCGAAGTTGCGGTGAAGTCATAGAGCTGCTGCTCGCCGGCAGCAGTGACGTGGCCGGCCCCGCGAGCAGGAAAGCCCGGACCAACGGTGAAAGGCAGGCGCACCGAGAAATGGTGGTCGGGAGGGACTGTGTGTATCCAGAAGCTGTAGCGGGAGGAAATATTGGACTTATCCGTGAAAGCAATTAAGCGGTAGGTGCCGGTTGCGGGCAGCACCACGCGGCCGATATCGGCGTAGCAGTTGCCGATCACGCCTCCGAGGAGTTTATCGTCTGGGGCGCGCAGGTCGAAGCTGGGTTGAGCGCCTTCACACGGGCCAAGGGCCACGTAGATCACTTCGCCGGTCTGGCCGGAAAAGGAGTAAGACTGCTTTTGTCCCAAATCCTTGATAATGCCTGCCCCCCGGCCCGGGTGATCGGGCGATACCGTGTCGCCAACTTTGATCGAATATTCATCGAAGGATGCCGGGCGCAGTGTGAAGCTGTAGCGCGCCGCGGCTCCGTTGGCGCTTGCGATGAGGCGATAGGCGCCGCCCTTGGGCAAGTTGACCGGGCCGAAGTCTCCGCAGCCGATGCGGCCGCCTATAATTTTCTCATCGCTGGCACGGACTTCAAAACTAGGCGCCGCACCCGAGCACGGACCCGCGCTCACATAAATGTCGCTCGGCGCCATCAGAGAGAACGAGTAAACCTGCTTTTCTCCGGCATGAGTAATGACGCCAGCGCCTCGCGCCGGATGATCGGGCGAAACCGTATCGCCCATCTTAATGGCAAACTGGTCAGGCGCGGGTGAAGAAGAGGCGGACGCAGCGCTGGCCGCGGTCGTCCCACCCCCGCCAAAGGCGCCTGGCCTGTTCTCAGGGATCCCGACCGAGGCCACGGCGAAGGCCGGCATGCCGGTAATGGCAACATCGAAAATGCAGTTGTCCAGCGTGGGCTGGCGGCGCACACCCACTGCCCGGCAGATGGCTTCGGCCTTGGAGCGCACGGCCGAGGAGAACGGGGACTTGCCCGCATCTTCATGGGGAAAGCTCAGATCGGTAAATTTGGCCGTGCTTTCGCCGGGCCAGTAGTGAAACAGCGACTCAGAGGGCTTGATGCGCCAGCTGTTGCCGACCTGCTTGTAGAGTCTGTCCACAAAATCGGCGTCGAGACGGCCGATCATGGTCCCATCCCGGCCGGCGAGGTTGTGTCCTGAGCCGTCACCCGTACCCAGCAGCCCCGATAGTTTCGGCGCTTCCGCCGCACTGGGGAGAAAAGTGTAGTTCAGGAAGTCGCCGACTTGGTTGACTGTGAGGCTGCCGCCCGAGCGCCAGCCGATATTGACAGTTCCGCCATGGCGTTGCAGCCAACCGCCATGCGGCAGCCGTTTCTCAACATCCAGTTCCTCCACCGGCGCGCCGTTCACGACCAGGAACGACGGTTCCCTGGCGTAAACTCCGACCCGGTCGCCATCCACGTTTGCCGCGATCGCAGTGTTGACTGCAACCAAATCTCCCCACGGCTGTTGCCGAGCCTGAATCACGTACTTGCTATCCGGGGACGTGGCAACCAGGAACTCTCCCGCCACCTGGAAATCGAAGTGCAACCCCGTGATCGTGTCCAGATGCGGTTCTCCGTGACCCCCGCCCGGCCCACCCGGACCGGAGCCGCCGGGACCATTGCCGCCCGGACCATTGCCTCCCGGACCGTTACCCCCAGGACCGTTGCCCCCAGGACCGTTGCCGCCCGGACCATTGCCCCCAGGACCGTTGCCGCCGGGGCCGTTGCCCCCGGGACCCGAGCCACCGCCGCCACCACCCCCACCGCCCCCGCCGCCACCCCCACCTCCGCCGCCACCACCGCCTCCCCCGCCACCGCCACCGCCGTCCGGAACTTGGGTGATCGGTCCAATCTCCATGTAGCCCCCGTCGACAGGGGTTATGTCAACCGTGCCACCGCCCGGCGGATTGTAAGTGTAGTCAATAGGCCCAATCTGTGCGTCGCCCTGGGGAGGACGGTTAGTCCAAGTAGAAATTATGGTGATGATATTGGACCCCCCGGAATTGTCGAAGGGATCCTGGAACTGGGTTACGCCGTTGCCGCCCTGATTGTCATTTGGAGTGTCGGTAGAAGTAGAGGAGGAGTTAGAACCCCACGGATCAGGAAAGCGCGGCGCAGATGCCGACACGATCACCATCTGAGTAGAATCGAGTCCCGTTCGATCCGTCCGATTCACCGGGTCAGCAAAGGCGTAGCGGTACAGGTTGGGGTCGCGAGCCTGGAAGCGAATTGGGTCGCTTGCCGTCCAGCGACCGGCCTCAGGATCGTAGTCGCGCGCTCCAAAGCGAATCAGGCCAGTATCCGGATCGCGCAGGCCTCCCGCGAAACTGATGGGAATGAATCCTGGCGCCGTGTCCCGGGTTGGGTTACCCCAGGCGCTATATGCGATTTGCTCAACCACCGTGCCGGTTCGTGAATCAATGATCATTCGCGGACTGCCGGCCGCGTCGGTAATGACGCGATAAGTGACGCCAGCGCGTTCGACTAGGGCGAGATGCCCGCGATTATCGTAGCCAAAGCGGGAAACTATCTTTCCTGACCCGTCCGTTTCGGCGGCAAGGGAGCCATCGAGACGATAGAGGTATCCGGCAACAATTTTGCCCCCCACGTCCCGGCCGACTCGCCGTCCCTCGGCGTCAACCAGGTAGCGAATCTTGCGGCCATCGGGCAAGCTGGCTTGGCGTAAAGCGCCAAAATCGTCATACACAAACGCGGTTGCAACCTCGCCCTGGGCAACGCCCGCCAGGGTGCCGTCCGGCATCCAGGTGTATTGAGCGTTGCCAAGCTTTAAGAGCCGGTCGCGATGGTCATACTTCGCCTTAACCTTCTGGCCAACTCGCGCCAGGCTGACGCGGTTGCCGGCGGGATCGTAACTTTCCTGTTCCGCAGTGCGACCATTGATACGCACTCCCTGCAGGCGCCCGGCGCGATCGTAGGAATACTCGGTGGTTGTCGTCTTGCCCGCGCTGGTGTTTTCGCTCGCCCTCGTGATCCGCCCCAGAGCGTCGCGGCCATAGCGAAGATCGAGCAGAAGCCTGCCCGCCGCAGTCGTCGTTGTCCGAACCAAACGCTGACTAGCATCGAACTCCTGTCTGGTCTGGACGATTCCAAGAGTGCTCTCCGTGACCAGGCCACTGCCTTGGTCGCGAGCCAGGGAAAGCGGGCCGACGGCGATGAGATTGCCTGCCGGGTCGTAGGCGAATTTCAGGCTGGCGCCGCCGTTTACGGATTCGCGGATGGCTCGGCCGTTCGCATCCACCGCCGTCTCAACTGAGCCGCGAACTGGTCCTGACCAGGCCAAGCTTGTGGGCAGGTTGCCGGTGTGTCCATAAGCTGTAACAACCCCGCCGGGGTCGGTAGCCTGCGTCATCAGCCCCGAGCGGGAATCATAAGCAGCGCTGCCCTTGCCCTGGTCAAATGTCCAGCTGGAAATCTTCCCGGAGGAATCGTAGCTGAAGTTAACCGCGCGATTGCCCAGACCGGAGATGGCCACCAGCCGGCCGTCCGCGTCATAGCCACTGGTTTCGAGCGATGCGTCCCCCTGGACCATGGGAGGCACAAAGGCGGTGGGACGCCCGGCGGGGCTGGCGCCCAGAGTGAAATTCAAGCCGCCGGGGGGCTGAACCTGGTTAAGCCGGCCGGCGGCATCATATCCCAGGATCTCAGTAGAACCATCGCCAGCCGTGGCGCTGACCATACGCCCGCCTCTGTCCACGGTTAACTTCTCCACATTCTTGTCGGCGAGTGTGACGATGGTCTCGCCCTTACCAGGCTCATATGAATAGCTGGTGGTCTGGGCGAATGTGCCCTTACCAATTGTCTTAGCGACAAGACGGCCATTAGCGTTGTAGGTATAGGAAACAGGCGCCGCGCCTGGAGCCGAGAGGCTCAGCAGACGGCCGGCTTCGTCATAAGTGCTGGTGGTGCGGCGCCCCGCCGGGTCCACCAGAACAATGGTGTGCTTCTCCGGATCGAAATTTTTGATCCAGGCCTGCCCGTTGATGGTGGTGGTCACCGCTCCCGCCAATACATAGGCAAGCCCACGCTGTGGCTGCAGTCCATACTTCACTTCCCGCCGCGAGGTCACTCCATCCGGCCTGGTCTCCACAATTGGCGTGAGGATCGGGGAAGCCAGGCCCCACACTGGATTGGGGACGGCACCGACGTTCCAGGTCGTTCCCTCGGCTAGCGAGATTGTCCGATTGCCGCGCGAATCAGTGGTTTGAGTGCTCTGCGTACCGTCTGGTCTGATAAATGCTCGCCGAATGCCTGCTCCCGTGGACTCCGCTTTGTATCTCCACTCGCGGTGCAAAGAGGTAGATACACGTATCTCCAAGCTGTCGGCGGAAAATTTGCGTTCGTATCGTCGAGCGACACCGTCGGCATCGGTTGCGGATGCAAGTTGTCCCGACGAGTCGTAAGTGAAACGTGCAACATCACCCTCCGGATCGGTGCGGCTTTCCACCAGTCCGGCTGAATTCCAGGCAATGCGTGTTATTTCGCCAGCCGGATTGGCGATTCCGGCCAAATGCCCGTCAGGATCCAGCGCCAGCTCAGTTGTCCCGCCGTCAATTCCTACAAGCACCCGGGGAGCGCCGCTTGCATCGCGCTGAATGACAACATGGGCGGGCTGGCCATTGGCCGACCCGTTCAGCTGGGCGAGGCGGCCGGAACTGTCATAGGTGACCGTGAGCAGTTCAGTGCCCAGGTGGCCATCAACCGTACGCAGGTGACGGCCGGCGGAGTCGAAGATGTAAACCAGGCCGCCGTCGTAGCTTGGCACCGCTAATTCTCCCGTTGGAAGACTGACGGCGCCAGACAAGCGCCACGTGCCATCACCACTGATGAGAATCTGGTTTGCCCGGTCGTAGCGTTTAACCACATTTATGGACCAGCCGCCCAGCCCCAGAGGAGTCGCGTCCCATGCAGGCTGGCCCGGCTCACTCCGCGTCCAGCGGCTGGAATAAGTCAGCGAAAGATTGGCATCAACAATGGGAATCGAGAGATATGCAGAAGATTGGAGGCAGCCAATGTAGCCTCCCGGATCGCATTCCTCCAGCGCCAGGACGGGCGGCTTGCTGGATCGGTGACATCCGGCCAACGCCAGCCCGAGCAACAACCCGAGTACCAGCTTCTGAATTCGCGACGACAAGGTCTTCACCCTATGTTTTTGGTTCGCATCCCTTAATGAGCGGTATGATCGTGGTCTTAGTCTTTTTGAAGATCGTCAGTCCATCTTTGCCTGGAATCGAACCGCTAATGGATCCGAGCATATCCTTGTCCATCCATCCCAGAGTCAGGAATGTCTGGTAGTACTGCTGGCAGGGGAGCATGGCCAGCATGCCCGCCCCCGCGTAACCTACGGACGTAACCCAGCCCACGGATAAAGCGCGACGGACCTTGAACAAATCCTGGGATGTGGGAGGCATGAGGTCTGCTTTGACGTAGGTGCCTAACTGCCCCTGCAAGCTGTCCGCCAGACTGGCTCCCGCTGAATTCAATGCACCGGGCATGCGCGCGTCCAGCGCCCAAAGGAAACTGACGGTGCTCAGCGAGAGCGCGAACTTGGGCGCATTGACGGCCACAACGGCGCCGTGCGCGGCTTTGGCGGATGAGGTTGTGCTGGCAATCTCGGTGTGGGCGTCCAACCCTTCATTCAATGGCGTGGTGCCGTCAATGCCCCCCTCGCCGTTATAGGTCACGCGGAAATGCCCCTTGGCGGCAGCCTTTTCGCCAAATCCTGGTTTAAAAATCAGGTTGGCATAGACCTGGTAGAGGAGGGGAACATCGTCCGCGCTGTCAACCAGCCCGGAGTGCAAAGCCGGCAAGCGCAGACGCGATTCTCCGATGCCTTGGCCTGAACCGGTGGTCTGAGCCATCCAGTCCACGTCCAGCGTACCGTTGGTGTCAACTTTAAAGGTGGCCTGCTGAAGCTTGGCCTGGTGGATCACAGCCAGAAAGTTAAAACCGAATTTCGTGATTTCTCCCTTGCCGCTGACGCTGCCCTGCAGTCCTCCGTTTTGCTTATAAGCGAGGAAGGAATAGCTGCTGCCGGTACCGCTTACCTTGTATTTCCATTCGCCGTCTCCGCTCACCGGCTGGTTCGGTTCCAGGCCATGGGCCCAGGGCCCGCTTGGCTGTGTCGCCTCTCCCAGCGTGCTTTTGAAAACCTGGAAGGTGCCCTCATTTATGAAGTCGGTGAGCGAGGCCGAACTCACCGCCACCGCCACCCCGCCGCTGGTGGCCTTGATTTGCGAAAGCGCGCCGCTGGGGACCTTCATCGTATTCTTCACTTCCAGCACACCGAGCTTTTTGAAAAACACGACGTCTCCCGCCACCAGGCTCTGCACGCATTTGTCGGAGCCGTCCAGAATCAGCGCATGGGCATCGTGACTTACCCCCAGTATTGCGCTGGGTTTGATCCCAATTGTTTTGCTCGTGTACCGGCTGGGCTTGCCGCTGCTTTGCCCTACTTGCAGGGACGCGGTGCGGGAATCCTTATACGTGGCCGTGATCACAGCGTTTGCCGTGCTCACGCCACCGAGGGAGCAGGTGGAGGGCTTGGAGATGGTCACCGGGAAGCTTGCGCTGACTCCCCCCTTCGGCATGGTGACACTTGCCGGCACCTTGACCAGGCTGTTGCTGCTCTTGAGAAGGACCACCACGGGCTTGGCCTTCTGCAGCTTTCCGTTAACCACCTTGTCCGTCGGGGTCCGTTGCTGCAGCACCACGGTGCCGGTAGCTGAACCTCCCCAGCTGACTGCCGACGGTTTGAGAAATACATTCGCCAATGCATTTCCGCTGACTGTGTAGGCCGGTTGCGGCGCAGGGACGGCTCGTGCGCTTGGCGCCCAGCTTGCCGCCGCGAGCACTAGACTTACCACCACTGCCGGCGGGAACGTTCCCGAAACTTGCTGCTTCTTCACCTACCCACGCCCTCCGTAAGATCCGCTCTCATTTGCGTATCCTCGCTATTTCGTAATGAACCTTCTCCACGTTGCCGTCGGGCCGCGCGATCCCCTCGTCCAGAACGAGTTTTACGGCGCAGCCATCCGCTGGGACCCACGCCGAGCCTTTTTCATAGCTGCCTTTGCCGAAAAGGGTCTCGTACTTCTTTTGATCGGAGGAGTTGGCGCTGGTGGTGTCAATGGCATACTTCACCGTGCGGTAGCCGTTGACCGCCTCCGGGCCCTGCTGGGTGATGGCAGAACCATCATTGAGAAGGACAAGCCGGCTGGACATTACGGTGATATTCAAGTTGGAAAGGTCGAGAACCGCTTGGCCCCAGCTGGTTTCGTCCGCGCGCGCACCGTGATAGGAATGAGTACCTGACTGGTCTTGGATGGTGATGTCCATGGCTTGCGGCGTAATGTCTGCCTCCTTGCTCACCGAGCCGGACGCACCTGTGTACTTGTAGGAGTAATGGAAGGGTTCGGGCGGATTGTTGATGCGATCTCCGATGCACAGCACATCAAGGTGGCTGCCGCTGCCGTTCGAGGTTGCGACGGACTTCTCATCCGCAGCGGAACCCGGCGCCGCGTCGTTCGACTTTGCCCTGGAACTACATCCCCATGCCGCCATCAACCCCAGCGCTGCCAGCAGGGTGGGGATCAAAAATGCCTTGTTGCGATAGGTGCCAACGGTCATATCCAATCTCCATCGGCGTGCGCGTTTCGAGTGGTCCGCCGGACGCCAGTCACCACGCGGTTGATACACGGGCGTCAAAGAAACTGCAACTGAAATGGAAGTGACCTGCTAACTTCAATCAGGTGAACAGCTTCGCAGGAGAGGTGACCAGCACTATCCGGGTGCAGGGACGGTCTGAAAAGATAGACGGACTTTATCCGGAAGCTCAGTGCGCCGAGCGATTGCCGGCAACCACGTCTAAACCATTGCCTAGAGCGTCCTCCGCCTGGCGAGCGAGCAGTTCCAGCCCGCGGCCGCGCATTTCTGAAGCGAGGGTGGTCAGGTGTTTGTGGCCGAGGGAGGGATTGGTCTTCAATTCGAATTCGCCCAAAGCAATGCGCGCTTCGCACTCAACCCGGTAGTAACCGAGCCTCTGAGCGATGACAATCGTCGAATGCAATCCTTGGAGTGCCGCGGCTGAACCCGCCTGATTCTGGCCCAGGCTCGCCATCTCGACCCGTGCCTTCTGGATGGCGTGGGGAAGCTTCAGGGCAGGATCGGAACTGGAAAGACTGAGTTCGGCTCCCCTCCCGGCCGCTTCGCCCGCCTCCCCCAATCTTCCTTCCATCAGCAAGGCGCGGCTCAGCAGCGTGTATGCGCTGCTGGCGTCAGGGCCATTCTTATCGTTTGCAAACTCCGCAATTGCGGAGCGCAGCAGGGATTCCGCCTGCTCCGGATGCTTTTCCTGGAGGGCTAATGCAGCGAGCTCTTCCTGGGTTTCCGCCACCAGGTTCATGGCGGCTATCTTTTGACGAATCGCCAACGACTGCTCGAACTGCTTGCGCGCTTCCGCCAGGTTGTCCTCGGCCTCCAGCGCCTCCCCCAGAACGATCATGGCCCCCGTAAGATATTGATACGCACCCTGCTCCGGCGGATACTCCGCGACCGCTTCCTGCGCCAGCCGGTGCGCCTCTTGAACCCGGCCCCGGGTGAGATTCAGGTCCGCCAGCCGGTACAAAAGGTACCCGGGCGATCCCGGATCCATGGAACGCTCAATTTGCAGAGCCTGTTCATACAGCTTCGCGGCTCCCTTCAGATTGCCGCGCAGATAGAGGATGTCAGCAATATTGCCCAGCGCCGTCGCCACATTCCCCCGGTCGCCCGCCCGCTCGAAATGAGACTTGGCCTGCTGATAGAGTTGCTCCGCCTGATCCAGCTTGCCCTCATTGGCGAAGTCTATGGCCATGTTGTTCAGGTCAGCTCCCGTCTTTTCATCATCGCCGAGCTCTAAGAGAATGCCGAGCGCCCGCTGGTAGGTTGCTATTGCCTCTTCGAACTGGCCGTGCGTGCCTTCGCCATCCGCGATCAGGCGCAAACAATCGGCGGCTGCCAGCCGATTTCCGGCCGCAAGAAAAATGTGATACGCATCTACGCACACCGGCTGGGCTTGTTGTGGATTCTCACCATAGAGCAAAGAGAGACATTGGTCATGCCGGGCTTGGGCGTAAGCCAGTTCCCGGCCCTGTGATGATGACTTCTTCAAAGCACTGTGAATGAGCGCCAGAGCTTCCACCTTGCTTTTGGCCACCTTGGCCTCAGTCAGGTCAATGCGCGGGTCGTCCGCCGCGGACGGGGGTAGTCGCCGCAGCTGAGCGACGGTCTTTACCGCCTCGCTGCCGTGACCTGCGGCCAGTTGTATGGTGGCGAGTTGCAGCCCGTAATCCACGTTGTCGGGAAACAGCTCGAATAGTGCATGGTAGATGGAGCCGGATTTTTCGTGGTTGCCGAGACTTTCGTAGTAATCGCCTTCCACCAGCATACGTTGTGCGCGCGGCAGATCGGTGGAAAGGTCAAGGGCTTTTTTTGCCTCCTCCCGGCGCTTTTGTTCGTAACCCAGTTGGCCCCAGGCGCGTGCGAGCATGGCATGGGCGAGGGAAAATTTTGGATCGGCCTCGGCAGCCTGGACTAGCAGGTCCTTCGCCCCAAGGGCATCAAACTGCCGCAATTTGGCCACCCCCAGCGCATAAGAACGCACCGCTTCGCGGTCTAAAGGCAGGGCGGCCAGAACACCGGCCGCGTCCATGTCCTCCAGGCCAGGGACACCCAGGCGCTCCCTCAATTTTTGACCAACCCGAGAGACCAGGCGGAATAAATCCTGGCTGCCGCCAATCACCGCCATTTCAGTAAGTATTTCTCCGGTCTTGGCGTCTTGCATGCGGACGTCGAGCCGCAGTTGCCCGCGGCTGGTCATGCCGATCGTCATGTACGAACCCAGGACCAGCACGTCGCTGCCAAGCGCGGCGCCAATGCGCGCCGTCGTGTCGCGATCCAGGGTATCGGTTTGTGTCCATGGCGAGGCAACCCGCAGGTTGGCAACATCTTCGCCCGAAATCAATCGCAGCTTCTCGCCCCCGGCTAATTCGGTGCTCAGCATCTCAGAAAGCGCTGTAGACAACCAGTTGTCGTCGGTACGGCCGGAAAGATTGCGGAATCCGAGAACTGCTACCGATTTGCGCATGTGCACTGCAGACCTGGTTTGGGTCGCAGCTCTCACCTGCCGCGGGGCAAACCTTTTGCTCTGCCAGGCAAACCATCCGGCCACAGCCAGAGCAGCCAGCGCAACCATTGGCAAGGCATGGACCAAAGTCCCGAACTGCGGCCGATGCCCGGCCACTGCTGTCTGTACTGTCTCGGTCGCGACGGGGGGCGCAGCGGCAGCCAGGACCGTGTCCGCCCCGGCGGCAGTGCGCTTTTGGGGATTGCTGGAGACCGGCGCGATGAAGCGATATCCGCGGCGAGGAACGGTTTCGATGAAGCGGGGATTTTCCGGGTCGTCGTGAATCGCCGACCGCAATTTTTTCAGGACCGCGTTGAGGCTGCCGTCAAAATCAACGTACGTACCCTCCGGCCAAAGACTTTGCCGCAGTTCCTCACGCGTGACTATCTCGCCAGGACGCTCCAGTAAGATAATCAGCGCGCGAAGGGGCTGGTCCTGAATTTTGACGCGCACACCGCCACTGCTCAGCGCGTTGCGGGCAACGTCCGCCTCGAACAACCCGAACCGGAAAATTTGGCCTGGGGAAACCTCCGGTAGCATGCCCCCACTCTGAACTTGGGCCGGAATCATAGCATGCGTCTTGGAGCGCGTCAGCAGTCGCCTTAATGCCTTCAGACACAAGGGCTTAGGAGGTCAGACACGAATCACGGGCAATTCCTTTGACCCGGCTGACGGGATCAATTATCCCTGAGGGCGCGGGGTTGCGTGCTTCAAAGCGGGGGCCACCTCGCGGGGGAAAGCAATGCGCACTCACATTGTTCTTTTGGGAGTAGTTCTCGCCCTGAGCCTTCCCCTTTGGTCAAGCCATAAAGTCCAGCCCTTCAACATCAAACCCGGCCTTTGGCAAACGACTGTGGCGACGGCCTCCGGCGAACTGGCGCTTCCCGCCGAGATGCTGAACCGACTTACGCCAGAACAGCGCGCCCGACTGGAAGAAAGAAGGAAAGCGGATTCTCACACCAGAACGTATAAACGATGCTTGACCAGGCAACAATTGGCAAAGCCCGACTTCACCCTGGACCGGCAATGCACTTGGACGACACTTGCGGCGAGCAGTAGCAAAATCAAAGGCAATGCTTCCTGCAACTATCGGGATTCCGGCATGAAGCTGACGGGCTCAGGAAAATTCGTAGCCCTCGATAGAGAGCACGTGAAGGGTTCAGTAGAGATGATTGCAACCAGCAGGGGCCGCTCCGTGGACACTATTAAGAATTTCACTTCCAGGTGGCTGGGGTCAAGCTGCGGCCGCGTGAAGTAGCCGTCTCCACCATTTGCCGCAAAAGGAGCCCGACTCAATCCAAAATTTTCGGGGCTGTGCTACCTCTTAATTCTTGGCAGCCTGCTAGAACGGAAATCGTACGGATGTGACCCAGCTGTGGTTGTAGGTATGAAATGTAGTAGCCGCGAGTTGAACTCCCGCTCCAATAGCGAAACCCACTCTCCTCCACAAGTGCAGGCGGCCCACCACCAGTCCCGGTGACAGAAACACCTGCTTTTTGCCGGCGTTTTTGCCGTTCGTCCAAAAAGTCGAATTGATCTCCACTTCCGGCCAGAACTTTTTGAGGAGCCGGTACTGGAAGGTAGCATTCAGGCCCACGGGCGTGCCCTGGATATCCACGTCCCCGGTGGGCAAAGTCACGCCAGCCGTACTCTGAATGTCGAAAGCGCCCCAGCCTTTGCCGAACCCGAGGGTGGGGGAGAAGGTGGCGTGCGTGGAACCATTGGAATAGGAGCCCGTAGGAACGGTGGTATTGAGAAGT